>CAMAZK010000420.1 GCA_945863205.1 Akkermansia muciniphila | reverse complement strand
TGTAGTCCCGGCTTTAGCCGGTTCTGATGCCCCTGAGCCGGCTGAAGCCGGGACTACAGAACTCTGAGCCACGGCGGCTGGCGAGAGCGGTCCGCTTTCGATCAATGCTAAGCCGCTCAAACCCGTGCCGCCCATGCGCACATCGGTCTGCGGGGGGAAATCGGGCTGGTAGCTCTTCTTTAAGGCCTCCATGCCGCCGGGGTAGTAGGCGTATTCGTGGAAGGGCATGACGGGGTAGCCGTAGTCGTTCGCTTCCTGGATGAAGGTCTCGCCTTCGCCGGTGATGACGAGGCCCCAGATGTTGTTCGGGCCGGTGCTGATGACTTCAAACTCGCTGCCATCGGGTCGCATGCGGGCCATGCTGCACTTCGGCCAATCGACGACGACATCGCTGCCGGGTTTGTGGACCTGGCTGTTGTTGAAAAGGCCCTGCGCCATCCAGATCCAGCCGCCGGGTGCCCGCGTGAACTGATGCGGAAAGAGGTGCGAGTCCTGCACGCCGAAGCCGGTGAGCACGACGTCAAAGGTGTCCGCTTTGCCGTCGCCATTCGTGTCTTTGTAGAGCTTCAAATCGTGGCCGTGCTGGACGTAGCAGGTATCGCCCGCGCCCCACGGCAGGATGCCGAGCGGGATGGCGAGGCCGTCGGCGAAGACGGTGGGATTCGTGAGTCCACCCGCCGGAATCGGTCCATTCACCGACTCCCGTGGATAGACGAGCACCTTGTCCTTGCCTTTGCCCGCATACACCGCCTCGGCGGCGGCGGGGTTTTCATTGGCATCCACGGGATACTCCAGCGCGGTCTGCGTCCACATGCGCCCGCGCTGATCAAAGTAAACGCTGATGAACTTGCCGATGCCGTCGCTCTCTTGGACGACGAGTTCGATCTCGTAGCCATCGGCGACGTGAAACTTCTTCAACTGCTCCTGCGCGGTCAAGGCGGTGCCCTGGACGTTGTTGTAGCTGGTATCGCGCTTCGGTTTGGCAGGAGCCGCAGCCTGCTTCTTCGGCTGCGGAGCGACGAGTTTGCGCGCGGCTTCGACGCCGCCGAGCGACTCCCAAGTCGGCGCACCGGGCGTGGGCGGCAGTTCTTCGATCGTCACGTCTTTGACCTGGACGAGGCAAACGCCGCCGCTGTGGACCTGCGGGCCGAGGAGGCCGTCGAGCGCGATGTTTTTGTCCTCTTCGGTGTAGTCGATGCAGAGCACGCCATTGATCCAGGTCTGGATACGCGGGCCTTCGGCGCGGATGCGGTATTCGTTCCAGCCGGGGACATCGACGACCTTGTCCAGCGCGGCCTGCTGTTCCGGCCTGGGCGCCCAGATGACCTTGTTGCGGCGGAATTCGTCGTAAATCTTCCCGAACCAGCCCGCGCCGCAATCGACCTGATAACCTCTCATGTGCGCACCGCCCGGCACGCGCTGGCTGCGGATCTGGATGCCGCTGTTGAGCAGGCCGGTCTTGGGATCGCCGCTGACCTTGATTTTGAGCTTCAGCTCGAAGTTCTGGTAGCTCTTCTTGGTGCAGATGAAGTGGTTCTCTCTGATCTTCTCCGTGGTGGAACCGCCGGTGATCATGCCGTCTTCCACGCGCCAGATTTTCGGATCGTAGTCCCAGCCGTCGAGGGTTTTACCGTCGAAAATGGAAACGGGCTGCGCGTAGGCGGTGGCAAAAAGCAAAGAGCTGAGGGCAAAGAGGCGTGAGAGTCGGCGCATGGCGTAAGTACGTTGGTGATAAGGCAGGCTAGCAGGTCCGCATGCACGGTGTCATGCCTGAAATGCACCTGTGCGTGACATCGTCAGCGATTGGCGATTAAATCAGGCCATCATGAACGACGAACTCCACGAAACCACCATCGACGGCCCCAAGACGCGGCGCTGGGTGGTGGAGGCCCGGGAATGCGTGGAGATGAGCACCCACCGTATCGCCCGCTTTGGCATGGACGAGGCGCTGCCGCCCTACCGCCGCGTGCGGATGAAGCCGGAGGGCAGTTTCGTGCTCGCCTGCGTCAGCGGTGAGGGCTCGATCCTGCTCGACGGGCGCTGGCAGCGGGTGAGGCCGGGCATGGTCTGCCTGGCGCCGCCGCGAGTGCTGAATGCGTTTGAGGCGAAGGGGCGCGAGCGCTGGTGCTTCGCCTGGATTCGCTACGACGAGCCGAGTTTTGTCACGCCCGTGGTCGGTGCGGCGTCCCCGGTGATGCCGACGGCGCACGCCGGTGAGATCGCACGCATCATCGCCGGAGTGCGTGCCGAGTGGGAAGGGGAGCGCGAGCCGCGAATGCTGCACCACTGGCTGGAACTTCTGCACGCGACGATCCGCCGCATCGCGCAGCCGTGGCGGAGCAAGGAACCGCGCATCGCAAAGCTGTGGGCGGATGTTGAGCAGGATCTGATGCGCGACTGGACGCTGGCGGAACTGGCGCATCGCAGTCATTGCAGCCCGGAGCATTTGCGGCGGTTGTGTTTGAAGGAGCTGGGCCGCAGTCCGATGCAGCATCTCACCTGCCTGCGCATGGAGCAGGCGCGGCGTTTCCTTGAGACGGAGAACGACAAACTGGAAGTCGTGGCGGCGAAGGTCGGCTACGCGAACGCGGCGATCTTTTCGCGCGTTTTCAAGCGCTGGGTCGGCGTGGCGCCGGGAGAGTATCGGGGGAGGGTGTGAATGACGAAACCAGAATGAGGAATGACGAATCAATGACGAAGCCCGAAAGCCAGAGCGCTGGCCATTCTGGCTTCGTCATTCTAAAACACGTCCTGCGCGCTTGAGGTGGTGACGTTCTGATTCATCTCGACAGGCTCCGCCTCAGGGATCATAGCCTGCGCACTCTCATGGAGTCTCCCACCCCACCCGTTCCAGCGCCGTCGCGTCACCTCGTGCTGCGCTTCACGGTGGCTTTGATCCTGGCGCTGGGCGTTCACCTCCTGCTCATCGGCTTTTTGGCGATCGTGGTGGAAATGGGTGCGCCGTCTCCACCGGCGGAGATTCTGGCGATGACGGAGGCCGG
>CAMAZK010000419.1 GCA_945863205.1 Akkermansia muciniphila | reverse complement strand
TTCATCGGGGTGCGGATTTCGTGGCTGATCATGGCGAGGAACTCGCTCTTGGCGCGGTTGGCGGCCTCCGCTTTGTCGCGGGCGGTGCGCAGCTCCTGCTCAATCTGCCGCCGGCGGTCGGCTTCGCGGCGCGCCACGATCATGCTGCTGACGGCGGCGAGGAACGGATCCAGCTCGCGGAGGCCCTCCCGATCGTAACCGTCTGGACGGTTGGCCAGGCCGACGAGTCCGACCATTTCGAGGCCGTCGTAAACGGGCAGGCCCAGAAAGCAGTGGATGGGCGGATGGCCATGCGGGAGCCCCCCACGGCGCGGATCTCCAGCCGCATTGTTGGCGATGACCACATCGCCCGTGGTCATGGCACTGCCGAAAAGGGTGTTCAGATTCCGGAACTCCATGGCCTGTGGGCCCATGTCTTGCATGAGCTTCCTGCTCTGTTCATCCCAGGAGATGTCCGTCAGTGCGTAAGAGCGGAGAAAGGGGGCGCCGTTTTCGTCTTTCAGAACTTCACCAACGAATCCGAATCCGCTGCCGGTATGCTTCACGACCACATCGAGCATCTCGGCAAACACCGGTCCCATGTCTGCGCTGCCGATGAAGTGCTCCTGAGCAGAGCGGATGCCGTTGAGCAGCTCGGAGCGCTGCCTGGCTGCATCGTCTGTCTTTTTGCGGATGTGGATGTCCATCTGCGTGCCGATCATCCGCTGCGGGCGGCCTTCCTTGGTGAAAGAAACGACGCGTCCCACGTCCTGCACCCATTTCCAGGAGCCGTCTTTGCAGCGCAGGCGGTGTTCGCAGAGGTAGTCGGGTGTCTCACCATTGAGGCACTTTTCCATGGTGTCCATCACCAGCGCGAGGTCTGCGGGGTGCACGCGCGAGGCCCAACTGTCAACGTGCTGCGGCCATTCACCGGGCTCGTAGCCGAGCATCTGTTGCAGCCTGTCCGTGTAGAGAACGTGTCCGCTGGTGATGTTCCAGTCCCAGACGCCGAGGCCGTTGTTTTCCAGCGCCAACTGCCAGCGCTCCTCGGTCTGCTGGAGGGTGTGTTGCGCCTCCACCAGTTCGGTGATGTCGAGTGCTATTCCCAGCACTTCGCGGGCCACGCCGTCGGCTCCGCGGCTGACTTCAGCGCTGCTGCGCAGGTGGCGCACCTCACCATCGGGGCGGATGATGCGGTAAATCGTTGTTTTTGGCTCTCCCGTTTTCGCGACGGTGTCCACAAACTGCATCACACGGTCCACGTCGTCGGGATGAATTGCCAGCCTGCAGAATTCGAGATTGACCTCCACGGAGCCGGGCTCGTAGCCATAAATGCGGTACTTTTCCTCCGACCAGCGGATGCTGCCATCGCTCAAGTTCAGCGTCCAGTTGCCCAGGTGGGAGATGCGCTGGGCCTGTTTGTAGGCGTTCTCCGTCTGAACGAGGGCTGTGACATCCTGCATGGTACCGACGAGGCGGCAGGGCACGCCTTGAGGGTTGTTTTCAGCGGCAGCCAGGGTGTGAACATGGCGGATGCTGCCGTCCGGGCGGGTGACGCGGTAGGACACCTCCTGGCTGTTTCCAGTGCGCACCACCGTCTCCAGCGTGGCCAGGAAGGTCGGCAGGTCTTCTGCCAGCACGCACCGGCGCACGTGGTCGATGGTGGGGGAGAAGCTTTGCGGTTCGAAGCCGTAGATGCGGAACTTTTCATCCGACCAAGTCAGCCTGCCGGTCTGCAGATCCATTTCCCACGTGCCCAAATGCGCCAGGCGCTGGCCTTCATTCATCGCACGTTCGCTGCGGCGCAGAGCTTCCTCCGCCTCCAGTCGCTTCATCTGCACCCCCAGCTGGCTGCCGATGTGATTCAGCGTTTCCAGCAGGTGCAGGTCCGGCGCATCCAGATGAATGCTGAAGAACTCCAACACCCCCCGAACGGTGCCGTCCACCACAATGGGTAAGGCCACGACCGCAGCCAGATCGCAGACGCAGGCTGCTTGGTGGCGCGGGCAGTTTTCGTCCTTGCGGATGTCGGTGATCCAGTGGCTGGTTTGAGTCTGCCAGACTCTGCCCGGCAGCCCTGTGCCCTGCTTAACTTTCATTTTGGCGGAGGCATCAACGAACGCCGACATCTGCCCGGCGGCACCATCCTTGCAGTGCATGTCGGAGAACCGCAGCACTTTATTCGACTCATCCACCGCCCACCAAGCCCCAAAGGTCGCCTGCAAGGCTTCAGCCAGACTCTGGAGCACCGCCGGGATCAGCGTCCCGGCATCGTGACCGGAGGCGATGGCCTTTGCGGCGGCATTTTCCAGCCGGCGGCGCAGTTCATCGCGCTTCAGCCCGGACACATCCGTCTCGACGGCCATGAAATGCGTCAGATTACCCTCTTTGTCCTCGATGGGCTGTACCTCGATGCTCACCCAGAAGGGGGTGCCGTCCTTCCTGTAATTGAGGATCTCCGAGCGGAATCCACTGCATTGACGCAGCTTCTTGCCCATGTCCTGCGCCACTTTCGGGTCCGTCTGCGGCCCTTGAAGAAAGCTCCCCGGCTTGAGTCCGCGGACCTCCTCCAGTTTCCAGCCTGTCATGCGTTCGAAGGCGCGGTTCACCCATTCGATGTGGCCCTCTTTGTTCGCCAGGATGACGGCGTTGTCCGTGCGTTCCGCCACCATCGCCAGCTTCCGGGTCTCCGATTCCTTCGCGAGGATCTCCGCCTGCTTTGACTTGAGCTGCCGGTTTAACATTTGCAGTTCCTCGTTGGCGATCCGATGCACCTGGACCACATGCAGCAGATCCTGCGCAGGATCATGCGGGGCGAAGTCACCGAGCGTCAGCCCCAGGCGGTCGAGTTCGTCCGAACTGTTGAGCCAGGGCGCACCAAGAAAAACGTCAAGGGTGGAGGCTTCGATCCGCATGATCTGTCCCCGGATCATCATGCCCGTGGTCTGATGCCTGAGCAGCACCAGCCTGCCGCGGTGCTCGCGCAGCCATGTCGGCCCCAGCTCGCCTCGTGGTCTGTCCGGCTTGAACAGGCTGCCCAGATCCGCCCCTGCGGCCACATCT
>CAMAZK010000418.1 GCA_945863205.1 Akkermansia muciniphila | reverse complement strand
CCATCGGCGGTGACGGCGATCATGACGCTCTGCTTCTCCAGCGCGGAGGCGGCGGCGGCCTGCGGCTTGTCCACCTCGATGCCGGTCTCCTCCACGAAGGTGGTGGTGACGATGAAGAAGATGAGCAGGATGAAAATGCAGTCGATCAGCGGAGAGATGTCGATGGCGGCTTCCTCCTCGGGTTCGTTGGTGCTTCCGAATCGTGGCATGGTGTGCGGTGTTGGTTATTCCTCGACGAGCTGGTGGCGGTTGAGCTTGAGCACCCGCTGGCAGCAGGCGTTTTGGAGATGCTCGAGGAAGCCCTCGAACTTGCTGCGCTTCGCGGTGAGGATGTAGTGGAGAAAGTAACCCGGCAGGGCGATGACGAGCCCCGTCTCGGTGGTGATGAGAGCCTCGGAGATGCCGCCGGCGATGACGTTCATCGTCTTGTCTCCGCCTGCGCCCTTCGCCAGCCCCATGAAGGTGGTGAGCATGCCGGTGACGGTGCCCAGCAGCCCCCAGAGCGGCGCGGCGGCCACGGTGACCTGGATGAACTTCAATTCACGGTCCAAAGGCGGGATCTCATCTGAGACCACCTCGTGGAAGGCGGTTTCCACATCCTGGTAGCTGCGCTCGTTGTCGAGCTCCACTCCGTGGAAGTTGATGTAGCGCTTTGCGGCGTCAAAAACGCTGGCGGAGGCCGCATGGTCGCCGCTGAGTTTTGCGATGACCTTCCGCCCGCCGAAGTAATGCTTGATGCGGTAGTTCCTGATCCAAAACTCGAACAACAGTTCGCCGCATTTCGCGTAGCAGATGAAAGCCGTGATCGCCAGAGGCCACATGGCCCAGCCGCCCGCGTCCCAAAGGTCGAGGGCGCCCTGCCAGTACTCGCTCACAAACGAGCTGGCGGCCAAAATCGGAGCTGGAAGGACGGCGTGCATGAGGGTGCGATCAGGCAGGAACCGGCAGAGCACCGGGAGCGTCATCCCCGGAGATTTTTTCCAGGCCGCCGCTGCTGCTGCCATCACTGGCAGGTTTCTCCGGCTTCTTGCCGATGCGGATGCGCTGCTGGCCGGCCACGCGGTGATTCATGATGCGGACGCCGAGCTTCTCCATGTCATCGATGACGGTGCGGGCCTTGCGGGCGAGGAAGGCGGCGATCAGGAGGCAGGGAATGGCGGTGATGAGGCCCCATTCGGTGGTGATCAGCGCCTCGGCGATGCCGGAGGAGAAGGTGGAGGCATCCTGGGTGCCGAAGACGGTGATGAGCTTGAAGGTGTTGATCATCCCCGTGACGGTGCCGAGCAGCCCGAAGAGCGGCTCCACGGCGGCGGCGATCTTCACGAAGGGAATCCAGGAATTGAGCTTCGTTTTGGCATCGAGAATCTTTTCGAACATCGTCTCCTGCATGACCTCCGTGGGATCGGTGTAGTGCTTCGCTGCGGCGGCCATGAATTTGCCGATCGGACCCCGGGTGCGCAGGGCGAGTTTTTCAGCCTCTTCGTATTTGCGGTCATCCAGCAGCGCCAGCAGCTCCTGCACGCGCTTGCTGGTGGGGCGGCCGACGGCGCTGAGCTGCAGCCACTTCAGCAGGCCGACAAACACGGCCAGCAGGCCGATACTGACGATGGGCCACATAAGCGGGCCGCCTTTTTTGATCTCGTCGATCATGCTGTCCTTCGTCTCTTCAAGCTTGAAGGCGTTGCCGCGTGTGGAGTCGATGGGCAGACTGCCTTTGCCCCCCTGCGCCACGTCGATGATGCCCTGCGGCTTCGCGGCCTCCGGCAGGACGAGCAGCGTGGGATCGGCGGAGCCGAGCTTCAAATCGGCGAGGCCGAACTTTTTCCCGTCATTCGAGCCGAAGAAGGCCAGCGGGCCGAGGGTGACGAATTTTCCTTCCGCGACGTTGCCGCTCCTATCGGTCGCCTTGCCGTCGAAGGTCTGGCCGCCTGCGGACGCGTCCAGGCGATCCAGCGCCATGCTCACGATGTCAAACCGGGCCTGCAACTGCTCACCGGTGCCGAGATTGGCGTTGTTGCCCTTGTTCTGCAGCGCCTTGAGTTCGTCGCCCAGCTTTTGCAGCTCGGTGATGTGGATGCGGGACTCGAAGTTGCGCGTGAACTCGTCCAGCAGGTTCACGAGGTAGTTCGTGCCGTCCTCGCGGGATTTGATCTGCGATTTGAGGTTGGTGATGTCGAGCGTGCGGCTGTCGCGGATGCGCAGGACGCGGTCGTACTCCTTGCGTGCATCGATGAGCTGCTCCTCCAGCACGTTGAGTCGCTTGGTCATCGGGATTTTCTCCGCCTCGATGGCCTTGCGCGTCTCCGCCAGCTCGGCGCTGGCCTTGTCGAGCCGGTCCTGCAGGTCAGCGGTGACGCCCTTAAGCGGACTGGCCGCCGCCGGGGCCTGCGCATGCAATGCGGAGGCCAGGGTCAGCAGCAAGAGAGTGATGAGTTTCGTCTTCATGATCATGAAAATGTGCGGGTGCGTGGATCAGCGGATTTCGACGGGCAGCGGAACGAAGCCGGCCACCTTCTCCCCCTTGTTCATGCCGATGAGCAGGTCGATGTCTGCGGCGACCTCCGGCGTCTCCTTCCATTCCCATCCGTCAGGGCCAGGGGTGCCGACTCCGGCCACGTCCGCCGTTTCCTCGCTGCCGGCAAAGTAGGCCACGCCGAGTCCAAAGTAGATCGCGCGCACCTCGACCTCGCGACCGTCCTTGAGCTTGCGGCGCTCGTTCACGACGTGGATGTCGGAGTGGAACTTGTTCACCTCGTTGAGGATGGCCAGGACCTTGAGGAAGCGCTCGCTGGCAGTAGCCTTGATCTCGTCGCGCTTCTTGCCTTCTACCGGCATGCCGTCGTATTGCGGCTGGAGCTTGGTTTGCAGCGTGAGCGGCAGCATCTTCCAGAGCTTGCGCACGCGGGCCTCGAACTTCTCCACGATCTCGATCTGGCTGTCCTGGACGGTGATGAGTTCCTTGCTGCGGGCGTCGAGCTTTTCCCGCTCCGTGTCCGTGGTGGTGATGGTCTTGTTCTCCTCCTCGGTCTTCGTTTTGAGTTCCTTGAGCTGGCT
>CAMAZK010000417.1 GCA_945863205.1 Akkermansia muciniphila | reverse complement strand
AACCCTCGAAACAAGGCGACCGCTCCAGGGAACCAGACGGCGAGTCCCGATGTCGGTCAGATGAGGTCCCGGACGCGGGCGGTCAGTCCGGGGGCTGGTCTGTTGTTTCCGTGGAAATCTCCACCGCGAAGGCAGCCGATCCGGTTCCGGGCAGGGAGACAGCGCAGGTGACGGGCGATGGCCGTGCCAAGGCGGCGGCGAGCACCAGCTGCAAGGCTGAAGCCGCACCCATGCACTCGCCGAGGATTTCGAGCGGGTGATGGATGGTCGGCGGTGCGGTCGCTGACCAAGCGAGGCGCTCGTCGCGGTCGAGTCGGTCGATGCCGATGGCGCGGTCCACGAGCATGGAGCTTGGGCGAATGTGCGGGATCATTTCTTCGAGCGCCTTGCGGCGCTGCGCCCGGGTGGCGTAGCTGAAGGGGCCGTGGACGGCTTCAATGCGCGGACCATCGCCTTCGAGGGAGAGCAGCAGGGCGCCGGCGCCTTCTCCGCCGACGAGGCGCTTGTGGTAGTAGGTCATGGCCTCCAGCGCCAGTGCGTCGGCTTCTTCGGCTCCGATGACGAGGCAGTGATCCACCTGGCCGTTATCGAGCCACAGGCCGCCGAGACGCAGGGCTTCGGCGATGAGATTGGATTCTCCGATCAGGGTGGACACGGGACCCGAAGCGCCGACGAGGGTGGCGAGGTGCGAGGCGGGCGCGTTGAAGACGGTTTCCGGAAACAGCAGCGGGCTGGCCAGCGCGGGCGTGTGGATGACTTCGTTGTAAAAGCGGCTGGTGAACTGCACGCAGGCGTTGGTCATCACCACGATAATGCCGAGACGCTGCGGATCAAATTCGGCGCCCTTCAGAGCCTCCTGCGCGGCGGCCACCATGAAGCGGGTGACGGGGCTGGCGCGGCGCAGGCGCGGGTGCTTTGGCAGGAGTGCGGGCGGGGCAGGGGGGACGAGTTTCGCCGTCACGTCCCAGTTGCGGAGACCGTCGGCACGCGGGACGGCGGTGGCGGGGATCGACCGCCGCTCGCTCACAGCGGCGACCATTTCGTCCACCGACCAGCCGGCGGCGCTGACGGCACCGAGGCCGCGAATCACAAGAGAGGGCATGCGGGTGGCGTCCGTGATCATCAGACAGAACGAAAGACGAGGCTGGCGTTCGTGCCGCCGAAGCCGAAGGAGTTGGTCAGGGCGCTGCGCACCCGCGCGGAGCGAAAATTCCGCACCAGGTCAAAGCGGGCGGCGGGATCCAGGGTGCGGATGTTCAGCGAGCCGGGGACCCACTGTCCGGCCAGCGACATCACGCAGATGCCGGCCTCCACCGCTCCCGCGCCACCGAGCAGGTGGCCCATGGCGGACTTGGTGGAACTCACAGGCACGCGGTCCAGAGCCTCCCCGGCCCATGTGGCGATGGCGGCGGATTCGGCTGCGTCATTGAAGGGCGTGCCGGTGCCGTGGGAGTTGATGTAATCGACTTCTTCCGGCGTGAGGCCCGCCATTTCACAGGCGCGGGTCATGGTGCGGACGGCGGCGGCTCCGGCGGGATCCGGCTGGGTGAGATGGTGCAGGTCCGTGGCGGTGTGGTAGCCGCCGAGAAGGGCGATCGGCGTGGCACCACGCGCATGGGCGTGGGCGCTGGTTTCGAGGATGAGGACGCCGGCGCCTTCTCCCAGAGCGAGTCCGTCGCGTTCGGCATCAAAGGGGCGCGGCAGGCCGGAGGGAGCGAGGGCGCGGAGGGCGTCGAATCCGGCGAAGACAAGCTCCGTGATGGCGTCGTAGCCGCCGGTGATGACGCACTGGGCGCGACCGGAGCGGAGCAGTTCCAGCCCGGTGCCGACCGCGTTGGCTCCGGAAGCGCAGGCGTTGGAGATGAGCATGACCTGCCCGGGCCAGCCGAGTTCATCGGCGAGGGTGCGCATCTGCGTCTGCGGCTGGTAGTGCTCCACACGTGTCGTTTGACCGCGGATGCGTCGCGGGCTGTTCAGCAGGGTGCGGCTGTAGGATTCGCCGTGCTGCATGGCGGCGGCGGAGGTGCCGATGATCATCGCCTGAACCGGATCGGAGGAGGGCAGGGCGGCCTGGGTCATGGCCTCGCGAATGGCGAGCAGCAGCATCCGGGTGCCGTGGTCCACGCGGGTTTCGGCGCGTGCGCTGAGGGTGTGAAAAAGCCGGTCCTCAGGCAGATCCACCAGCGCGGCGGTGTGGGCTGTGCGCTCGCCCACGTCGAAGCGTGAAATCGGGCCGAAACCCGTGCGCTGGTCCCGAAACGCCTGCTCGTGGTCCTTCCAGCCCATGCCGAGTGCCGAAACCAGCCCGACACCGGTGACGACGATTTGGGGCGGCTGGGAATCGGCCTGTGGTGGACAACGGAGCATCAACAGTTTAGCTGGGCATCGTTAGTATGATCCTACAGCGTTGGCAACATGTGTTGGAGCAGCGGCGGGACGCGGTGGCTCTGCACTCGGCGGAACGCACGCTGACCTTTGCCGCACTCGATGCTGCTGCCCGTGTTTTTGACGGGAAGGTGGCTCGCGGATCGGTGGAAGAGGTCATGACGGGAATTCTGGCGGCGATTCTTCGGCAGGATTACGTCCAGGTGGTCGAAAAAGATCGCGAGCAGCGGCTCCCGACCCGTCCGCCGCCTGCGGGCGTCTTTCTCGTCAAGCAAACCGTCGGCGGCTCAGGCCTGCGCCGCTGCCAGTTTTTCACCGCCGCCCAGATCCTCGCCGACGTGGACCGCCTTCACGCGGCGCTGAAGCTTGACGGCTGCGACGCGGTCGTCTCGGCCATTTCCCCGGCGCATTCCTACGGACTGACGACGACCGTTCTCCAGACGCTGCTGCACGGCCTGCCGCTGCATGCCGTCGCCGCGCCGTTTCCGCACCTGCTGGGCGAGGCGATGGAGGCGCATGAACGCGCCTTCGTCCCGGGCATTCCCGCGTTGTGGCGGGCGTGGCTGATGGCCGGGGTGCCGATGCGGCGCGCCGCTCTCTGCGTGAGCGCCGGTTCGCCGCTGAGCCTGGAGCTGGAGAGGCGCTTTCGTGAGGCCCACGGCATGAAATTGCACTCCCTCTACGGCACCAGCGAGGCTGGAGCGATCTCCTATGACGCCAAAGACACGCCACGC
>CAMAZK010000416.1 GCA_945863205.1 Akkermansia muciniphila | reverse complement strand
GTCATCGTCGGTCGTGGCGGTGCCCAGCGGAGGCACGGACAGGTTCAGTTCCGCCAGCCGCGCCCGCACCATCTTCCCCATCGCCTTGAGCTGGCCCACGTTCGCCGCCGCGAAGTCATCTGCCGAGGCCGAGTTCGCCCGCCAGCCTGCCACCAGATTGTTCAGCGCCGCGCCAGCCCCGCCCGGCAGCCTGGCATTCATCTCATCCACCGCCCCGCGCACGAAGTTTTTGAGCTGCCCCTGGTTCAGCGCCGCATAATCGTCCGCCGCCGTTCCGGCCAGCACGGCACGCTCTGCCCACCACGCCGGCGGTGCCCACAGCTTCAACGTCAGCAGCAGCACCAACGCCAGCCACAAGACCGGCCCACGACACACACGAAAAGGGTTCATCAGAGTTCAAATGAAAGAGTTCAAAGTTCCTGGTTCTAGCTGCGCGGGCAGTATCACTCCGGCGTCGGCCCATTGGTGAACTCTCCCATGCTAAGATCCCCATGCTGCGCCACCCGCAGAACCCCCTGCACCTTCAGATTCCCCTGCACGGTGACCACCCCGCCAAAGCTCGCGCTCTTTGCCGCGATCTGCGTCTGTCCGATCGTCGTCGTGCCACCGGTCGCCTCCGTGCGCGTCAGCCGCACCAGCTCCGGGCGCAGCTCCGTCTTGCTCTGCGCCCATAGCCCGCCGCCGTTGGAGGTCGTGATGTAGGTCGTCACCTCCGCGCCGACCTGCGCCGTCGTGTTGGAACTGCTCGCTCCCGCCACCGTGCCGTTGCGTGTGTAATACAACGCCGTGGGCGAGAGCGTCATGCTCATGCCGTCGGCATCCGCCAGCGCCAGCCCGCCGTCCCACAGGCGCAGCACCTCCCGCGTGCCACCGTTGCCGTCCGGCACCTCCCACACCCAGTTCGAGTCCGACCGCGTCGCCCGCTGGTGGATCACCGGCGCGTTGTAGCGCAGCTCGGAATAAGTCTGCGTCACCTCCGACACCCACATCTGCTGGTTTTCTTGATGGGTGCCAATGATCTCCCACATCAGATTGCCCGCAAACCATGTGTCCCCGATGTACACGTTGTCATAGCGGTCCTCCCAGCGCTCCGGCTCGATGATGTTGCTAAACTCATCGTAAACAGGCGGGAAATAGTCCTGCCCCACCACCTGCCAGGAGTACTGCGGGCTCCAATAGCCGCCCACATCTATCCAGCCCCAGTCTTCCACCGTCACCCAGTTGTCCACATAATGCGAGGGGATGATGTAACTGCTCCACACCTCCTCCGTCGTCTGGCTCACATTCAGCGCCATCCCGTGCGAGAGGGAGTTTCCCATTGGATCCACCTGGATGCTGCCAAAAAACGCCGCACCCGCAATGGTGGCATTGTTGGACACTTCGATGTCCGTGTAGCTCTCCGCCAGCACAGGACTGGAAGCCAAAAGACCGAGCAAAAGGCTCGGGGTAAGGAAGCGTTGCAGCAGTGGATTCATGGCAAGATTGGGTGAAGGATGAAAGATGGACTGGTCATTGAACTCGGAAATTTATCGAATTTCTTTATGAACGTACCAAAGTTCATTATCGAGGTTCAATCCTAATTTGCAGGTCACCCGGGTCTTAAACATTTATTTAGACCGCTTTTCAGGCGAGCGTCTTGTTTGTGCTGCCTCACACCTCCCCCGCGTCATTGGGAGCATTTTCGCGGGACAAATGACTCGCGGGAGAGGCGATGTCGGGGAAATTGCGGGCGCACGATTTCTCCCCCGCATCTCATGTGGCAGCAGCAAACCAAATTCATTCTGATCGTCAGCTCCCTGCTCGGCATGGGCGGCTGGGTGACGCATTTCGGCTGGACGCGTGTTCAGGAGGATCAAAGGCTGGCGCAAAGTTCGGCGGTGACGGAAGGACGCGTCGTCTCCAGCGCCTCGCGAGCGCTTGCCAAAGGCGGGCAGTCCTTGACCGTGGTGGCCGAGTATGTTCCGAAGGGCCACGCGGCGATCACGAAGGAGTTCGATGTGGACAGCGGCGACTACAAATCCGCGCAGGCCACCGGCAGGGTCACCGTGACCTACGCGCCCGAAGAGCCGCAGATCAGCCGCGTGACGAAATTTGCGGTGCTGCCGTTCCAATTCCTGATCGGACTCGGCGGTTTCATGCTGCTGGGCGGGCTGTTCTGCCTCGTGCATGCGATGAGGACAAAGCGTTGAACCACGGGACTGCGGAGCAACGAACTGACCGCCTTCGGCCGGGCTACTCGAGTTGCAGCTTCGCCAGGGAGCCGTAGAGGCCGCCCGGTTTGGCCACGAGTTCATCGTGGGTGCCGCGCTCTAGGATCGCGCCGCCGGACATGACGAGGATCTGGTCGCAGCGCCGCACGGTGCTGAGGCGATGAGCCACGATGATGCTGGTGCGGTTTTCCATGAGCTTGTCCAGCGCGTCCTGCACGAGGCGCTCGCTCTCCGCATCGAGGCTGCTCGTGGCTTCATCGAGGATGAGAATGGCGGGATCGGCGAGAATGGCGCGCGCGATGGCGATGCGCTGCCGCTGTCCGCCTGAGAGCTGCGTGCCGCGATCTCCGACCAGCGTCTGATAGCCTTCCGTAAGCCCGGCGATGAATTCATGCGCGTTCGCTTTCTTTGCCGCGCTGATGATCTCCTCCTCTGTCGCACCCGGCTTGCCGTAGGCGATGTTTTCCTGAATGCTGCCGCCGAAGAGCAGCACCTCCTGCGGCACCAGGGCCAGATTCCGGCGAAGTTGGGTCAGCGTCATGTCACGAATCGGCTTGCCGTCGATCAGGATCTCACCGGCGGTTGGATCGTAGAAACGGAACAGCAACGCAACGGTGGTGGACTTGCCAGAGCCGCTCGGCCCGACCAGCGCGATGCGCTGCCCCGCGTTTGCCTTGAGCTCAAAGTTCCGCAGCACCACGGCATCCGGACGCGTCGCGTAGGCAAAGCTGACATCGCGCATCTCGATCTCGCCTTTGAAGCGGCTCGTTGTGCCGGTTTCGCTGTCCTGCGGCTCCACCTCATCACGCAGAATCTCACGCACGCGCTCCGTCGCGCCCAGGGAGCGCTGCAGCTGCGTGATCAGTTCGGGAAACTGGATGAACGATGCCGCGATCATGCCGCTGAGGCCGGCGA
>CAMAZK010000415.1 GCA_945863205.1 Akkermansia muciniphila | reverse complement strand
CGAGCGCGTCCACCATGCCCATGCACAGCCAGGTAAAGGCGTTCAGCGGGAAGGTGAAGAAAACGGTGCCCTGCAGGACGGAGGCCAGGAGATAGGCCAGCGGCACGCTCAACAGCAGGCAGCCCACATTGCGCACGGAACCCGCCGGCAGCTTCAGCACCGACTGGTGGACATGCCGGAGCAAGAAGAAGGTCATCACAATCATGAACACAAGAGCCACCACGCCGTAGCGCACGAGCGTGCCGCTGAGCGGATCGTGGTTCATGAATTCGTCATTGTAGTCACCGCCGCGGTCCGCCCCCATGCCGCGCAGCGTGTAGGCGGCGGGATTGGCGAGCACATTGGAGAATCCCATCAAGCGCTCGTAGTAGGTTCCGACGCGCAGAATCTGATCGGCAAAGCCCTGCCCGCCGGCCAGCTCGAACATCGTATCCATGGCGTTCGGCAGCACCCGCAGCAGCCAGCCGGAAGTCGCGACGAGCAGCACAAAACTGCCGACCGCCGTGATGTAAAAGGCCCGGGTGCGCCGGGCATCGCTGAAGCAGTAGCGGGCCAGCAATGCCATGGGGATGGCGACCGCCGCCGAGCGGGCGGTGGAGCTCAGCCAGGCGCCCACAAACAGCAACATGAGCCCGGCGGCCACCATGCTGGGGAAGCGGAAGCGGGCCGCACTTTGATCGCGATGACCGCCAAGGATCAGCGCGAAGGTGAAGCACGCACCGGACGCGAATCCCAGCGCCGTGGGCGAGTTCAAAGTGGAAAAGGCCCGCACTTCGTCGGAGAGGAGCTGCTTGATCTCGATGGACAGGCCCGTCATGAGGTAGTCGATCTCGAAATCCTGAAAGCCTGCGTACTGCTGATAGATGCCGTAGATCGCCACCGGGATGTAAGCGATGACCAGGGTGCGCAAGACTTGCAGAACCTCCTTCAGGTTCGGAAGCAGGACCGGCACCAGAAAGATGAGGATGGCGTAGAAGCCGTTGTTGGCGATTTCCGGCAGGATGGAGGACAGGCTCATGCCCTTCTCACGCGCAGCTGCGAGTCCCGCCAGCACCATGATGGCCCCTGCCGCGAGCAGCCGCTTGAAATGCCATCCGCCCAGATTGAAGCGACCGGTGATAGCCCCGAGCACCACTCCCACGCACAGGCCCGCCATCATCATGGGATGGATGCCGAGCACAAAATACAGGTCCGTCTGCGAGATGCGGCCTGTGCTCACCATCAAGCGCTTCAGCAGATCCATGTAACCCGAGGAAACCAGCCACACGAACAGCCCCAGACGAGGACTGAGAGCGCAGAAGAGAAAGCCTGCCACCATGAGAATGCGGCACAGCTCGCTGATCGAATTCCCTTCCGTCAGCATGACGGAGAAAATGGCGTACAGGCCGAGCAGCATGCCCAGGATCTGAACCAGCACATTGGAGTTGCGGTTACCGTTCATGAAAGAAAGGAGAGCGGCTCACGCCGTCAACGCCTTGATGGCCGCCAGTTCGCGGCGCAGCCGGAAAGGTGCGAGCAGCGCGGAAAGCTGCTGCCAGCCGATGGACCGCAGGCTCGGCAGCACGAGGGAGGAGACGAACCACACCAGAAGGTAGGCCACCCCCGTGGCCCACGCCGCGCCAGCTGCGCCATGGGCGGGCACGAGCCAGAGATTCAGCAGGACATTGAGCAGCAGACCCGCCAGAGCGCAGCGGAGGCTCCAGACGGTCTTTTTTTCGATCACCAGCACGGCTCCGCGCAGCTCCCCGTGGAGATAGGGAAGCGCAGCCAGCCCGTGAATAGCAAGAACGACGAACACCCCCTCAAAGGCGGCTCCATAGACCCGGTCAACGATCCACCTTCCCGCGAGGATCCAAAAAGCGGCGGAGCCGTAGGCCAACAGCGTGAGCCAGCCAAACAGGCTGCCGCGCAATGCGGCGTAGCGCCCGGGATCGTTTTGATGGGCGACAGAGAGCACCGGCAGAAAAGTCATGATCATGAGCGGGCCGCTGGCATAGGTGATTTCTGAAAGCCGCGTGGCGGCAGCGTAAATGCCCGCCTCATGCGCACCGCTGATGTGGAAAACCATGAGCTGATCCACGCGCAGCAGCAGCAGCGTGCCGGAGTGCGCGAGAAAGTGCGGCAGCGACTCCCGCAGCAGTCCAGCGGCGATCTTCGAATCCCAGCCGAACAGTTCCGGCGCCCAGCCCTGCCTCCAGGCCCAGTGAAGGGCGAAGACCGCCGTCACCACCGTCTCTAGTGCAATGCTGGCCGCCACCCACCGCAGATCGGCTCCGGCGAGAATGCAGCCAACACGCGCGAGAGAGGCTGCGAGATTCGCACCAAGCGCGAGCCGTGCCGTCCGCTGCGCCTGCTGTGAAGCATCCCATCTGGAAAGGATCGCCACGCAGGCGTTCAGCGGCATCGGCGCATACAAAATGACGCCGATCAGCAGCATCTGCCCGCCGCCCCAGTATCCGGCGAAACCGCAGGCAAGAACCAAGCAGCCGAGACCAAAGAAAAACATCAGCCGCGCCGCCGTCCCGAAAATCACCGGTGCCTCGTCGCGGCGCACCGCCAGCTCCTTGATGAGGATCTGACGCAGCCCGAACTCCGCTACAAAGCCGAGGATCGAGCCGATGACGATCGCCGTGCCGAGGAGTCCATTCTGCTCCGGCCCTAGGGTGCGCGTGAGCCAGGTACCCACCAGCAGTCCCGTGACGAGCCGGACGGCCTGCGACACGGCCAGCCACGAGAGATTGCGGCGGATCATGCCGGCACCTCCCGCTTCGCCCACCACATCGTCCTGCCATGAAAGTGCCGGAGGATAAATCCTGCGTCCGTGAGCAGCATGGCGGACTGGGCGAGTTCCGCAGGATCGTGCGTCTCCACCACCACCCAGCGCAGACGTGCCAGCACACCCGAAGCGCCCCGCAATGCGGCTGCGGCATGGCCTTCGATGTCCAGCTTCATCAAGACCGGGTTCTTCAGAGTCACGCGGGAGAGATAGGCGTCCAGCGTGTTCACTTCGACCTCGCGCTGCTGCCGGCCTCCGACCTGATTCACGCTGTTGGTCCCCTCCAGCGGATCGTCGAAGGTGATGGTCATTCTGCCCTCCGCATCGCCGACAGCTCCGGTGACCGCCTGCCAGCGTGCCTG
>CAMAZK010000414.1 GCA_945863205.1 Akkermansia muciniphila | reverse complement strand
AATGTCATCGGGCTGTCCAAAGTTGAAATACTGCACAGGCCTAGGTTCTTCGGCCCAACCAAAAAATTTGGATGGCTGCAAGCCGTCAAATCCCCCCATGAACGCGAAGCTATGCTTACCTTGAAACACCGCTCCATAAGCCACCGGATTCGACATGTTGTGTGAGTTTCGCCATGTTCGAGTCACGGGCGCGTAGAAGCGCGCCACATTCAGCCAGTTTTTCTTCCCTCCCTCCCAGTTCGTGCCTCCCAGCACTACAATTTTCCCGTTCGAGTGACCACACATGAACCCTCCGTTCTTCTCCGGCAACGGCGGAAGCGGCTCCCACTGCGCCTGAACCGGCCCTGCAGCGATCATCAGGGATGCGGAAACCATCAGCGCGAGAGCGTTTTGGAGTGCTCCAGCCCTCTGAAGCTTTTCGCAGGCCCACAAACGCTCGAAAGCGCCGGAGGACCGGCGCACTCCAGGACGCTGCCGCGAGCACAGCTCACGAAAAAGCCGTTTTGTCGTCAGGATCAGTTGCTCGTTCATAGTGGTCGGTGTGGGGTGATTTCCAATCGGGCCGCAGGCGCACGTCATGATGGCCGCTGAGCGCTCCTGCCTCACTTGCAGGCGTGGTGTCGTCTTTTCGGCGCATTTCCCACCAACATTGCCCGCAGTGATTGTGCTCATGGTCGATGACAAAGCCGGACTCCTTCATCAATGGCCCGATCCAGCCCACGCAGTGGTCGCAGTAGTCCTTGTATTGATCCAGGCCGTTGCGCAGCAGAAAGCCCTTCGAAGGACACTCGTGCATGTCGATGCGGAACACATCGTCCGTCATCGTGCGCTCATAGACCGCCCCTTCGTCCGCCAGAGTCGGCCCCCAGTATTCCTGCATCCCCTCAAAGCCCTTCTCACCGATCAATTTCGAGGCGTGGGCCTGCGAATCGCGATGAATCGCCTCGTCCCAGTAAGCTTTCACCAATTCGTGACCGCCCAGCTTGTTCAGCCACTCGAAGGTCCACTCGTAATGCCCGCAGAAGTCGTAGCAGCCGATCATGATGCCGTGGCTATGTCCTCCAGGTTTTGCGGCGCCATTGAGGCGTCCGCTTTCATAAAGCGCTGCACGCAGCGACCGCCACCGCCCTGCACCCGCGCCGTCAGTCCCGCCGGTGCGGCCATGGCTTCATTCACAAAGAAACAGTGCTGGCAGAAGCACGGCACGATCTCACGTCCATGCTCGCGCAGATGGCGGATGACCGGGCATACCTTCACCTCCAGCCGCACCTCGTCGGCCAGTTCCAGCACCTCCACCTCTGCGCCGGGTTCAGCCTTAAAGAAGGCGCGCCAGTAGTCAGCCACCGCCGGAAGACCGCCACGCGCCCAGTTTTCGGACACGGGGCGGTAGTAGGTGGTCCCGATGTCGCGCCAGTAGTCCTTCAGCTTCTCGTAGCCGAACCGATCCAGGATGAAACGAAACGTGGCATTCACCGCCATGTAGAAATCCGCATGCCCCACAGGCTTCGTGTCAGTGTAGGGCAGCGGGCCGGTTGTCAATGAAGGCTCATTCATCTCCCAAAAGCTGGTTGAGTTCGGAGGCGCAGATGCCGAGTTGCTTTCGCACGCTGAAAAACTCGCTGCCATAGACCACAAACTTGGCCCCCATGTCGATGATCAGCCGAGCGTCCTCGATGCTCCCGACCGGACATCCCCAAGGCTTCCCTTTCTCCGCACAAACGCCGGCAAGCTTTTCGAGCGCCGTGCGCAAAGGCGGCTCTGCCAGCGAGGGCGGACAGCCCAGACGCAGTGAAAGATCCCCGGGCCCCATGAACAGAATGTCCACGCCCTCGACTTCGGCGATGTCCGCCATGTTTTCCAAGGCGATCGGTGTCTCGATCTGCGCAACCAAAGCCGTCTCCCGATTCGCCCGCTGCGTGTAGTCCGCGTCCTTGCCCACCCAGAAGCCCGCGTCCAATGCGGTGCCATCAAGGCCGCGCTCGCCCAGCGGCGGAAATTTCACGCACAGCGCCAGGTGCTGCGCCTGCTCGACCGTGTTGACCATGGGAATCATCAAGCCCGTGGCTCCGTCTTCGAGCAGACGGGAAAGCGTCGCCCTCTCGGTCGTGGGCGGACGGAACACGCAGTCGATGTCCGCCAGATGATGACGCAGCAGCATTTCACGCGCCTCGTTCGGATTCCATGCCCGGTGCTCGGCATCCACCCACACGGCATCGTATCCGAGATGCGCGGCAATGGCGGGCATGTAGGTGGTGAAGGAGCCGGTGGCGCACAGACGCGCCACTTTCCCCTCTCGAATTCGTGCCAGAAGTTTGGAGCGTCTAAACATAGAACAAAGGCGTGGTCTGCATGTGTGATGGAAAGTACAATTTAGAGGCGGCCGATCTGCCCCGTCGTCAGACCTCCGTCGATGACGATGATCTCGCCGGTGATGTAGCTCGCGGCCTCAGAGCACAGGAACACCGCCGCGCCGGCGACATCCTCCGGCGCACCGACACGGCGCAGCAGGATCTTCTTTTCGTAGTGGTCGAGCACGGTCCGGTCGCGCGATTCCATCCACGTCGCGGTCAGCGGTGTCTTGATGAGACCGGGGGCGACACCGTTCACTCGGATGCCATGATCAGCCAGCGAGACGGCGAGCGACTTCGTCAGCATCACCAGGGCGCCCTTGCTCGCATCATACGCGCAAGATTCCGCTTCTGCCAGAAAGCCATTCGTCGAGGACGTGATCACGATGCTGCCGCCACGCTTCCCGGCCACGAGACGCTTCGCAAAAGCCTGCGCAGTGAAAAATGCCGAGGCCACGTTGAGCTGCATCGTCTTGTCCCAGCGCTCCCGCGTCATCTCCAGCGGATGCACGTCGAAGAAACTGCCCGCGTTGCAGACCAGCGTGTCGAGCGCAGGCTCGAGCTCGAAGGCTCTTTCAACCAGCGATGCCGGTGCGGATGGCTCGCAAAGGTCGCATGAGACGTAGGAGGCCCATTCAGGAAAGCCCACCGGATTTTCATCAAGCCCGTGACACACGACCCGTGCACCAGCCTCGTGCAAACCCTGCGCCATTGCCAGGCCGATGCCCTGCGACGATCCCGTCACCAGCGCGGCACGGCCTTCAAGAGAGAATGCTTTCATCGGCGAGCTTGAGGTATTTGAGG
>CAMAZK010000413.1 GCA_945863205.1 Akkermansia muciniphila | reverse complement strand
CAGCGCCGACGCATTTTGAGCCGAAGGCCAAAGCGGTCATTCACATGTTCATGGCCGGCGCGCCGTCGCAGCTCGAGCTTTTTGATCACAAGCCGATGCTGACGAAGTATGAGGGCAAGCCGTTGCCACCTTCGGTGATCGGCGGACAGCGTTATGCCTTCATCCGGCCTGATGCGGCGGTTTTGGGGCCACGCTTCAAGTTCGCCAAGCATGGGCAGTGCGGCGCGGAGCTCTCGGAGGTGCTACCACACCTCGCGACGGTGGTGGACGACATCGCCATCGTGAAGTCCTGCCGCACGACGCAGTTCAACCACGCTCCGGCGCAGATTTTCATGAACACAGGCTTTTCGCAGCCGGGACGGCCCAGCATGGGCTCGTGGGTGACGTATGGCCTCGGCGCGGAGACTCGTGACTTGCCGAGTTTTGTCGTGATGAGCACCGGCAGCGGCATCAGCGGCGGCGCGGCGTGCTGGAGCAGCGGTTTCCTGCCGAGCGTGTATTCCGGCACACGCTTCCGCAACTCGGGCGACCCCATTTTGAATGTGAGCACGCCAGCGGGCATCGAGGCTGGCACGCAGAAGGACACCATCGACCTCATCAACTCGCTCAATCACCGCCGTCTGAAGCTCGATGGCGATGGTGAGACGGCCACGCGCATCGCGAACTACGAGATGGCCTACCGCCTGCAAACCTCTGCGCCGGAGCTGATGGACCTCACGAAGGAAGACAAGGCCACGCTCGAACTTTACGGCTGCGATCCGAAGGTGCCGTCCTTTGCCCGCGCCTGCCTCCTGGCGCGCCGCATGGTCGAGCGAGGCGTGCGCTTCATCAACATTTACAACGAAGGCTGGGACGCGCACAGCAACGTCGAGGGCAACGTGCGCAACAACTGCAAGAACACCGACCAGGCCAGTGCGGCGCTGATCAAAGACCTCAAGCAACGCGGCCTGCTAGACAGCACGCTCGTGGTCTGGGGTGGTGAATTCGGCCGCACGCCGATGGTCGAGGCCAGCGTGTCGCTCGGCCGCAGCATGGGCCGCGATCATCATCCGCAGGCCTTCACCATGTGGATGGCCGGTGGCGGCATCAAAGGCGGCGTCACGCTCGGCGCGACGGACGAGATGGGCTTCAACATCATCGAAGACGAAGTCCATGTGGCCGATATCCACGCCACGATCCTGCATCAGTTGGGCATGGATCATGAGAGGCTGTCCTACCGTGCTGCTGGGCTCGATTTCAAACTCACCGGCGTGGAGCCTTGCAAGGTGATCAAGCAGATCCTGGCGTAGCGTGGCTTTGAGCACACGAAAACACAGGCTAGAAAGCCTATGTTACTCAACATGATCCCCGCCACCATCGTCCAAGGCCATCGCGTCGCGTCGGGTCTGAACGGCAATCCTCGTTTCCCAGGCGACAAGGTTCGCATGCAGTGGCCGTTGTGCCTGCGCTTCATCAGGCGGCAGGATGGAAGGGCGCCGCAGCACAGACGCGTGTGCCGCCCTTGGCAGATCTCACGAGATTGAGACTGCCGCCGAGGCGTTTCATGCGCTCGCGCATGCCCTGGAGGCCAAAGTGACCCTGCTGGATGCCGGGGGCGCTGGCTGGGTCGAAGCCGATGCCGTCGTCTTCGATGGTGAGGGTGAGCGTGCTTTCCCGGCAGGCGAGCTTCAGGGCGATTTGTTTCGGCTGCGCGTGCTTCAAGGCATTCGTGATGGCCTCCTGGGCGATGAGCAGCAGGTTGCCGGCGATGAAGTCGGGGACGTGGGGCACGGGATCGGTGCTTTCCACGCTGATTTTTACCGCGATGCCGAGCGCGCGGTCGTCGGCGATGCGTTGAAGCGCGGCGGCGAGGCTGCCGCCTTCGAGGAGATTTGTGCGGAGGTTGAAGACGCTGCGCTGCACGTCCTCACGACTGCGGCCGAGGAGCTGGCGGGCGAGATCGAGGTGATAGGCGCTTTTTTCGGGCTGCTGCTCGCGCAGGTCATCGGCGGCCTCGAGCTGCATGGCCATGCCGGTAAGGGTTTGGGCCATGGTGTCGTGCAGATCGGCGGCGAGGCGCCTGCGCTCGCGCTGCACGGCCTGGAATTCGACCTCCGCGTCACGGCGGGCGCGTGTTTCTTCGGCGAGCTGGCGGCTGCGCACGCTGACGAGATGCCGCAGCACCCGCACCCAGACGAGGGCCAGCAGCAGGACGACGAGCGTGATGCCCAGCGCGATGGCGAGCCTGCGCACGGTCCACCACGGGGCGGCGGAAATGACGCGCACGTCGGCGGCGCTGCGCAGGAGGACTTCGATGGCGGTGGGGCTGAAGCCTTTGTCCGGCACGAGTCGCGCGCGCTGAAAGGTGGTCCTGCAGACGCCGGTGACGGCGAGTTCGGCACCGGTCAGGAGGGCGTCGAGCGTGCTGTGCGGATGGACTTCCGGGAGGCTGGCACGGATGAGCTCGCCATCGCTCTCGAAGAAGAGCTGCACGGCGCTGCCGGTGACATGCTGGAGGCTGATCATGCGGCCGCGGAGGGTGACGAGTCGGCCGTCGTAGTCATCCGTGTAGGAGCCGCTGCGGCCCAGGCGGACATTGCGGATCTGCGCCAGCGTGGCGGGCACAGGCGGCGGTGGTGTGCCGGGGGACTTCACCCGCAGGAGTGCCTCCTCCATTTCGGCATAGTAGTGCGGCGTGGCGATGAACCCTGCGGCCTCGATGATCGACCCGAGCGCGAAGTTGTCCCCCTGGCGCGTCTGCACGCGGACGCCGCGATTTCCATGCTGGAGGTAAAGGAAGCTGCCGGGATCGATGTAGGTGAGCACGCCAGTGATGCGGCGGAGATGCAGCGGATCAAAGGAAGCGCGGAAGCCGGAGATGCGCTCGATGGGGACGAGCGGCGCGGTGAATGGGTCCACGATGCCGGGTTTGATGATCTCGATGTCGGAGGAGTCGTTCGACTGGATGCGCACGCCGACGAGTTCGCCACGGGAATTGAAGCTGGGGCCGCAGACGCCGGTGACCTTCACCTCGGCATCAATGAAGCGCTCCGGGCGGGTGTCGGTGCCGAGATCGAAGTGCCAGAAGAAGGCGCGTCCGCCCAGCGTGGAGAGGGTGAACTGGAGGACGGACTCGCTGCGGTAAGTCACGGCACGCTCGACGACTTGCACGA
>CAMAZK010000412.1 GCA_945863205.1 Akkermansia muciniphila | reverse complement strand
GCCTCTCCGGCGGCGAAACGCTAAACGGAGCGCGGCGAAGGGGGGCGCGAGTATCCGTTTTGCCGCTCCCGTGTCAAATGCCACTCCGAAGACTGTTCCATGCGCCTCGGCCTCATATTCATCATGCTGATCCTGCTGCCCGTGGCCACCGGGGTGCATGCATGGTTGTTTTGTGACGAGAATTTGCCGCGCCTGACCGACGAGGCACTCGCTCTGCTGCAGGAAGCCGGTGTGCGTGATCCTGTTGTGGATATCCGCTTTTTTGACATCGAGGTCCGGGGCGAGGCACCGGATCCTACCGCGCGTCAAAAGGCCCTGGCGGCGATTCGCGGGCTGGTGCCTCTGCGGCTCCTTCCCGGGGCGGATCGGCTGCATGTGACGGCCCGCCTGACAGCGCGTGTAGAGGGTGAAACGCTGCATCTTCAGGGCTGGCTGCCCGAGGGGGATCACAGGGCGGCTCTGCGCGGGCTCATGGCAGATCTGCGACCGGACCTGCGAGTGCAGGATGAGGGGCTGGTTAGCGCTCTGGAAGTCCGGTGGCCGGAGGGCTTCAAGCCGCCGCTCACGGCGGACAGCCCCATGGTGCAGCCGATCGTGGAAAAGCTGCGCGTTCCCGCCGTCCTGCGCATCGAGGCGACGCATGATGCCCTCGTTCTGCGCGGACTGCTGCCGGATGAGGAGCTGAAGTACGAACTCGTCGCCGCATTGGCGGAGGTCGCCGGTGGTCGTGAGGTGGACCCCTCCGCCCTCAAAGCAAGTCCCCATGTGCTGCCCGCGGCGTTTGCCGTCCGGGGCCACCTCGCAGCCTTTGTTGGCGACTTTTTTCGCCTGGCGCCGCCGCGGTCGTTTGAGATCGGGGCGGACGGCATTCCGCATCTTAGGGGGCGGGCGACGCGTCAGATGGAAAGCCACTGGCTCACCCTGCTGCGCCCGGTCACAGGGGCCTCCAGGGTGGATGCGGAGTTCGAGCTGCTGCCTTCCGAGTTTCACTTCCCGGGCTATGAGGTGCGTTCAGAGCTGCCTGACGGGCAGCTTGCCGCCATCCGCTCCGCTTTGCAGGGCAGTGAGATCGTCTTCGAGGAGGGGAGTTCGCGACTGTCTCCCGAGGCGCAGATCCGACTGACCTCGTTGGTTCCAGCTCTGCTGGCTGCCGGGCCGGCTCTCAGGCTCGTAATCGGTGCGCATCCCGATCCTGCCGGAGCGGAGGCGGCGGAGAAGGCCGTCGGCAAAGCCCGGGCGCTGGCCGTCTTGTCATTTCTCATTGATCAAGGCGTCCCCTCGGCTGACATCAGCGCGGTGGTTTTCGATCCTGTGCCGGAAGGTTCTCCTGCGGCGCCCCCGACTCCTCGTCTGATAGAAATCCTTGTGAAGTAGTCTGCTGATGAACACCGACCTCCAGTCCCTCTCCCTCGAACCGCTCGTGTACATGTTGATGCACAGCGCGGTGTTCGTGGCCGTGGTGGGGCTGATCTTTTTCGTGATCGGACTGATCTTTGGTTATGCGACCTGGGGCCGCTACAAACGTCAGACCCGGATGCTCGAAGGGCAGGCCATCGAGATGAAAGAAGAGATCGCCCAGCTCAAGAGGAGGGTCGGGGATCGTGCGGTGAAGGCGGGGCCTGTGGCTGCCATGGCAACGGAAACCATTCACATGCCGCCCCGAGAGGCCAAGCCATCCACGCCAGCCGTCATCCAAGGGGATGTCGAGGCAGGGGCCAGGCCCCATGAATTTCAGCCGCCTGCGGGTTTGAACGGGCGGAAGCCCGGCGCAGAGCCCGTGAAGCCGAAGGGCGCCTCGCTCCTCGCCACCATCATTACGACTCCGGCGTTACCCATAGAGCAGAAGCCGGAGTCCGGAGCTGATGCTGCGCCCCTTTCGGAGCTTGGCGTCATTTCCGTCTTGTCCGACATCCCGGAACTGCCGGGCAAGGAGTCGGAGGTGCTGATGACCGATGATCCCCGCCTCGGGCCCATCTACACCGCTGCGCCGCCCAAATGTGACGATCTCACCGCTCTGAAGGGTGTCTCCAAGGTGCTCGAAAAGCGGCTGAATGACCTCGGCATCTACACCTACGCCCAGATCGCCAGCTGGAACGATGCCCAGATCCAGGAGGTGTCCTTCCGCCTCGCCTTCAAGGATCGCATTCACCGCGAGCACTGGGTGGAGCAGGCCCAGGAACTGCTGGCCGGGATGTCGCCGTCTGTAGCGCAGAATCCTCCGGCGAGTTGATGAATGTCTCCGTCCATGAAACCTCAGGCTTCAGACTCACGAGCATGATCGGAGGGCTTGACTCTGCGGCGGTGATCGCCGCCTTTTCGTGCGGCGTGGTCAGCCTGCCGATTCTGGGGAAGCTCAGAGTCCTGCAAAACAAACAGGCTGCCTGCCAAGGCAAAAACACGAAACAATGAACTCGCCCGTCAGCCATCAGGAGTGCCCGGTCCCGCCACATCCGGGCATCCTCGCGACCATCGGGCTCGTGTTTCGGCGGAATCTCGTGCCCTGCCTTGTGCTCAATGCCATCGCGATCATTCTCGTGGCCACCTATGACCGGATTCCCGCACTGGCCGGCTTTTGGGAGGCTCTGGGAGCATTCAAGCTGCGCTGGTCCTTCCTGTTCTCCTGCCTCTCGACGATCTTCGCGGCCGTCATGCTGCCCTCGTTCATCCAGTGGCTGCAGGGTGTGCTGCCTGTGGAGGGCAGGGGACGCCGCCTGGCGCTGCTCACGCTGTTCTGGGGCTACCGGGGCATGGAGATCGATCTGTTCTACCGCCTTCAGGGGCAAGTCTTTGGCCATCAGAGCGATGCGCTCACACTGGTAAAGAAGGTCTTCTTCGATCAGTTTGTCGCCAGTCCGCTGTGGTTCGTGCCGACCTACCTGATCGCGCTGCGCTGGGCGGATCTCGGCGGCTCCTGGCCACGCACCCGGCAGGCGTTGAATCGCGAGTTTTGGACGCGCACCTGCCCCACCGTCCTCATCACGAACTGGCTCGTCTGGATTCCCGCACTCGCTCTCGTTTACAGCCTGCCGCCCGCTCTGCAGTTTCCGCTCTTCTCGGTCGTCATGTGCTGTTTCATCCTGATTGTGACGGTCATCGCCGGAAAGCCGGAGCGGGATGGAGCTGCGGCCTAGCGGCTCGCGGATTACGTGATCTCCACCGTCGTGCCCACGGCGGCCTCATAGATCTGGT
>CAMAZK010000411.1 GCA_945863205.1 Akkermansia muciniphila | reverse complement strand
GTCGTGTCCGGCCTGTACGAGCTTTTTCCCGACAACGAGCGGCTGCAGCGCTCTCTGCGCGGCCTCTTTAGCGCGGTGAACGCGGGCGGTTGGCTCATCTACACCGGCCAGCCCTGGCATCCGCAGGTCGAAATGATCGCGCGCACGCTGACAAATCGCGACGGACAGTTCTGGGTCATGCGCCGCCGTCCGCAGGGTGAAATGGACGCGCTGGTCGAAGCTGCCGGCTTCAAAAAAGAGAAGCAGTGGATCGACGACTTCGGCATCTTCACCGTCAGCATCGCACGCAAACCTGCATGAACCGCGCGAAGCGTGAGCCCGGCCTTCTCTGGCCCGCGATCTGGCGACTGGCGCTGGCGGGAGCCACGTTTGTCGCCGTGTACAGCGGCTGCAATCACTTCACGGCGACGCGCGGGGACGTGCCGACGCTCATGTTCGAATGGGAGCGCCACATCCCTTTTGTCCGCGAGTTGGTCGTGCCTTACTGGTCGCTCGATCTGTTTTTCTGCGGCGCTTTTTTCCTCTGCGGCAGCAAGGTGGAGCTGAATCTGCTCACCAAGCGCCTCATTGCCGTCACGGTGCTCAGCGGTCTGTGTTATGTGCTTTTTCCGCTGAAGCTGGCGCTGCCGCGCCCCGAACCTGAAGGCTGGACCGCGCCGCTTTTTCACGCGCTCTACTTCAACGACCTGCCCTACAATCTCGCGCCCTCGCTGCACATCAGCCTGCGCTCGCTGGTGTGGGTTTTTTACGGGGCGCACCTCACGGGCAGGCTGCGCACGGCGGTGAAGGTTTGGTTCATCCTCATCGGCCTCTCCACGCTCTTCGTCTGGCAGCACCACCTCGTCGATGTCGCGAGTGGATTCGTCATGGGATGGGCCGTCGCGGCTTTGATCCCCGATCCACGGCAGTTGGGAACAAGAAACCCTTCCTCAAAATACGCGCTGCGATACGGCATCGCTGCGGCGGTCTGCGCGGTGTTGAGTTTGGTCTCCATATTCTTCGTATGGCCCGCCGTGGCTTGCGGGATTTTGGCGCTGGCATATGCCACGGGCCTGTCGCGACTGCTTGGCAAAGAGAACGGCACGCTCTCGCCGTCAGCCGAGTGGTGCCTGCTTCCGGTGCTCATAGCCACGGCGCAAATCCAGCGCAAGTGGCTCCAGCGGCAACCCGGCTGGCACGAAGTCGCTCCGGACGTGTTGTTTGGCCGCAAAGTCACGGCGAAGGAGGCTCGTGGGCTGGTCGGGCATCTGGCCGTGCTCGATCTCACTGCCGAATCCAACGCGCCAACGACCTTTCGCGAGCACGCGCACTATCAAAACCTGCCGCTGCTCGACCTCGTGCCGCTCAAGCCGGAGCACATCGCCACGGCGCTCGATTTCATTCGCGAGCAGCGTGGCATGGGCCGGCGTGTTTTCATCCATTGCCAGCTCGGGCTGCAACGCTCCGCGCTCATCGCCGCGCACTGGCTGGTGGAAAGTCGCGCTGCCAAAGATCTCGACGAAGCACGGCAGATAATCCGCAGGCTGGAGCCCCGCGTGGTGATTTAGAATTTTTGATCTACCCTCCTCCATCATGATGCGCCGAACCATTGCCTCCCTGACACGCCTGTTCTCCGGCGTGCGGCTTTTGCACGCTTCGCCGCATGGGGACGGCCCCGCCGTGTTTTTTGCCAATCACACGAGTCATCTCGACTTTGCCGTCGTTTGGGCGGCACTGCCGGACGGCATGCGTGAGCGGACCTCGCCCGCTGCGGCCGAAGACTATTGGTCAAAGAGCAAGCTTCGACGCTGGATCGCCTGCGAGCTGTTTCAGGCCGTGCTGATCGCCCGCGAGGGGATCACGCGAGAAAATAATCCGCTGGATCGCCTCGCGGCCTGTCTGGAGAGCGGGCGCAGCGTTCTCATTTTCCCGGAAGGCACGCGGCGCACGGATGGTGAGGTGAGCGCCTTCAAAGCCGGGCTGTTTCACCTCGCGCGTCGTTTTCCACAGATCCCGCTCGTGCCGGTGCATCTCGACAATCTCAATCGCATCATGCCGAAGGGCGCCTGGGTGCCCGTGCCACTCATCGCGCAGGCGCACTTCCGCGAACCCATCCGGATGAACGAAGGCGAGTGCAAGGCGGACTTCCTCGCCCGCGCCCGCTCGTCACTGCTCGCCAGCCACGAATCCAGCTGATCTTCCCATGGACCGCCATCTTCTCTACCTCCTCAGCAGCGTGCTGGGCATCCTCGTTGTGTCCTCCATCATCGGGGCCGTGCTCGCGCGTCGCGTTCAGTCGGAGAAGGGCAAAGCCACGGTGGCCAATCTGAATGCGCGGATTCAGTCGTGGTGGGTCATGGCGGCGGTCTTTGGCGGCGTGCTGCTGCTGGGACCGGTTTTTACCACGATTCTCTTCGCGGCGCTGTCCTTCTTGGCCATGCGCGAATTCATCACGCTGAACCGCACCGAGCGCGCCGACCACGAGGTGCTGTTTTGGGCCTTCTTCATCATTTTGCCGCTGCACTACTTCCTCGTCGGCATCCGCTGGTATGGCATGTTCACCATTTTCATACCGGTGTACGCCTTTGCCTTCATTCCCTTCCGGCGCGTGCTTGCGGGCGAGACAAAGGGCTTCCTGGCCAGCACGGCGAAAATCCAGTGGGCGCTGCTCGTCTGCGTGTATGCCGTGAGTCACATGCCCATGATCCTGGCGCTGCCGCTGAAGGGCTACGAGGGCAAAAATGCCACCCTACTGCTGTTCTTCGTGCTCACCGTGCAACTCAGCGACGTGCTGCAGTATGTGTGGGGAAAGATGTACGGTCGCCGGCCTGTGGCGCCGCTTGTTAGCCCCAGCAAGACCTGGGAAGGCACCATCGGCGGCATCGGCAGCACGGTCGCCGTCAGCACCTGCCTGTGGTGGGCCACACCCTTCACGCCGTGGCAAGCGGCGCTCATGGCACTGCTCATTTGCACTGCGGGATTCTTCGGCGGGCTCGTCATGTCCGCCATCAAGCGGGATCTCGGCGCGAAGGACTGGGGCAGCACCATCGCCGGCCACGGCGGCTTCATGGACCGGATCGACTCGCTCTGCTTCGCCGCACCGCTGTTCTTCCACCTGTGCGGCTTCTACTTCGGCACCGGCATCGATCCCCGACCGCCGGACTGGGTGCTGCACATGCTCGGACGCTGAAGTCCTTGCCCTCGCCCGTCGTCCGCCTATTCAGACAGCATCATG
>CAMAZK010000410.1 GCA_945863205.1 Akkermansia muciniphila | reverse complement strand
GAATTGGTGAAACACCGCCCCGCCGCCGATGAAAGTTCCATTCCCCACCTGGATGTGCCCTGCCAGCAGCACCGAGTTGGCAATGATGTTCTGATTCCCCAGCACCACATCGTGCGCGAGGTGGCAGCCCACCATTAGAAAATTTCCGTCTCCCACCCGCGTCACCCCGCCCGCCTTGCTGCCGCGGTGGATCGTCACATGCTCCCGGATCACGTTATTTTTGCCCAAAATGACGCTGCTTTCCGTCGCGGGGTCAAAACCCAAGTCCTGCGGCTCCCCGCCGATCACCGCTCCGCGTCCGATCAGCGTCCCGGCTCCCACCTCCACATGCCCCACGAGCTGCGCATGCGCCTCGATTCGGCATCCGGCGCCGATCTCCGCCGCCCCATCGATCACCACATAAGGGCCGATTTCGGCCGTGGGGTCGATCTTGGCCTTCGGGTCGATCAGAGCGGTGGAGTGAATCATTTCCGGCGATCATGGGTGCCGCCGCCTCCCGGTCAATCTCGACTTGCTTGTCACGAGCGCAAAGTTCCGCTTTGCACACTGCCGCCGGGTGCCTATGATTCGCCCGCCGCAACGTGGCACCAGGAGAGGTGGTCGAGTGGTTTATGGCTCCAGTCTTGAAAACTGGCGTGGGTTAATCCCCACCGTGGGTTCGAATCCCACCCTCTCCGCCGCGAGCCGGCGAAAATGGAGCGGTGACATCGCGTGTGAACTCCAGCCGGTTCAGACCCGCTTCTTAGCCTTGCGCGTGGACTTCTTACCGGGTGAACCTGATCCGTTCTCGGCTGGCGGGGACGGATCCGTCGTCAGATCAATGCCGAAGATCGCCGAGAGATCGGCACCGGCCAGGTCACCCTCACCCGACGCAAGCTCTGTGATCGCCTCACTGCTTGCATTCGACAGCAGTTCCGCCTGATCCACGCCTCGAAGGGTAAAAAGCAGCTCCGGCTTTGTGTCGAGCATCACGCCCACCCCGTAGAGCACGGCGGAGACGTGCTTGCACATGTCGGCAAAATCCGGGCACGAGCAGTCGAAGCGGATTTCCTTCGGCATCGGAAACAGGCCATCCTTCGGATCCGTCAGCAGCGCCATCAGCCCGTCGCCCAGATTGCCGGCCAGCAGGTCGAGCATCGATCCCACCTGCCCGGAGCCCGAAGCCACGATTTTCTTCCACTGCTTCTTCGGCAGCGGCTGGATGTGAATGCTCGTGTCATACAGTTCCGACCCCGCCACCACCGCGCAGAGCTGTCCGGCCTCGATTTCGAGGTTGTACACGTTTCCCTGCCGCAGGTAGCTGCGCCCGCGCGGCAGCCGCGACTCATAGTCCTGATACGACTCCAGATTCCGGCACCAGGCCTGGCCCCAGAAGGTGGTGCAGAGCTTCTTCTGCCCCGCCGGAGCCGGCAGCACCTCAAACTTTTCCCCGCGCTTCACCCGCTTCGCGATCTCGCGCTGCAGCCGGTCTTTGCGCTCCCGCGCATCTTCGTAGTCCCAGGACATGGCGCTGCGGATAGCCGGAATCAGAGAAGCTGTCCAGCCTTCAGAACCGAAATCAATCCGGTGCTTGACATAGTGTTCGTTTTACACTTTAATCGTTTATGCCTCACACTTACGAATATCCTCGCGCCGCCCTCACTGTCGATTGTGTCGTCTTCGGCTTCGACGGCGGCGAATTGCAGGCCCTGCTCATCCGCCGCGGTCTCGCACCCTTTAAGGACAAGTGGGCGCTGCCCGGCGGCTTCGTTCGTGTCGAGGAAACGCTCGATGACGCCGCCCGCCGCGAGCTGGAGGAGGAAACCGGCCTGCGCGAGGTCTTCCTCGAGCAGCTCTACACCTTCGGCAGCGTGAAGCGCGATCCCCGCGAGCGCGTCGTCAGCGTCGCCTATTTCGCCCTCGTGAAACCCGGTGCCGTCACCGCCGCCACCGATGCTGCTGAGGCGAAGTGGTTCTCCGTCAGCGATCTCCCATCGCTCGCCTTCGACCACGTTGACATCCTCACCACCGCCCTCACCCGACTCCGTGGCAAGCTCACCTACCAGCCCATCGGCTTCGAGCTCCTGCCACCCAAGTTCACGCTCACCCAGCTCCAGCGCCTCTACGAAGCCGTCCTCGGCGAACCCCTCGACAAACGCAACTTCCGCAAAAAAGCCCTCTCCTACGACCTCCTCATCGCCCTCAAAGAAAAGCACCAGGACGGCCCCCACCGCCCCGCCCAGCTCTTCCGCTTCGACCCCGTGAAATACGAACGCCTCAAGAAGAAGGGCTTCCTGTTTGAAATCTGATCCCAAACTTAAAAGGCAAAAAGATGAACAGACAAAAAGATCTCAAGCCCCTGCACCTCTGATTTTTCTGTCTGTCATTTTTTTGCCACCCCAACTCAGAGTCTCATGCTCCTCGGCTTTGCCGTCACGGAACTGAAGAAGCTTCTTCGAATGCACCCATCATGAAAACGGCCACTCTCTACCGCCCCGTCGGCCCCAAAGAACTCGCTTTGATCGAGCAAAGCGGCTGGAAGGCCTTTCCGCCGCGTCTGCCCGACCAGCCGATCTTTTATCCGGTGATGAACGAGGAGTACGCCATCCTGATCGCCCGCGACTGGAATGTGCCCGCCTCCGGCTCCGGCTTCGTCACCCGCTTCGCCGTCGATGGCGATTACCTCAGCCGTTTCACCGAACAAGTCGTGGGCGGCAGCATGCACCGCGAACTCTGGGTGCCTGCGGAAGAACTCGAAGAGTTCAATCAACACATCATCGGCCTCATCGAGGTCACGCAACGATTCCCATGACTTTGTCCGTTCAACCCTATCTCGAACAACTTCCCCACTGGCCCCAAACCGGTCAGCACATCCTCGCGCAGTTTGATGAGGACTCCATTGTCGTCTATCAGGCCTACCGGTCGTCCATTGCTCTCTACGCCGTCGCAAACCAGCGTTTCGGCGGCGATTTCAGCTTCAATCGCATGAGCTGGATCAAGCCCAACTTCCTCTGGATGATGTATCGCGCCGGGTGGGCCACCAAAGAAGGCCAGGAGCACATTCTGGCGGTGCGTCTGCGCCGGTCATTCTTTGACCAGGTGCTCGAATCCGCCGTGGCATCCACTTTCCGAACCAGCGGCCATTCCAGTCAGCAAGATTGGCAGGCAGCCATCGCCAGCTCCGAGGTTCGCTTGCAATGGGCCCGGACCACGATCCGCTTGGCACCTGTGTCCAGCGCCGTGCCGTGCAACTCGGCCTGCGCGGCGA
>CAMAZK010000409.1 GCA_945863205.1 Akkermansia muciniphila | reverse complement strand
CATGGGGACCATGAGCTTGCGCAGGTCTTCAAAGCTGTAACCAAAGGCCTGCTGGCGCTGCAGCATGGTCTCGTGGTCCGGTGGCGCGACGGGTTCGCCATCCTTGATGTCGGCGAGCTTCACGAGGTGCTTGTCCAGCCACTCGCGGTAGGGTTTTTCAGAGGCGATCTTCGCCTTGATCTCATCATCGGGGACGATGCGACCTTCTTCCATGTTCACGATGAACATCTTGCCGGGCTGGATGCGGCCTTTGAGCTTCACATTCTCCGGCGCGATGGGCAGCACGCCCGCCTCGGAAGCCATGATGACGAGGTCGTCCTTCGTGACATAATAACGCGAGGGGCGCAGACCATTACGATCCAGCGTGGCACCCATCATCGTGCCATCGGTGAAGGCCACGGAAGCCGGGCCGTCCCAGGGCTCCATGAGGCAGGAATGGTATTCGTAGAAGGCTTTGCGCTTTTCATCCATCGACTCATGACCGCTCCACGGCTCAGGAATCATCATCATCATCGCATGCGGCAGAGAGCGACCACCCATGAGCAGCAGCTCCAGCACGTTGTCGAACATCGCCGAATCGGAACCGCTTTCGTTCACGATCGGGAAGATCTTGTTCACGTCGTCGAACAGCGGGCTTTCCAGCAGCGACTGGCGGGCCTTCATCCAGTTGATGTTGCCCCGCAGCGTGTTGATTTCGCCGTTGTGGGCGATGTAACGGTAAGGATGCGAGCGCTCCCAGCTCGGGAAGGTGTTCGTCGAGAAACGGGAGTGCACCAGCGCCAGCGCGGACTCCATGTCCGGGTCCTGAAGGTCGAGGAAATAAGCGCCGACCTGCTCCGGCATCAGCATGCCTTTATAAACCAGCGTGCGGGAGGAAAGGCTGGGGCAGTACCAGAAGTCGTCGATCTCCGCCGTGCGAATGGCAGTGACGGAGCGCTTGCGGATGACATAGAGCTTCCGCTCAAAGGTCTGCTGGTCCGGGCAGTTGCTGCCGCGCTCGATGAAAGCCATGCGCATGAAGGGCTCGCTGGCTTTCGCCGTATCGCCGATCATGGAATTGTCCACCGGCACGTCGCGCCAGCCCAGCACTTTCTGACCTTCCTCGGCCGCGACCTTCTCGAGAGCCTTTGCGGCAGCGGCACGCCTGTCCGGGTCCGGTGAGCAGTATGCCATGGCGATCCCGAAATGGCCCGCCTTCGGCAGCTCGATTCCTTCCGCCGAGGCCACTTTCCTGGCAAACTTGTCCGGCAGCTGCATCAAAATGCCCGCACCGTCTCCCGTGTTCTTTTCCGCACCCACCGCACCGCGATGGTCCAGATTGATGAGGATCGTCAGCCCCTGCTGGACGATTTCGTGCGATTTCTTCCCCTTCATCTGACAAATGAAGCCGACGCCGCAGGCGTCGTGCTCGAATTGCGGATCATAAAGGCCTTGCTTGGGGGGGAGTCCGTGGTTTCTCATTTTTGCGTCAAAAAGGGGGTCGGCATTTAGGCCATGCCGGGAGGTAAATCAACCAGCATTCTACCTGCCAAGTCTGCTCTTTATTTTACGAATGCCGAGGCGGGATTGAGGCATTGCAAGTGTGCGTCCCAGCCACTAAAAACAGCGCCATGGTGCGACTCACGATCCTAGGCAGCGGCAGTTCGGGGAACTGTGCCGTCATCTCGACGGAACACACCACCCTGCTCCTCGACGCCGGACTCAGCGCCAAGCAGATCTGCCTGCGGCTGGACGTCTGCGGCTTCTCCCTGGACATGCTGGACGGCATTCTCCTCACCCACGAGCACCAGGACCACACCGGCGGCCTCGAGGTGCTGAGCCGGAAGCGCCCGGTGCCCCTCATCTGCACCGCCCTGACCCAGGAGACCCTGGCCGGTAGCCTCGGCTTCAAAAAGCCGCCGCCGTGGCGCATCATGACCACCGGCTCGACCTTTGAATTCCAGGACCTGTGCATCGAATCCTTTCCGGTGCCACACGACGCCGTCGATCCCGTGGGCTACGTGATCAGCGACGAGGATTCCCGCCTCGGCATCCTGAGTGACGTCGGGTTCGTCACGAACCTCATCAAGGACAGGCTCAAAAACTCCGACAGCCTCTTTATTGAGGCCAATTACGACACGCAGCTTCTCGAAAACGACACCAAACGGCCCTGGAGCACCAAGCAGCGCATCAGCTCCCGCCACGGCCACCTTTCCAACGAGCAGGCGGCGGAACTCGTGCGCGAGGTCGCACATCCCGAGCTGAGCCACGTCGTCCTGGGCCACCTCAGCGATGATTGCAACGATCCCGTGATCGCCGCCCGCCACATCCGCCAGGCGCTGGATGCCGCCGGAGCCACCGAGACCCGCGTCACCTGCGCCGAGCGCCGCCAGCCGACACCGACGATCGAGGTCGTCCGCAAGCGCCGCGTCGCGAATGTCAGCTTCTGCTTCGCCCAGGCGGACGACAGCGGGCAACTCGCGCTCCTTTGACCGCCCATGGACACGCGCCTCCTCATCCGCAGCACGTCGGCGATCCTCCTGATCGCCGCCCTGTGGCTGGCATGGTGGATCTTCGGCCGCTCTCCCGAAGCGCAGATTCGGGCGGCGCAGGCCAGCCTGATGACCGCCATCGAAGACCGCGACTGGGACGAAATCACGGCATTCCTGGCTGACTCCTACACCGACGCCTACGGCAACAACCGCGAAACGGCGATCCTGCACGGAAAGAAACTCCTGGGCGGCTTCTACACGCTGTCCATCCTGTCGGATCAGACCGGCGTGAGGGCCGCCAAGGGCCAGGGCATGGTGCAGACGATGATCCGCCTCGAAGGCAACGGCATCGGCTACAGCCACACCGTCCTTGGCCGGGTCAACCAGCTTTCCGAGCCCTGGATCTTCCACTGGAGCAATCCGGGCATCTGGCCCTGGGACTGGCAGGTCACCATGATTCACAACGATCAGGTGCGCTGACCTTCTCAAGGGCGGGAAAGCATCGCTTTCAGACGCAGCGCATCACCGTAGCCGGGTGCGGCCAGCAGGGCGCGATCCAATGCCGAGAGGGCTTCCTGCCTGCGGCCCTGCTGGGCGAGGATGGTCGCCCGGGCGTAGGGGATGCCGGGATCGCTCGGATTCGCCAGCTCACCCCGCTGGAGCGCCTCGATCGCGCCGGCGGTGTCTCCCGTGCCGTTTTTAGCCAGGCCTAGATTGTACCAGGCGCGTGAGAGCGTGGGCTCCAGCCGCACGGCCTCCTGCAGTGCGGCGATGACGGCAGGGAGATCGCCCGTTTC
>CAMAZK010000408.1 GCA_945863205.1 Akkermansia muciniphila | reverse complement strand
ACTTCGACATGGCCACACGCGAGGATCTGCTGCGCGGTGGCTCCCACGGCACCGTGGTGGTGCCTTTTGATGCGAAAGCCAGTCTGCTCGTCCAGCTCGTCAACCACGCCAAAGAGCCCAACATGCCAGACAGCAGCCCAAAGCTGCCAGCGGATGCCCTTTCAAAGATCACGGCATGGATCGAAGACGGCGCTCCCTACTCCACGCCGCTGATCCACGGCAAAAAGCCGAAAAAGGACGCCAGTGTGGTCACAGACGAGGATCGGCAGTGGTGGGCGTTTCAACCGCTGAAGAAGGTGCAGGCCAAGTCTATCGACGAGCTGCTTTTGAAGAATGCGAAGGGCATGAGCTTTAATCCGCCAGCGGACAAGGCCACCCTCATGCGAAGGCTCTCTCTTGATCTGACAGGACTTCCTCCGTCCGACGGGTCGGACCTGTCTGACCTCATCGACAAGCTCCTTGAATCTCCGCGCTACGGCGAACGCTGGGCGCGTCACTGGCTGGACGTGGCCCGCTACGCCGAAAGCACCGGCTTTGAGCAGGACTACGACCGCCCCTACGCCTTCCACTTTCGTGACTTCGTCATCAAGGCGCTGAACTCAGACATGCCCTACGACCAGTTCGTGAAGTGGCAGCTCGCCGGCGACGAATACGAGCCGCAGAACCCGCTCGCGCTCGCCGCTACCGGTTTCCTTGGCGCTGGCGTGTTCCCTTCGCAGATCACCGCGAACGAAGTCGAACGCACGCGCTACGATGCCATGGACGACATGCTCAGCACGACCAGCAGCGCCATGCTCGGACTCACCGTCGGCTGCGCACGCTGCCACGATCACAAGTTCGATCCCTTCCCAATGCGCGACTACTACGCCATGCTCGCCACCTTCACGACGACGACACGTATGAACGTGGACGTGCACCCCGACGGCAAAGTCACCTCAGCCGTGACGACGAAGAAAAAGAAGGATGCCGACACACCGGTCATCCCGGTTGCCACACGCATGATGATATGCGCCGAAGGCTACGAGCCCATCGTCATGCACACCCAGGGCGATCCCTTCTTCGACAAAACCTACGTCCTCCGACGCGGCAGCACGGACATGAAGGAGGGAGAAGCAGCCCAGAGTTTCCTCCAAGTGCTCAGCAAACCCGGCGAAGAGAAACGCTGGCAATGGCAGCCGCCCCAAGGCGCGAAATACAGCGGCCGCCGTCGCTCACTCTCGAATTGGATCACCGATGTCGAAAATGGCGCGGGAGCCCTGCTCGCCCGCGTCATCGTCAATCGTGTCTGGCAGCATCATTTCGGCACCGGGCTCGTTCCGACCGCGAACGACTTCGGAAAGACCGGCACACCACCCACGCAGCCCGAATTGCTCGACTGGCTCGCCCATCAACTCATCACCAACGGCTGGAAGCTCAAGCCGCTCCACAAAATGATCCTCACCAGCCGCGCATGGCAGCAAAGCAGCGCGGGCGATGCCAAAAAGGAAGCTGCCGATCCCGCAAACGGTCTCTTCATGCGCTTCGTGCCGCAACGCCTCGAAGCCGAGGCCATCCGCGACTCGATGCTCGCCGTCAGCGGCTTGCTCGATGACACGATGTATGGTCCCGGCACCCGCGACGAAAACAGCAAGCGTCGCAGCATCTACTTCAACATCAAGCGCAGCCAACTCATCGGCAGCATGGTCGCCTTTGACCTGCCAGAGCCGCTCGTCAGCCAGGGCGCACGCCCCACGACGACCGTCGCCCCACAGGCGCTTATCTTGATGAACAGCCCCCAGGCCCGCCAGTGGGCCGAAGGACTCGCCAAACGCATCCAAAACGCAGGCGATGTGACGAAGCAGATCACCATGGCCTATCAGCTGTGCTTCAACCGTGCCCCAACGGCCGACGAACTCGCCACCGGCACTGCCTTTCTCCAATCCGAAGCCACGCTGGCAGACTACTGCCAGGTGGTGCTGAGCCTGAACGAATTTATCTACGTGAACTGACATGACCACGCCCCTCTATAATCGTCGTGAAATGCTCGCCAGTGCTGGCGGTGGCTTTGGCATGCTGGCGTTTGCTTCGATGCTCGAGGCAGCCTCGAATCCCTTCGCGCCCAAGGTGCCGATGGAAGTCGGCGGCAAGGCGAAGTCGATCATTTGGATCTTTGCCAATGGCGGACCGTCGCATGTGGACACGTGGGATTACAAACCCGAACTCGCGAAGCGCGATGGGCAGACGCTGGAGGGATTTGATCCGAAAACGGGCTTCTTTCCGGGCTCGGTGGGCGGTCTGATGAAGTCGCCCTTTGAGTTCAAGCAGCATGGGCAGAGCGGGACGTGGTGTAGCGATCTGTTTCCGAAGACCTCCATGCACGTGGACAAGATGAGCTTCATTCACAGCTGCTGGACCAGTTCGAACAATCACTCCCCCGCCCTCTTCAAGATGAACACGGGCGAAACACGCATGGGCTATCCCTGTGTCGGTTCCTGGGTCAATTACGGTCTCGGCAGCGAGAGCGACTCGCTGCCCAGCTTCGTCGTGATGAGCGACCCGCTGAATCGCGGCCTGCCGAAAGGCAGCGCGGCGAACTGGGGCGCGGGTTTTCTGCCGAGCATCTACCAGGGCACCTGGCTGAAGCCGAAAGGAGCGCCCATCGACAACCTCGCCGTGCCCGCATCACTCACGCCACAGCGTCAGCGCGCGCAGCTTGATCTTTTGGCGAAACTGAATCGCGACGCCCTCGCAGGATCTCCCATCGAGAGCGAACTCGAAGCCCGCATCGAGAGCTTCGAACTCGCTTACCGCATGCAGACCTCCGCGCCGGAGGCTTTTGATGTCCACGGCGAGCCGGAGCACATCCAGAAGCTCTACGGGCTGAACGAAAAGCATTGCGGCCACTTCGCAGCGCAGTGCCTTACCGCACGGCGCATGGTCGAGCGCGGCGTGCGCTTCATCCAGATATACAGCGGCGGCATGGAGAATCAGCAGAGCTGGGACGGCCACAGCGACATTCTCGGCAACCATCGCGGCTTTGCCAATGAGAGCGACCAACCCGTGGCCGCGCTGATCAGTGATCTCGAACAGCGTGGCCTGCTCGACCAGACGCTCATCGTTTGGGGTGGCGAGTTCGGGCGACTGCCCATCGCGCAAAAAGGTGCCAAACCCGGTCGCGACCACAATCCGCATGCCTTCACCGTTTGGATGTGCGGTGGCGGTGTCAAAGGCGGCTACCATCACGGCGAAACGGACGAGATCGGATTCAAAGCCGGCATCGACAAAGTCAGCGTGCATGACCTTCACGCCACGATCCTCGCCGCCGCCGGACTCGATCATGAGCGCCTCACCTTCAAGTTCCAGGGCCTCG
>CAMAZK010000407.1 GCA_945863205.1 Akkermansia muciniphila | reverse complement strand
CGCTCCGTCTTTCCCGGCCCTGAAGGCCATCCCATCATGAGCCAGGGCAGCACCGTCGTCGATGCGACCACCCCTTTTACCGACCGCTGGGGCGGCTGGTACGTCACCGGCAGGCACGGCACAGAACTGCACCGCGGCAACGTCACCGCCAACGAGCAGGACGACCAGAGCATCGAAATCGACTTCGAAGCGGGAGCCAACGTCACCGACCTGTCCAAATTTTTCGACACCACACCCTACCCGCGCAAAACGAGCGACATCATCGCCCTCATGGTCCTGGAGCACCAGACCGGCGTGCAAAACACGCTCACCAAGGCCAATCACAGCGCCCTCCGCGCCATGCACATGCAGACCAGCCTCCAGCGGGAACTCGGCGAGAAAGTCGAAAAGGAACCCGTCGGCACCGCCCGCCGCATCATCGACCACTGCGCCGAGGACATCGTCGAGGCCATTCTCTTCAAAGACGAAGCCGAACTCCCCGCAGGCGGCATCGAAGGCGATCCCGCCTTTCAGAGCGCCTTCACCCGCCGCGCCCCAAAAAGCAGCGACGGCCGCAGCCTGAAGGACTTCCAGCTCCTCAATCGAATCTTCAAGCACCGCTGTAGCTACATGGTTTACTCGCTGACCTTCCAGCACCTCACGCCACCGCTCAAGAAAACCGTGCTCGACCGCCTGTGGACCGTCCTCGAAGGCCGGGACACCTCTGGTGAATACGATTACCTCAGCGGCTCCGAACGCGCCCACATCCGCCGCATCCTGGCCGAAACCCTGCCCGGAGCGCCTGCGGAATGGGTCGCCGTGAACGGCAAATGAGGGCTGTCAGGGCCCGCAAGCTTACTTCGGACGCTTCAGCTCAAACATGTCTCGCGTGCGGCAGTACCAGTGCGGGCTCTGCATGCGACCGATGGGGCGGTAGGTGCCCGGCTTCACCAGCCAAGTCTCGGGATCGAAAATGTCGTCGCGCACATGGATGCGCAGCACCTCGCCGATGATGAGCCGGTTGTCACCGATCTCCAGGATGCTGTGGCTGCGGCATTCGAGACTGGCGGGAGCTTCAGCGATGCGCGGTGGTTTGACGACGCTGCTGGCCACGGCGGTCAGCCCGGCATGCAGCAGTTCGTTTTCACCTGAAGGCAGTGAAGCGGCGCAGAGGTTCATCTTCTCCGCGATCGCTTCATCGACGAGGTTCACGACAAACTCGTGCGTCAGGCGGATGTTCCGCGCCGTGTCCTTCGGCACCCCGGGTGAACGATCCCCGGGGCAGAGGCCAACGATGGGCGGCGAGTCCCCCAGCACGTTGAAAAAACTGAACGGCGCCGCATTCATGCGCCCCTCGGGATCAACAGTCGTCGTGAGCGCGATGGGACGCGGCGTGACGAGTCCGGCGAGGATCATGTAGGCATCGTCGCGATGAGGTCCGGTGAGATCGAGTTCCATGGGAATGAAAAAATGACGAATGAGTAATCCGGAATGACGAATGAAGCCCTAAAGCCCAATGACGAAACCTTTCGGCATTCGAGCTTCGTCATTATTTCGTCATTCGTAAATTCGTCATTCGACATTTTCCGCCCGATACGCACGTGCCAGCAAAGTGACCGGCTGTGTCACTTCCTGACATGGATGATCACCACATGAGCGCAGGCCGTTGGCGATCTGCAAATGGCAGCCGGGATTGCTCGTGGCGACGACGGCTGCGTTGGCCTGCCGCAAGTTGGCCACTTTGCGGTCCAGCAGCTTCTGGCTCTGCTCGGGCTGGGTGATGTTGTAGATGCCGGCGCTGCCGCAGCACCAGTTCGACTCCAGCAACTCCTTGAAGACGAGTCCAGGAATACTCGCAAGCACCTGACGAGGCTGAGAAACAACCTTCTGCCCGTGGCAAAGGTGGCAGCTCTCGTGGTAGGTGACTTCACTCACGCCAGCACCCACCGTCGGCTTGCGGAAGCGAATCTGCACCAGCCATTCGTGAATGTCCTTCATCTTCGAGTCCCAAACCTTCGCCTTGGCCGCGTAGAACGGGTCATCGTGGAGAAGGTGGCCGTAGGTCTTCAAATGAGAGCCGCAGCCGCCGGCGTTGGTGATGATCGCGTCGAGTGAATCGAGGTCAAAACGGTCGATCTGCTTGCGGGCGAGTTCGCGGGCGAGTTCGAGCTCGCCGTTGTGCGCATGCAACGAACCGCAACAGTGCTGAGAGGACGGCGTGACGACCTCGCAACCGTTCGCCAGCAGCACATCGGCCGTGTCGCGATTGATGTTCGAAAAGGCGAGATCCTGGATGCAACCCGTGAGCAGGCCCACACGGTATTCTTGCCGTCCCACCGGCGCTTCCTCCGGCAAGATGACCTCGTTCGAAAAATGCGAAGAGATCTGCGGTGTCTGCGGCTCCAGTTTCGCCAGCGATTGCGGCATGAGGCCGAAGAAGCGCACCTTGCGCATCAGCTTGTCCAGGCCCGTGCTTTGATACATCCGCAACACGCGCCCGATCAGCCGCAGCATCGACGGATGCATGAAGATGACATTCAGCGTGAGCCAGCGCCAGAAGCTGCGCTGCATGCCGTCGTTCACGCCGGCCTGCTCCACCTCGGCACGCGCCGTTTCGAACAGCTCCGCGTAGTTCACACCCGCCGGGCAGGCCGTCTGGCAGGCCAGGCAGCCGAGGCAGTAATACATTTCATCTGAAAGCGCCCGGGACACTTCGAGATCGCCATCCGCCACGGCCCGTAGGAGCGAAATGCGCCCGCGCGGGCTGTTCTTCTCCATTTTTGTCTCCACATAGGTCGGACACGTCGGCAGGCACATGCCGCAGTGCATGCACTGCTGGAGCACGGAGTAATCGAGGGATTTGAGGAGTGAGGCTGGGCGCATGATCAGTTCCTCAAATCAAAGATCTTCCCAGGATTCAGCAGCCCTTGCGGATCGAGAGTCTGCTTGATGCTGCGCATGAGCTCGTAGCTGCCTTCGCCGAGCTGGCGCTTGAGAAAGCTCTTTTTCGCAAGACCGACCCCGTGCTCGCCGGTCACGGTGCCGCCGAGTCGGATGGTTTCTTCAACAATCTCCTCCAGCGCGACCTCGATGCGGTGCATCTCCTCGTGATCACGCTCGTTGGTGAGGAAGGTCGGATGCAGGTTGCCGTCGCCAAGATGGCCGAAGGTGCCGATTTGGAGATTGTGCCGCTTCGCGACGCTGTCGATGAAGGCGACCATCGTGGCGAGCTCGCTGCGCGGCACGGTCACGTCTTCGAGGATCGTCGTGGGGCGCACACGAGCGAGCGCGGAGAAGGCATTGCGGCGGGCGGCGGCGAGTTTTGCGCCTTCGGCTTCATCGGCGGCGGCGCGGACGTCATGAGCGCCGTTG
>CAMAZK010000406.1 GCA_945863205.1 Akkermansia muciniphila | reverse complement strand
GCCCTGGCCGGGCGGCCCACGCTGGGCAGTTGGCTGACCTACGGTCTGGGTTCCGACAATCAGGACCTGCCCGCCTACGTCGCACTCACCGATCCACGCGGCCTTCCGGTCCTGGGCGTGGACAATTTCTCCAACGGCTGGCTGCCTTCCACGTATCAGGGCACCGTCATCCGGCCCAAAGAGCCCCGCATCCTGAATCTGGACCCGCCGATGTCCCTGAACGGCGAGGCCCAGAAGCGCTATCTCAGCTTCGTCCAGCGTCTCAATCAGGAGCACCTCGCGACACGCCCCGGCGAGTCCGACCTGGAGGCGCGGATCCAGAGCTTCGAGCTTGCAGCCCGCATGCAGACCGCCGCCAAGGAGGCGCTCGACATCAGCAGTGAAAGCGAGGCCACGAAGAAGCTCTACGGCATCGACCGGAAGGAAACCGAGGAGTTCGGTGCGCGCTGCCTCATCGCCCGGCGCCTGGTCGAGCGCGGTGTGCGCTTTGTCTCCCTCTTCACCGGCAACCAGACCTGGGACCACCACAGCAGCATTCTCACGGGCTTGCCCTCCGCCTGCGCCCAGGTCGATCAGCCGGCCGCCGCACTGGTCATCGACCTCAAGCAGCGCGGCCTGCTGGACAGCACCGTCGTCCACTGGGGCGGTGAAATGGGTCGCCTTCCCGTCATTCAGAATCGTGCCGGGGCCAAAGGCCGGGAAAAGGTGGGGCGCGACCACAACACCTACGGCTTCACCTCCTGGGTGGCGGGCGGTGGATTCAAGGGCGGCTACACCCACGGCGCCACGGACGAGTTCGGCCACCATGCCGTCGAAAACATCGTGAACCACTACGACTACCACGCCACGCTGCTGCACCTCTTCGGCCTCGATGCGGAACGCCTCAGCTACAAGCGCAACGGCACCGATCAGCGCCTCGTGGAGAACCCTGAGGCGCGTGTCATCAGCGAGTTGCTGGCTTAATTCGGCGAAAAAGGGCTACTTTTTGCTCCAGCCATCCTTCAGCGTCACGGTGCGGTTGAAGACGGGCACGTCAGGCTTCGAGTCAATCGGATCGGCGTAAAAATAGCCGACACGCTCAAACTGCCAGTGGCTGCCGGGAGCGGTGGCTTTGAGGGAGGGTTCGAGCTTGGCCGCAGTGATGACCTCCAGCGACTGCGGATTGAGGAACTGCGTGAAGTCGCCGTCCTCGCCGGCATCGGCGTCGGGTGTCTCGACGGTGAAGAGCCGGTCATAGAGGCGCACTTCGGCGTCGATGGCATGGCGAGCGCTGACCCAGTGGATGATGCCTTTGGGCTTGGTGCGTCCTTCGGGCTTCACGCCGTGGCGGGTGGCGTCGTCGTAGGTGCAGCGCAGTTCGGTGATGTTTCCGGCCGCGTCTTTGACGACCTCCTGGCAGATGATGCAGAAGGCGAATTTCAGGCGCACCTCGCCGCCGGGCTTCAGGCGGTGGAAGCCCGGTGCGGGATCTTCCATGAAGTCGTCGGCGTCGATGTAGAGTTCGCGGCAGAGCGGCACCTGGCGAGTGCCTGCGGCGGGATCTTCGGGATGGTTGGCCACTTCGAAGTGCTCGACCTGGTCTTCGGGGTAGTTTTCGATGACGACCTTGATGGGGCGCAGGACGCCGTAGGCGCGGCGGGCGCTCTGGTTCAAATCCTCGCGGATGGCGTGCTCCAGCAGCGCGACTTCGGTCAGAGCGTTGAACTTCGTGAGGCCGACGCTTTTGCAAAAGCTGCGCAGGGCGGCGGCAGTGATGCCGCGGCGGCGCATCCCGCTGATGGTAGGCATGCGCGGATCGTCCCAGCTGCTGACGAGGTCTTCTTTGACGAGGCGGAGCAGCTTCCGCTTGCTCATCACGGTGTAGCTGACGTTCAGACGTGCGAATTCGCGCTGATAGGGCTGGCCGGGGAGTCCGTCCACATTGGCGATGAGCCATTCGTAAAGGGGGCGGTGGATCTCAAACTCCAGCGTGCAGAGGCTGTGCGTGATGGACTCCAGCGCGTCGCTCAGCGGATGCGCGTAGTCGTACATCGGGTAAATGCACCACGCGTCCCCGGTGCGGTGATGATGTGCGTGGAGGATGCGGTAGATCACCGGGTCGCGCATGTGCATGTTCTGCGAAGCCATGTCGATCTTCGCACGCAGGACCATCGCTCCCTCCTTGAACTCGCCCTTCCGCATGCGGCGGAAGAGGTCCAGGTTTTCCTCAATCGTGCGGTCGCCTGCGGGGCCACGTTTTCCTGGGGTGGTGAGCGTGCCGCGATTCAGGCGCATTTCCTCATGCGTCTGATCGTCCACGTAGGCGAGACCTTTGGTGATGAGCTGCTCGGCGAAGCCGTAGAGCTTTTCAAAGTAGTCGCTGGCGTAGTAGAGGTGATCTCCCCAGTCGAAACCGAGCCATTTCACATCCGCCATGATGCTGTCCACGTACTCGACCTCCTCCTTGGTGGGATTGGTGTCGTCAAAGCGCAGGTGGCAGCGGGCATTCGGCGCGTTCTCCTGCGCGATGCCGAAATTCAGGCAGATGCTCTTCGCATGGCCAATGTGGAGGTAACCGTTCGGCTCCGGCGGGAAGCGGGTGACGACCTGGCCTCCATTGCGTCCGGCCGCGACATCGGCGGCGATTATTTCACGGATGAAATCGAGGGAGGCGGGGGCGGTGGAGGCGGCTTCGGACATGGAGGGCGGAGTTTGGGCCGGAAGTCTAAAGTTTAAAGTTCCAAGTTTAAAGTTCGCGGTTCTCCGTTCGCGGTTCGCGGTTGCACGCCGGCGGAATCCGTTGTTTTTCCGGCCAGCATGTCCCATCCAGCTCCAGCCCCCACGCATCTCGACATTTCAAAACTCGGCGACCCGGTGTACCGCGGCTCGGTGCAGAATCTCTACGCGGTGCCGAATCATCCGGGCTTCGTGGTGTGCGAGACGACGCCTGCGGGTTCGGTTTTCGACGTGGGCTCGATTTTCAACATCGAGGGCAATGACCTGAACCGCGCGATCTTCCGCCACGCGATGTATTCCCGGCTGGCGAAGCCCGAGACCTGGCAGCGGGTGAAGACGGCCATCGAGGCGACGCCGATGGATGCGGCCTGGCGTGACGAGCTGCTCTCCGGCCCGCTGGAGACGATGCTGGAGCGCGGAGCCGCCACGCATCACGTCGGCATGGCGGATGCGAAGACGGGCGAGATCGTCCGCGAGGGCATGCCCGCGAATCCGAGCTGCTACAACGTCGTGCGCCGCTTTCCCGTGATGCATCCGCCGCAGCGCAGGCTGTTGGGTGCGCACGTCTTTGACTACGCGCAGTTTCACCAGAGCGCGACGTATGTGGTGCCTCTCGAGTACATCGTGCGCTTCGGCGTGACGAGCGGTTC
>CAMAZK010000405.1 GCA_945863205.1 Akkermansia muciniphila | reverse complement strand
AATTTCAGATCTGAAAAATGAAATCTCGGAGTGGTCGGGGCGGCCAGATTCGAACTGACGACTTCTTGCTCCCAAAGCAAGCGCTCTACCAGGCTGAGCTACGCCCCGTTATCATTCCCGCCGTCCTGTGGAGAACGAGGGGCCGCGATAGTGACGCTGTTTGGAAATGAAGCAAGGGGAAAGCTCGATAGATTCGTGAGGCAAGCATGGTGGCAAGCGGCATGGAAGAACTGGGAATGGGATGAACGCGCTGTGGCATGTGCTTCCGGGCCATGCCGCCTTTTCAAGTTCCGCCATTCTCAATTACTCCCTTTTGCACCCGCATTCAGCGTCACGGTGCCACTGAAGTTGCCGAGGAACTGACGCTCCCACCACTCGCCGGAGATTTTTTGCGCCTCGGGCGGGGTGAAGTGATAGCGGTAGAGCCGGGCGCGGATGTGGGTGATTTTTTCGACCGGAAAGGGCGGTGGTTCGAGGAGATCCCACACGGGCTGCTTGTGCTGGAGCAGGGCGGTGAGGAACTGCCCGAACCAGTGCATGGGGGAGTTCGGGTTGGCATCGCGCTGCGGATCGTAACCGGGGTAGAGCGCTGCGAACCACATCTGCCAGTCGAGCCGGGGCTGGTGCGGGGCGATGAAGCGCGGTGCGATATGCGGATCACCGGGTTTGAATTTGAAATCGAGCGGCAGGAAGAGCGCGCCATCGTCGCTGACTTCGAGGATGATCTCCGGGCGCTCCTCGGTCATGTCCTGAAAGAGGCCGTAAGCGTTGAAACTTCGGGTGCGACCGATGGGTGCATCGAGCGCCTCGTGCCATGCCGAGGGGAGCACCGGTTTGAAGCCGCGAAGGCGCCCGGCGAGAAAGGAATCGGCAGCGAGCAGGGTGAAGAGCATCACGGGGGGCACGGCGGCAAGCGCAGGCCATTGCGTCCAGCTTTTCAGCGGGGGCCGGGGAGCTGCGGCGTCGATCCACAGCCACCGACGCACCGACTGCGGCCACCAGCGGTCATCCAGCAGAGTGAAGGAAAGCGCGATGGTGAGCAGGTTGAAGAAATTGTAGTTTCCGGTGACGAAGATCATCGCCATGAGGACGACGAATCCCAGCGCCGCGGCGAGACGCCCCCAGCGGCCAAGAAAAATGGCAAACGGCAGCCCCAACTCGATGCCGTACATGATCCAGCAGCCCGCGACGTGGAACCAGCGCGGCGAGTGGTGGGCGGACCACGAAAGGCCGTTCGGCAGCGGCTGCGTTTCATAGTGGTAGAGCAGCGCGGTCATGTCCTCCCATGGCAGATCGCCTCCGGCGATCTTCACGTAGCCGGAGAGAAACATCAGACGAAACAAAAGCCAGTGCAGCAGGAAGATGGAGCCGCGCGGCGGCTCGGTGACGCCGCGAAACGACCACAACCGCCACGGCGCGATGAACAGCGCGAGGAATCCGGCCTCCAGCAGCAGCGCGTCCCACTGGTAAGCCATGAAGATGTCTCCCGTAGTGGCGAAGGAGAGATAACCGAACCACAGCAGCGCGAGCAGCGGCCCCTGCGCCACGCCAGCGATCACCAGTCCGCAAAGGACGCAGAGGACGACCAGGAAGCCCTGCGCAAAGGAGTCGCTGTAATGAAAGTGGAAGATCCCGGGCACCTGCCAAAACAGCGTCTTCCCCTCCCGCTCCTCGAAGGCGTGAATGTTTTCGAGGAGGTTCTTAGCCGGCAGGATGCCGTTTTCACCCACCAGCCCCTCAAACTGAAGACCCCATGAGACCAAGGCGATCAGGTAGATCCCCGCGAGCAGGCGGGGAAACAGCCAGCGGACCACGCCATAGCGTCCGCGATGTTTTTCGAGCCAGGAGAGCCAGCGCATGCCAAGGGAAACTGCGGGGACCGCCATTGTTCAAGTCCGATCATTCAAGGAGCGCCTGCAGGCAGAATCACCCCGCAGGAAACTGCCGCCGATCGCGGCTGCAGAGCAGAGCACCCAGCGGGAGCATCGCGAGCCAGAGTAGCCGGCCGCCGTTTGACCGCAGATCACGAAACTGCGCCGCGATGCCGCAGCCGCTCAGCCACGCGAAGCGCCCGTACTGCGCTGCCGCGCGCAAAAGGCGCAGCGGTGCGGCAAAAAACCAGCGACTCTCCAGATCGAGCACCATTTTGAACATCAGCCGGTGTCCGGCCGCATTCGTCCGCGGATCGGAGCGGCCGTGAACCAGAGACGGGGCGTCCATCCAGTAGATGCGCAGCATCTCGTTGACGTGGCGCGTCAGGTAGTGCCGCGAGACCTGGCACCAAATGTAAGATTCGGGGATGAAATTTCCCGGCACATCCAGCGGATACGGGAACTGGCGCACCACGTCCAGCCGCAGAAAGCCCCAGTGCTCTCCGAAGACTTTGTGGCGGTACTCCAGCTCTGCGGCGCTGCAGTCGAGCGGATCAGCGGGAAAACGGCTACCGACGAGGGCGCCGTCCTGATCCTGGCACAGTCCGGTGACCCCGGAGAAGGCGTCACGCCTGCCGACCGGAATGCTCTCCCAGTGATGCTTCAGGCGTTCGAGCGCATTTGGCATGCAGCCATCATCCGAATCGAGTTTGAGCCAGAAAGTACCGCCGGCTTCGAGCAGGGAGAGATTGTGCGCATGGTGGGCGCCGCGATGCGGCTCCCGCAGATAACGCACCGGAAATGCTGCCTCCGTTTGATAACGCTCCATGAGCGACGGCGTGCCGTCGGTGGAGCCGTCGTCGATGACAAGCCACTCGAAGTCACGGCACGTCTGCGCCTGCAGACTCTCGAACACGCGGTGCAGCGTGTGGGCGCGGTTGAAGGTGGGGGTAAAGACCGTGAAGAGCGGCATACGGGGAGGGACTGGCGTCCCTCAAAGCAGTCTGGACGCGCGGCGGCAGAGCAGCGGTTAGTAGGCGTTGTCGCGCTTAAAAAAGGTGAGCAGCATGATTTGGAGATCAAGCCAGAAGCTCCAGTTTTCAAGGTACCAGAGGTCGCACTGGATGCGCTCGCGCAGGTCGGTATCCCCACGCAGGCCGTTGACCTGCGCCCAGCCGGTCATGCCGGGCTTGGAGTGGTGGCGGGCGTTGTAGTGGGGGATCTGATGTTTGAAATTGGCGATGAGTTCCGGGCGCTCCGGACGCGGTCCGACGAGGCTCATCTCTCCTTTGAGGACGTTCCAGAACTGCGGCAGTTCGTCGATGTTCCACTTCCGCATGAAGGTGCCGACTCTCAAGCGCCGCGGGTCGTCCTTCACGCACCACTGGGCGCCGCTCGTTTTTTCAGCGTCGATCCGCATCGAGCGGATCTTGATGATGTTAAAAGGCACGCCGTTGACGCCCCAGCGGCGCTGGCGGTAGAAGACCGGGCCGCGTGACTCGATCCAGACGATGGTGCTGAAGATCGCCA
>CAMAZK010000404.1 GCA_945863205.1 Akkermansia muciniphila | reverse complement strand
CAATCTTGCGCTCGACAGTGTGGCGGTCGAAGGCCCCTTCAGCCTGCTGCCCCCCCGCGGCAGCCGACTTCTCCAGTGGCTCCTCGATGGCCGACCGGCCGGACTTCCCGCCATGACGCTCACTGGCGAGGATTTTGAAGAAGGAGAGGGCGCATCGAATCGTGACACAGGAGCCATTCAACTCCCGAGCAATGGCTATGTGAAGCATCGCGTCGAACTCGAACGACCGGGCAAGTATCGGCTCACCATCAAAGCCGGAGCGCAGCAGGCCGGGACGGAACCCGCGAAGTTCGATGTGCGCATCGGCGGCAAGAGCAGCGGCCCTTTCGACATCACCTCGAAAAATCAGGCCCCGCAGTGGTTCGAGAGCGCGATCGACCTGCCTGCGGGCGGCCATGAGATCCAGGTCTGGTTCCTGAACGACTTCTACGACGAAAAGACCCGCCAGGACCGGAACTTCTGGCTCCACCAGTTCAGCATCGAGGGCCCGCTCGACCAACCCGGCGGCATCGTCCATGACCACGTCCCGGCTCTGGCCGAAAAGCTCGGCACACGTCTCTTTCGCCGGCCGATGAACGATGACGAACGGGAGACTTGGCGGGCCATCGCCAGCCTGGGGCAAAAGGAGGGCCTGACAGCCAGCGAGACGCTAGCACACATCCTCCGCGGCATGCTGATCTCGCCCGGTTTCCTGTATCGTGGAGAGCCGCGACCCGTCGGCGAGGTCCGGGACGGATCGGCCCTCATCGACGAGTACAGCCTCGCCTCCCGCCTTTCCTATTTCCTCTGGTCCGCACCGCCGGATGAACGCCTGCTGCAACTCGCAGCCAAAGGCGAACTCCGCAAAAACCTGGCCGCCGAAGTGAAGCGCATGATCGCGGACTGGCGCGCCGCCAGCCTCGCGGAGAACTTCGCGGGCCAGTGGCTGCAACTCCGCGACATGGACATCGTGGACGTGGATACCGGCCGCTTCCCCGAGTGGAAGGGCGGCATGGCCTATGCGATGAAAAAGGAGTCTCAGATGTTGTTTGAACACATCCTGCGCGAAAACCGCAGCGTCATCGAATTCCTGAACGCGGACTACACCTTCGTGAACGAGAAGCTCGCCCGCTTTTACGGCATCTCCGGGGCTAAAGGGGAGAAGTATGAAAAAGTGTCGCTCCAAGGCACTCCGCGCGGCGGCATCCTCACACATGGCAGCATCTTGACGCTGACCTCGAATCCCACCCGCACCTCGCCGGTGAAACGCGGCAAGTACCTGCTGGAGCAGATCCTCGGCACCCCGCCGCCACCCGCGCCCGGCGGAGTGCCCCCGCTGGACGAGAAGAACGCGCAGTCCGGCCATCTCACCCTTCGGCAGCAGTTTGCCGAGCATCGCAGCAATCCCTCCTGCGCAGGCTGCCACGCGTTCCTCGACCCCATGGGCTTCGCATTTGAAAACTACGACGCCATCGGACGCTGGCGCGACACGGAGAAAAAACAGCCCATCGACGCCAGCGACAGCCTCGTGCGCGGGCAGACCTTTCAGAACCTCGCGGAACTGCGCACGCTGCTCGTCCGCGATCTAAGCGGCCAGTTTGTCAAAAACCTCGTCGAAAACCTCCTCACCTACGCGCTCGGACGCGGCCTTGAATACACGGACAAGCCTGCCGTCGAGGACACGCTGCGTCGCGCTGCCGCCGCCGGAAGCCGCTTTCAGGACATCATCATCGCCGTGTGCGAAAGCGTGCCGTTCCAAAAGATGCGTGTCGGCCAGCAGCCGTCCGAATGATACCGCCGGATGGTTCTTTGATCAGACCAGACAATTCATCTTGGATCAGCCATTCGTAGCACCTTAACTCCCAAACCTTCAAACATGCATTCCATCCTCATCATCGGCTGCGGCAGCATTGGCGAGCGCCATCTGCGCTGCTTCCAAAAGACGGGCCGCTGTGAGCCCGGCGTCTGCGATGCGAATGCCGCGCTGCTTCAAGAAGTCGGCGCCCGCTATGGTGTGCCGACATTTCCAGACCTCACAACCGCTCTCAATGCGAAGAGCTGGGACGCCATCGTCATTTGCACGCCAGCGCACACTCATCTCGCGATCGCACGCGCAGGCGCTGCCCACGGTGCCGCACTGTTCATCGAAAAGCCACTCGCCGTCTCGCTCGACGAAGTGGATGAGACGCGAACCGCACTGGCAGCCAGCGGACGATTCAATGCCGTCGCTTACGTGTATCATAGCTTCCCATGGGTGGCCGGAGCGCGTGCGTTTTTACTGAAAGGCAGTCTTGGCAGGCCGTTGCACGCCAGCGTCGTCGCCGGGCAGCATTTTCCGACCTTTCGTCCTGCTTACCGCCAGATCTACTACACGCGTCACGAGACCGGTGGCGGCGCCATCCAGGATGCGCTGACGCATCTCGTGAACGCCATGGAATGGCTCATCGGCCCGATGAGCCGTGTGTTTTGCGATGCATCCCACCAGCAACTCGAAGGTGTGACCGTGGAAGACACCGTCAATGTCAGCGCCCGTCACGGCGATGTCCTGGTCAGCTATGCGATGACGCAGTTCCAGGCACCGAACGAATCCACGCTCCAGATCCATTGCGAGAACGGCAGCGTGAAGATCGAATCCCACACGCGGCGCTGGGGCGTGATGCGCCGTGGCGACGACGACTGGACCTGGCACACGACACCGCCGCTCGAACGCGACGATCTCTTCATCACTCAGGCCAACGCGTTCATCGACGGCATGGAAGGCAAAGCGACGCCGCTGAGCACCTTCGATGAAGCTGTGCAGACACTGCGCTTCAATATCGCCGCCCTGCGCTCCGTATCGACCGGCCTGCCCATCACCATCCCATGACCACCGAAGGCAAAGAACTCCGTCTCGCGATGCTCGGCATGATCGAGGGCAACGGTCATCCCTACTCGTGGTCCGCCATCGTCAACGGCTTCGATCCCGCCGCGATGGCCGCATGCCCCTATCCGGCGATTCTCGATTACCTCGGCAAGCAGCGCGTCGAAGACGTGCGCATCCCCGGCGCTCGTGTGACGCACATCTGGACTGACGATCCCGCCGACGCGCCAAAGGTCGCCGCCGCCAGCTTGATCGAGCACGTCGTGGCGCGGCCCGAAGACGTCATCGGCCACGTCGATGCCGTGATCGTCGCGACCGACGACGGCGATGACCACATCCGCCGCGTGCAGCCTTTCATTGATGCAGGCCTGCCTGTCTTCGTGGACAAGCCCATGGCCACGAACATCGCCGACCTGCGCCAGTTTGTGGCGTGGCATCAAGCCGGAGCCACGATCCTTTCCACCAGCGGCATGCGCTACGCACCCGCGATGCGCTTGAGCGGCGAGCAACGCTCTCACCTCGGCGATCTGCGCTGGATCACCAGCTTCACCTGCAAAACGTGGGAGCGCTACG
>CAMAZK010000403.1 GCA_945863205.1 Akkermansia muciniphila | reverse complement strand
CCTTCACCTCCTGAGGTGAAGGCGTTTTGTTTTTGCCGAAACTAGCCTGCGGCTTCGATCTCGGCGCGTTTGTCCTTGGTGAAGCGGATATCTTCGGCGCGCTCGATGAAGATCGTGTCTTCACAGATGTTTTTGGCGTGATCGCCGACGCGTTCCAGGAAGCGGGCCACGAAAAGCAGGTGGATGTAGCCTTCGAGGGCGGAGTGCTGGGACTCCATGACGGTGATCAATTCGCGGTCGAGCGCTTTTTCGGCTGCGTCGAGTTCTTTGTCGAGAAGCCGCGCGGCGGCGGCCTCCTCGGGATTCGCGTTGAGGAAGGCCTGCAGGCTGGCTCCGAGATTGCGGTCGCACAAGGAATACACGGGTTCAATGAGCTTCACCTCGCTGAACTCGGGCAGGTTGTTGATGTTGCGGGCGCGTTTGGCGATGCTGGAGGCCTGGTCGGCGATGCGCTCGAGATTGTTGGCGACTCTGATGGTGCCCATGATCTGCCGCAGGTCATGGGCGGTGGGCTGGAATTTGACGAGGATTTGCATGCCGAGCTTGTCCACGGACTTTTCGAGTTCGTTGACGTCCTGGTCGGCAGCGATGGCGCTGTTGCACAGGTCGGTGTCACGCTCCAGCAGGCCCCGCATGGCGCTGGCCAGGTTCTTCCGGGCCATGCTGGCCATGGTCAGGACGTCCTGGCGGAGGCGGTCGAGGGAGTTGTTGAAGGTGGAAAGAATGTGATCGTGCATCGGGCAAAATGACAAGGTGTGACGATTTCGCCACACTTAGCTGACGGAATTATCGTGGGCGGGCGTCTCGTTGGCGACCACGGCCGATGGGGCGTCGCCTTTCGGTTCGCGGTGGGTGCGCTTGCAGAAGGTGTCGTAGTTGATGACTTCGAAGCTGCCGTCGAGGTTTTCCACCACGGCAGTGAGGGATTCGACCCAGTCCCCGGAATTGAGGTAGTGGGTGTCGCCGACGAGCTTGTTGGCGGCCTTGTGGATGTGGCCGCAGATGATGCCTTTGCACTCACGCTGGCGGGCGAGATTCTGCAACTGCTCCTCATACTTGCCGACGAAGCTGACGGCTGACTTGACCTTGTGCTTGACCCAGGAGCTGAGGGAGAAGCTCTCTTTCCCACGCAGGCGGCGGTACCAGTTGTAGGTGCGGTTGATGCGGAGAAGGGCGTTGTAGCCGAGGCCGCCGAGCTGCGCGAGCCAGGCGTGGTTCGTGGTGACGGCATCGAAGCCGTCGCCATGGACGACGAGGTAGTCGCCGTGCGGGGTTCTGTGGATGTGCTCGTCGGTGATGGTGAAGCCCTCGAACTGAATGGGGATGAAGCGGTCGAGGATGTCGTCGTGATTGCCGCGCAGGTAGATGATCTGGGTGTTCTCTTTCTCCATCTTGCGGAGCACCGTGCGGAGAAAGTGGGTGTGCCCCTTGTTCCAGCCGCCCAGCCGGCGCAGGTGCCACGCGTCGATGATGTCGCCGTTGAGGACCAGCTTGTCACAGCGGCAGTTGCGGATGAAGTGGGAGGCCTGGGCGGCCTTGCAGTCCGGCATGCCGAGATGCACGTCGGAGATGAAGATCGTCTTGAAGCGCAGCTTGGTCTTGGCGCTGGTGGGTTCGGTTTCCGGTGTTTCGCTCATGGCTCAAGGCTGGCGGATTGAATGACGGTGGCGAGTTCGTGTTCGAATTGGGTGACGACACGCTCCCAGCCCAGGTCAAAAGCGGCACGGCGGGCGGCCTGGCGCAGCGGGGCGGCATTCCATGCGGCAGCCGCCTTTTGCACCTGGGAAAGATAGGCGGCGTCATCACCCAGCGGGGCGAGCCAGCCGTTCACCCCGTCCTGGACGAGGAGGCGCGGGGCCGCATAGTCGAAGGCGACGACGCTCAGGCCAGAGGCCATGCCTTCCAGCACCACATTGCCGAAGGTCTCCGTGATGCTGGGAAAGAGAAAGACGTCTCCGGAGGCGTAATGGGCCGCCAGGTCTTCCCCGGTTCGTGATCCGGCGTAGTGAAAGTCCGGGTGCTGTTCCTGAAGGGCGGTCAAACGAGGGCCGTCACCGACGAATACCATTTTCGCCCCGGGCTGCACCTCCCGAAAGGTGCCGAAGGCACGCACGGCGAGCTCCAGATTCTTTTCCGCGGCGATGCGCCCGACATAGATCGCGACGGGGGTCGTTTCGTCCGCGCCCCAGGACTGGCGCAGTGCGGTGTTGCGCCTGGCGGGATCGAAAAGCTCGGTATCCACACCACGGCCCATGATGCCGACGTTTCGAATGCCCCAGCGCTCCAGCATGGCAGCAGTGTCGGCCGATGGCGTCAGCGTGCGTGCGGTGTGATTGTGAATGCTGCGCAGGATGCCCTGGGCGACGGTTTCCATGCCCGGGAGGTGGTAGTCCTCGAGATAGGTCTGAAAATTGGTGTGGAAGCCCGAAACCACGGGAATCTCACGCTTGCCAGCGGCGCGGATGGCGGCCACACCCATCAGAGTCTCCGTCGCGACGTAGAGGACGTCCGGTCGGAATTGGTCGAAAACCTCCAACATCTGGCGCGTGGAGCAGAAGCCCATGCGGAGCCCCGGGTAGCCCGGCAGCGGCATGGAGTGCATCACCCGACGTGCCAGGCCGCCGGCTCCGTCCTCTTCCACCGTGGTGGCCACGAAAACGCTGTGTCCACGGCGCTGCAGACCCTCACCCAGGGTGTTGAGAGTCCGCGCGACGCCATTGATGTCCGGCGGAAAAGTGTCTGTAACAATGAGTACCCGCATGGGCAGGAGGATGTGGTGGCGAATAGAGCAACAGGCTGCAGCCTCCAAGATGGCAAAGGTGACGAAATCGACACTGCTGCCAACAAGAGCCCGGCAAGTGTGTTGCCATGTGACACGTTCGTCACCATCATTCTTTTGCCCTCAAAGCTGTCACACAGCAGAAGAGGCCACAATCATGAGCAAAATACTGATCGTTGAGGATGAGTCGGACATTTCCGAATTGATTTCCCTGCATCTCGAACGCGAAGGGCATGAGTACATCTGCATCGCCAACGGCCTGCAGGCGGTGCCTGCGGCAGTGGAGCATCAGCCGGACCTCATCGTGCTGGACCTCATGCTTCCCGGGCTGGACGGGATGCAGATCTTCAAGCGGCTACGCGCGGACACCCGCACCACGAACATCCCGGTGGTCATCCTCACGGCAAAGGCGCAGGTGACGGACAAGATAGCGGGACTGGAGCTGGGCGCGGATGATTACCTCACGAAACCCTTCAGTCCGCGCGAGCTCTACCTCCGCATCAGTGCGATCCTCCGCCGGGTGAAGAGGGTGACGCACATTTCGGAGATTCACCGCGGGCGTTTCATGCTTGATCGGAAGAACATGAAGCTCTTCCTTGACGGCACTCCGCTGGACCTGACAACGACGGAATTCAAGCTGCTGACCACGCTCATGGAAAACGACGCCAC
>CAMAZK010000402.1 GCA_945863205.1 Akkermansia muciniphila | reverse complement strand
ATCGGCAGCGGTGTGGGCTGGAAGGAGTCGCCGAACTGGAGGCCGTCGGGCGCGAGGTCCTGCTTGGAGGACATCATGGCCAGAGCGATTCGCTCCGGGCCTTTGTCCTTTTTGTCGTCCTTGCCGTCTTTGGCGGGTGCAGGCGGCGGGGCGTCGTCCTTCCAGGCGAGTTTCTGCCCGGTGTAGGCGGCTTCACGGCCCATGATGCCGACCAGCGTGGAGAGCATCATGCGGTCACCGTTGTTGATGACTTCTCCGGCCCGGATGGCGGCGAAGAGCGCGTCGTGCTCGGCCTGGTGCATCTGGCGTTCGCCCTCGCGGTGGCGCCAGCGTTTTTCTCCTTCGATGAAGGGGAAGGGGCCGCGGCCGAGGACGAGCTTGCCCTTGGTGCCGTGGACGACATCGATGACTTCGGAATGGGTGCCACGCTGCTGGCGGGAGCCGAGATGGCAGAGGGTGCCGCCCTCCCACTCGTAGGCGATGTGGAAGTGGTCGAAGATGTTGCCTCCTTCAGAGGGGATCTGACGACCGCCGGTGGCGACGCAGGAGACGGGCGGGGTGTCCTTCATGGCCCAGACGATCTTGTCGATGCTGTGGACGGCCTGCTCGACGATGCTGTCGCCAGAGAGCCAGGAAAAATTGTACCAGTTGCGGATCTGCCACTCCACATCCGCCATGCCTGCGGGGCGACCGGAGGCCGGGGGCATCGGCTTCACGGGACCGGCATAGTAGGAGGCGAAGATGCTGGAAATGTCACCGATGTCACCGTCGTGGACGCGCTTGTAGGCCTCGATGCGGGAGGCGCTGTAGCGCCAGCAGAAACCGGCGACGAGATTGATGTTCTTTTCCTTGGCTTTGCGGACGGCGGCCATGGCGACGTGGTAGCCGGCGGCGTCCACGGCCATGGGCTTCTCACAAAAGATGTGCTTCCCGGATTCGACGGCGGCGGTGAGGTGCTCCGGGCGGAAACCGGGAGGCGTGGCCAGGAGGACGACATCCACATCGGTGGCCAGGAGCTTCTTGAAGGCGTCCAGGCCAGTGAAGCGCATCTCCGGACTGACATCGACGCGATCGGGGAACTGGGTGGAGAGGTTTTTGATGCTGCTGTCGATCTGGGTGTCGAAAGCGTCCGCCACAGCGACGAGCTTGGTGTTGTAATCGGCGGTCAGCGCCTGGGCAGCGGCGCCGGTGCCACGACCGCCGCAGCCGATGAGACCGACGCGGAGGGTTTCATTGGAGTCCACCTTCTGCTGGGCCCGGAGGCTGGATGATGCGGTGATGATGGCGGGGGCGAGGAGGGCACCACCGCTGGCATTGAGAAAGCGACGACGGGAGAAGGCGGACACAGCGGGATCAGACATGAGCGGGAGAGGGTAAGAAGGGCCGAAGAATTCGCCGTCCGGACGGCGATCCTTTCACCATCCGGGCAATATCCTGCGTGTCAGCCTGTTTTGTGGAGCGGTTGCAGAGATCGAGGACGGCGCGTCATTCTCCGGCTTTCCTCGTGCCGGTGCCTTCGGGTAGATTTTTCAGGCTGTCGCCGAGTTCGGCGCGGATCGTTTCGGCATGCTTTTGCAGCTCGGCGACCTTTTCGGGGTTCTGTGCGGCGATGTTCTTGGACTCGCTGATGTCGGTGTAGAGATCGTAGAGTTCGGGTTTATCGACGGAAGCCTGCTTGTAGAGGACGGGGATGCCGCCGGTGGCTTTTTCGGTGACGCCGGTGAGGGTGCGGTACTTGTGCGGGAGCTGCAGCTTCCAGCGACCGTCTCCGCTGGTAATGGCCTGAAGCTGGTTCTTCTCATAGTAGAAGGCGTAGAAGTCGTGCGGGTTCTTCGCCTCCGCCTCGCCGGCGACGATGGGCCAGCAGTTCATGCCGTCGATCGTGTGCTCCGGCAGCTTAGCGTCGATCACATGCGCGACGGTGGGCAGGACGTCGATGGTCATCATCATCGTATCCGTCGTCGTGCCTGCGGGGATTTTTCCGGGCCACTTCATGATGCCGGTGACTCGGGTACCGCCCTCCCAGCAGGTGCCCTTGCCCTCGCGCAGCAGGCCCGCGCTGCCGGCGTGGTCGCCGTAGCTGAGCCACGGCCCGTTGTCGGAGGTGAAGATGATCCAGGTGTTCTTTTCGAGGTCGTGCTTCTTCAGTGTTTCGACGATTTGACCGACGGACCAGTCCACCTCCATCATCACATCGGCGAAGAGGCCTTTGCCGGACTTGCCCTTGAACTTGTCGCTCACGTAGAGCGGCACATGCACCATGCTGTGGGCCAGGTAGAGGAAGAAGGGCTTGTCCTTGTTCTTCTCAATGAAGCGCACACCGCGCGTGGTGTAGTCGGTCGTGAGGCGTGTCTGGTCCTCCGGCGTGACTTCCTCATCGATGACGGCTTGGCCCTCGACCATCGGCAGGTTCGGATAGGCGCCCTTCTTTGCCTGCGGGTGGAAAGGCCACATGTCGTTCGAGTAGGGGATGCCGTAGTACTCGTCGAAACCGTGCTTCGTGGGCAGGAACTGCGGCAGAGAGCCGAGGTGCCACTTGCCGACGGCTGACGTGGCGTAGCCTTTTTTCTTCACGAGTTCCGCCAGCGTCATTTCGTCCGCGCTGATGCCATGCTTTGCTGAAGGTCCGAGGGCGCCGTGAATGCCGACGCGGTTCGGATAGCAGCCCGTGAGCAGCGCACAACGCGAAGCACTGCACACCGGCTGGGCGACGTGAAAATTCGTGAATTTCCGGCCCTCGGCCGCCAGGCGGTCGATGTTCGGCGTTTCGTAGCCCTGCGCACCGAAGCAGCTCACGTCCGCGTAGCCCATGTCATCCATGAAAATGACCACGATGTTAGGCGTCTCCGCCGCGAGGGTGAAGGATGAAAAGAGACAGCCGGCGGCTAGGAGGTGGTTGAGCAAGCGCATGGTGGAAAGGTGTCGGGAAAATTGAAACGACGCCCGTTCCGCCGGACTTCCATCTTTTGCCACCCGGTGTCGGGTGGGCGACAGGGCGATTCCATGAACACCCCGGCGGCCTTGAACGACCGGGGAAGTGACTTTCCGCCAAACACAGAGCGCCATCGGGTGCATCGGTGGCTGAATATGAATGCGTTGTGTTTCTAATCTGCCGATAATCCCCGCCTCAAGTCGGCCGCGCACTCACCGTGCGGCTCTGGCGTGAGGACGAGCGGCTGCGCCAGCATCATGACCTCAAAAGTCGTCGCATTGTGGGGCTGCCTACCTGCGGCTCGGCTGCTTAAAAACCCATGCGCCGTGACCCACGGATTCGAGGTGGAAACCCGAATTCGCCTGCCTTTCCTGCTGCGAACGCACAACGAAGATTGTGGCGAGTGCTCTGCGACACACTCGGTTGAGGCTCATGCTCAGGTTGCAGACCTGGTCGCCAAGCTCAATTCCGAACCTGTCAGCTTGAGTTCATGGCGGTTTGAGGCCATGAGCCACATG
>CAMAZK010000401.1 GCA_945863205.1 Akkermansia muciniphila | reverse complement strand
CGCTCATCGGCGAGCAGGTGCATCACCGTCTCCGCCGCAGCGCTGTTCAGCAAAGGTGCTACCATCTCCGCAAGATCCACCCGGCCCTTCGGCAGCGGGCGGTAAGGGAACACGGCTGCGTGAAAATGCCCGAGCGCCGAAGTCCCTGGCCCGATCCGGCGCATAAAGGGAAGGCTCTCCTGCGGGGGAGATTTTTCGGCGAATCCGACGATCAGGACGACCTGCCGCTCGTTCGCGCGCTCGGTGGTGAAGGTCATCCAGTCCCTCACTTCAGGAAAGGCTAGGGGGGATTGACCTGCGGTCTGGTCGGGAGAGCGTAGCAACGTGCCGCCCACGATACCGGCGACCTCAGCCACCATGACAAAGGCAGCCGCCGAGACTGGCACGCTCTCAAAGATCGATCCGACAAGGGAGGAGAGTCCGACCACACCACGCGGACTGCGCGCGGCCTCGAATCGGAGCAAGTGCGAAAAAGCGCCCCGGGCGGAAATCCCGTAGAGCAACTGAAGCTCGGGAACATGTTTTCCCTCGGTGACCTGATAATCCGGCAAACTGCTGCCATCGGTGGGCATGGAAACGGCCGCGCCTGCGACCACCAGCGTCTCTCCGTAGCGGCCCGAGGCCTCTTCCGCCGTCCGGCCGAACGAGCCCAAACCCACCGACACAAGATCCGGCTCGCAGCGCAGGTGATGACTGCGTGAGTCCGCCATTTTACCTTCGGCAAACGCATCTGGCTGACCGTGCAGGCAAACGGAGAGTTCGGCCTCCGATGCCAGCGTGTGCAGTTCGAACTCCAATCCGTCCTGCTCCCATTGGCGCGGCGGGAGGGTTGCGGGTGGGGTGGCGACGCTGGACACCGCAGGGACTTCACCCGGTTCCGAAGTGCCAACCAGCATTCCAGCGATCCCGGACAATTGGAGCACTTCGAGGACGCCAGCAGTGGGCCGGAGCACCCGCAGTGCCCCACCGACGTTCTTGAGCTGCTTGTGATACTTTAGCAGAACTCGGATGCCTGCGGAGCTGACGTAATCGACACGGGTAAACTCCATGTCCACCCTGTGATAACCCGACTGAATCGCCATTTCGATCGCTTGACCGACGCGGTCGGCCCAGTTCGCATCGAGACGTCCATGGAGCTGCAGTTCCTGGCGGCCTTCGTCGTTGAGTGAGGTGATTTCCATGGTGCGGTTTTTAGTGGACGGATTCCCCGAGCTGCAAGAGGTCCTTTGGGATCGTGATGCCGAGGCTGCGTGCGCTTGCCGGATTGAATTGGTAATTGATTTTAGCGACCAACTGAAAGGGGATGACCGCCGGTGACTCCCCGCGAAGGATGCGCGCGGCCATGGCCGCCGACGCCAGACCACCGTCATAAAAGTCCCGCGAAATGGTCAGGAATGCGCCGGACTCGGCCTGGCCAGAGGCGAACCCCATCAGGGGCAGTCGGGCGCGGTTTGCCGCTTGGACGATGCTCGCGAAGCTGGCCCCGGTGAGGTTGTCAGAGATTTGGCAAACCGCATCGATGTTGCGGCTGCAAAGCGCCAAAGCGGCGTCGGCGATTTCGCCACTGGTGCTCACGCCCACCAATTCCACCTCGATGCCTAAAGCACTGGCAGCCTTGAGCAACTCGTCTTTGTAGTAAACCGAGTTCACCTCGGACGGCACGAACAGTGTTCCCACTCGCTTGAGGTTGGGCAAGCAGCGTCGCAACGCCGTCAGACCCTCCGCATGCGGCGCATTCACATAAGCGCCGGTGACGTTGGGCAGGTGGTCCTGATCGGTGCGCCCTGCCCTGGCCTCCATCGGGTTGCCAACGAGCGAGAAGACCACGGGTCGTTTCGCGGCACGTTGCAGTGCGACTTGCAGGGCTGGCGTTGTGACAGTGATGAGCAACTCGGACCTGTCAGAGGCGGCCGCGTCCATGATGGTGTTGAGAACCGCCATGTCGCCCTGAGCATTGCGAAGAATCAATTCGTAGTCGCGCCCCTCCACCAAACCGGCTTTAGCCAGTCCGTCCTGGATGCCCTTGCGATTCATCTCCACGACGGGAGTGTCGAGGTACTCGATTAGGTTGATCTTAGCAAGGCGCCCCAGCGGCGCGGAAGCGGCGGCATTGGCTGGAGCAGCCGCCGAATCGGTCTTGCGGGCGGTGGACTGACGGGCGGCTTCAGCCTTGAGTTCCGGCGGGAAGGTCAGGCCGAACTGCCGTGCGAGAGCTTCATCTAGAAAAACCTGCTTCTCGATGACGTTCTCGATCGGGATCGTGGCCGGGCTTTCGCCGAGCAAGACCCGGGCGACGGGCTTGGCGACGGCGTAACCGGGCTGGTAATACCCCAAGCCCACACAGGCAATCGGGCCGCGCCCGGCCGTCGTGCCATCGCCCGCGAACAACGGCAGCTTGCTGTCGCGCGCCACGCGGATCACCGCGTCCATCGCCTGCGCTACGGTGTTGTCATCAAGGATGCAGAAGGCTGCGATCCCGCGCGCCGCGAGGGCCTGGGCTGCCGGCAGGACATCAGCGGAAGTGGATACCGTGACCTCCTCCAGCGTGATCCCGGCTTTCGCGACCAGCTCCCGCTCCACGCTCACCACCTTCACGGAATTGGCCTCAGAATTGTTGTAGATGGTGCCGACGGATTTGATCCCAGGCATGGTCTGCTGGATGGCGTCCAGAATTGCCTGCACTGGCGGGAACGAACCGATGCCGGTCACGTTGGGCAGATGATCGGTGAACGAAACGCCCGCACCGGCAGCGATGGGGTCGCTGCAATACGTGAACACGATCGGCTTGTGTTTCACAAAACCCACCGCCGCACTGATCACCGGCGTGCTCATGGGCAGCACCAGGTCCACGTCCGAGGAATCGAAGTTCTGCAGCATCCCCGGAATGTTGGCGATCTCCGCCTGCGCATGCGCCACACGGATCTCCAGGTTCTTGCCTTCCACGAAACCGAGCTCCTTAAGGCCATCGACAATTCCCTGACGGCACTGGTCTCCGGCGGATTCGGGCGCAAAGAAGGCCAGACCGATCTTGTAAACACGTCCAGGTTGTGGACTGAGCGGGAGGGCGGCCGCCTTTTTCTCCAGCATCGGCAGTTTGGTCTCGGTGGCGGTGATGAAACCATCCGCTTTTTCCTTGAGATCGGCGGGTATTGTCCAGCGGTCCCTGAGACCCGTCAGAGCAGTTTCATTGTAAAGGAAAACCACCGGAACGAAGTTATCGACGGGGATCTCGGCGGGATTTTTGCCATCCAGCACATCGGCAGCGATTTCCCCGGTGTGCCTACCGATATCGAAGTAATTGGCCCCCAGGTCGAACAGTGCGCCGCTCTTCACCGACGGCGGCATCACCGTGAAGACCGGAATACGGGCCCGCTGGCAAGCATTGATGACCTGGTCGGTGGCCGTGGAAACCGCGACATCACCGCTGATCCACAGGCACTCGGCCCCCCGGGC
>CAMAZK010000400.1 GCA_945863205.1 Akkermansia muciniphila | reverse complement strand
CTCTGCCCTTGACTCAGCAGTGCTTTGCACACGGCCCAGATCATCCCTTTTTAAAATCGTGAGTTGTTTATCCATAAAGTGGGACACCCCTGCCTCCCCACGCGCCCCGTTCCAAGTCTAAGCATGAGGTCGTTGCGGTGACGCTTACGGTTCTTTCCCTTCTCCACTGAGTGCTCCGCCTTCTCCTTCCGCACCTTCCCAATCTACCGCTCCAGCATCTCCTGCGTCACGCCCCATCGCTCCGGCTCATCATCCATGTCTCATGCATGAATCGCGTTCAGGCGCGATGCTCAGGATGTTGCCTCGCTGGCATAGCTAAAAAATGGGCGATGACTCGAAACTCTACTGCCTACACCCCGGCATTGCAGATAACACAGGAATGAGCGGCCCCGCCTGCGGGGGCAGGCGGGGCCGCGTGGTTGCGGATCACAAGCGGTGATCCAGGTGACCGGGGGCGTTGCCTTCGGGATCGGCGAGCACGGTGGCGGTGGCGGCATGGCCGTCTAGATCGCGACCGCTGAGCACGAGCACAGGAAGAGCCTGTCCCTCCAGTTCGTCCCAGTCGATCGCGAGGATCTGACGGCCAACGAGCTTCTGGTAGTGCTCGCGCTCGATGCGGGTGGGCTGGCTCATGCGAGGAGGCCCACGTGGGTGTCGAGCAGGCCGTGCAGGGCTTCGGTGCGCTTGGGGAGTTCGGCGAGATTGCCGTCCTTCAGCGATTCCGTGAACGCGTTGAACAGGCTCCACACGTTGCGGGTTTCAAAGGCGTCGTGCCGTGGCTCGCGCCATTCGTGGAGAACGGGCGGGATGAGGCGATTGGAGCAGACGCCGACATCGGTGGCGCGGATGACGAGGTCGTGGGCTTCGATGTCGGTAATGTGCGCTTCCTTGTAGGCGGCGATGCGTTTGTCTTGATCGTGCCATTTGGCCAGGAGCAGGCCGATGGAGCGACTGACCAGTTGCGGCAGGTCGCGAACGATGAACCGGGTGTGTTTGCGCGCGAATTTGATCTCGCCAGAGAAGCTCAGGTTGTCACAAACGAAAACGCTGGCCCCGGCGACAATGCCGGCGGGGAACGTCTTGTCGTGGCTGTTACGGAGTCCGAGCACCCAGCAGTAGTCGTCGCTGGATTTGTGAGCGTGGACTTCCATGAGACCGAAGTAGCGCTGGCCCTCGTGGGACAACGAATGGGCCTGCGTGCCGATCCGCAGGTTGGTGGTGGCCAGGGTGCGCTGCACGGTGCTGATGAGTTCCGCATGCGAGATGGGGCACCAGCTCTGCGTGTGGCGCGGCGTGGCGACGGCGCGGACTTCGTCGAGTTCGACGTGGGAGGCACCGCAGTGGAGGGTGAGGTTCGGGCTGCGGCGGGGGATGATGACGGGTTGAGGATCGAGGTTTGCAATCATGGGTATGTGTTCCTTTCTGGAATGAAAAGGGGCCGGACACGCAGTCTGCGCATCCGGCCCTCTTTGGGTTGATGTGGGTGGTTACAGTTTGAGAGCCTGCAAGGAGCGCAGGGTGGAGCGCACGGAGTTGAACTCGCGGCTGCTGGTTTTCTGATCGCGGTGAACGGCCTTCAGTTTGGTCGAGAGGTCGCGCAGGAGGTTGAACCCGTCGGTGAACTTGTCCCGGATTTGCAGGGTCAGGTCGAGGGCTTCTTCGAGTGGCGATGGCGCGCCATTGGCTGGCGGTTCTTCGGAGGTGGGATGCGTGATCATGGGTTTGTTGGCTTGGGGTTGAGTTGCGGGCGGTTGTACTGCCGCTGGTTGTTGTGCTGCTGGTGGCGGTGCTGAGGGCACGCGCACAGGAGCGGTTTGTTGATTTGCGGGTGGTGGCGTGGGAGAGCCTTCGGGACGCAGCGGCATGACGATCATCTGCTTGCCCTGGCTGTGGAAGCGCAGAGGCGCGAGCGGATCGGTGAGGCTGAGGATGTTGAGGCCGAACCGCAGGGCCTTGGTGAGCAGCTTGCGGTTGACGAAGATAGTGATCTCCGGGCCGGTCGCTTTCACGTCGGGCACGGGAACACGCAGCCAGGGTTCGCTGGCGGTGTCGCGGCCGAGCAGAAGGAACTGCCCGGCTTTCCATTCGAGGCCGAGGCTGTGGTAGCGATCGTCGTGACAGGGCATGCGCTGGATGAGCTTGGTGAGCGTGTCCAGTCTGGCCGGGTCGAGTGTGATGATCGTCTTGGCATCGCTCGGATTGGGAACCGTTTGCCGCCAGTTGGGATAGGTGCCCTCAATCTGTTTGCTGATGAACCGCCAGCGTCGTGTGGACAACTGGACGTGCTGGTTATCGGCCTTGAGCTGCCATTCGCCATCGCTGTTGAACTCCTTCCAGCCAAGGAACTTGTGGCTCGGCAGGATGACGGAGTGCTTGAGTGGCAGCGCAAAGGAGTTCGCGCTGTACAGATGCTTGCCGTCGGTGCCGACGATGTAGTTGGCCTTGGGATTGCCGGCGTCGATGTACGCGCCGTTGAGCACGTAGCGGGTGCTGTCGATGCTGGCGCAGTCCATCGCTTCAAGCAGTGAACGGCGCAGATCGGCTGGCAGCGGGATGGCTTCAGCCTTGAGGCGGGGAGTCTGCGGGAACTCGTCCGGTGCCACGAAGGGCACCTTGGATTCCCCGGTCTCGTTGCCGAGCGGGAAGCGGATGATGCTGGCCGCGGGGTTGGATTCGACTTCGATGGTTTCGCCGCTGCCGCAGTTTTTGACGACTTGTACAAGCTGATCGAGGGGCAGCAGTACGGTGGCCGGCGGACCGTCGCCGGGATGTTCGAGACGCATCGTGACGAAGCGGTCGAGATCGGTTCCGGTGAGCGCGATCCAGCCGTCGGCAGTACGCTCGACCTTAACGTACTGCAGCACGGGCAGTGTGGCGCGTGCGTTGATGACCTTGCCGAGACCGGCAAGCGCGGGTTTGAGTTCCGCGATGGGAAGTGGGATGGGTTTCATAGTGTGTGATGTGGGTTGTACGCAAACAGCCCATGTACCGGTGAAGGCGCATGGGCTGTGGCGTGGGTTGCTTTGGTTAGGCGGCTGCCGACTGCATGATCTCAGCTTTGTACTTGAGCTGGGTGGTGGTGCATTCCGCAGCGCGGATGTCGTCACGCGGTCCGAGGTACACCGGCTGGTAGATGGAGCCGGATTCGCGGAACGCGTAGAGGTAGCGGCATTCCACGACACTCCCGGCGTTGGGAACGTCGTGGTTGGGCGGGATGGTGACGTTGCCAGCGGGGCGTACTTTATCGCCCTCGAACAGGATCAATGAGACGCTGCGCTTGTCGTTCACCTTGGTGACGATGAACGAGGCGGTCTCATGGAACTTGTACTTGAGCTGGCTGCCACCGCTGTTGGGACGACCGGGCATGTACGGCGCGTCCTTGTGTTTGAATACAACGCCTTCTTTCCCTTCGTTATTGAACTGCTGGAACCATCCCGCCATGCCCGGCGTGAAGAA
>CAMAZK010000399.1 GCA_945863205.1 Akkermansia muciniphila | reverse complement strand
GCACGCACATCGCCATGGTGATGAGTTTCATCGGGAATCCGGAAATTTTCGTCAGCGACCTGGCCACAAACACCGCCGCCTGCATCAGTGATTCCATCGGTGCACCCTCCAGCCCCTCCTGGCACCCGGACGGCCGCCAGATCGTCTTTGCCAACGATGAGGGTGACGGCCCCAGGCTCTACATCGTCGAAATCCCAGGAAAGGAGGGTGATCGCTCCCGCCTCTTCCGGTGGCGCACGGGCTATCATTTTTGTGCCGATCCTGAATGGTCGCCGGACGGACGTTCCATAGCCTTCACCACACGACGCGGCGGACAGTGGGCCGTCGCGGTAAAGCCCTACCCCTCCGGCGGAGCGCAAGTCATTCAGGCGGGAGGCGCCCAGCACCCCTCCTGGAGCCCCAACGGCCACTTCATCACCTACACACAGCACGGTGAACTGTTCGTGCATGATGTGCGCAGCGGCAGCCGGCGCAGCATCCTGCGCGGCTACGGCCGAATCACCGAGCCGCGCTGGATGCGCTGAAGCCATGTCCCATTGCCGCCCTCATCCCCAACCCATGCCAGCCATGATCCGCCTGCCTATGCTGCTACTGAGCGTGATCCTGAGTTCCTGCTCCAGCCTGCCGTTTTTCTCCGGGGCCGCCGACGAGGCGGTCATCTATGCGCTCGGACCGCGAGAAGGCTTTCGCTCCCCCGTTTCTGCCGATCTCAAACCGGCATGCCCGGCGCTGATCTTCGATGGCGAGGGCTTCGCCATCACGGCCAGGCACCGCCTCACCCTCCGCGCCCTGTTTGACGAAAATTCAGCCGCCGAGAAAAAGAAGCTCCTCGTCGCCGGTTACGCACCGCCCGCCCTGCCCCACGATCACGCACGCGCCCTCTCCGAGCGCCGCGCCCAGGCCGTGCGCCAGCATCTCATCGAGCTCGGGCTCGAACCCGCAAACGTGCAGACCGTAGGCTTCGGCAACGACTTCTCCCCCACCGGCCCCTCGTCCGACGTCGTGGTCATCTATCTCCAATAGCCCGCCCCTTTTCTCCGCTCTGACTCATGTCCCCCGAACCTGTTTCCAACTACGTCGCCACCTGGGGCGAAGGACCGCTCTGGCATCAAGACAGGCTGCTCTACGTCGATATCGAAACCCACAAGATTCTCGCCTTCACACCGGCCTCCGGCGCCGAAAAGATCTGGGACGTCGGCCAGCGCGTCGGCACCGTCGTTCCGCGCTCGGGCGGCGGCCTGGTCTGGGCAGGTGATGACGGCCTGTTCTTTTTCGACGAATCCACCGGCGCAAGCACGGCCATCGCCGATCCCGAACCCGATCTCCCCGACAACCGCTTCAACGACGGCAAGTGCGATCCCGCCGGCCGTCTCTGGGCGGGGACCATTTGCCTGAAAAAGCGCCCGGATGCCGCGCTCTACTGCCTGCACACCGATCTTCGCCTCGAAAAAAAATTCAGCCCCGTCACCAACTCCAACGGCATCATCTGGAGCCGCGATGCGCAGACGATGTACTACATCGACACCCCGAGTAAAAAGGTCCGCGCCTTCGATTTCGACGTTGCCACCGGTGCCATCTCCGGAGAACGCGTGGTCTGGGACACCCGGGACGATCCATCCGTGCCCGACGGCATGACCATCGACAGCGAAGACCGCCTCTGGATCGCCTTCTGCCACGGGGCCAAAGTCGTCTGCTTCGACCCCGCATCGCGCAAGGTCGAAATGCAGATCGATTTTCCCTGCATCGAAACCACCGCCTGCGCCTTCGGCGGTGACGATCTTGGCGACCTCTACATCACCACCGGACTCAAACCCGGCCTCGACGAGCCCTTGGCCGGTCGCCTTTTCGTCTGCCGGCCGGGCGCCACGGGCGTGCCGGCCTCCACCTTTGGCGGCTGACACCGCTGCGAGTTCTTTTCGATTGCCGCCTCTCCATTGGCGGTCATAATCGGCACACGGTTTCCGTGAGGGGATATAGCTCAGTTGGTAGAGCGTCTCGTTCGCAATGAGAAGGTCAGGGGTTCGAATCCCCTTATCTCCACCATCACAACCACCCGGCCATGAACCCTTTTTTGACCCATTTCCTCGTCGCGATGTTCCTGGCTTCATGTGCCGCCAAGCAGTTGGAGCGATGCCCACCCGGCACACCCGGAATCTTCGTTCCCACCACCGTGAAATGCACGCACAAGAACGGCACGATTGTTCTGCCTGCGGGTGAATATGCACCGGAAGCACAAGCGCCCGAGGGCATCTACTATGTGGCCCCCGAGCCAGTCACGACCAACGGCGTCCTTCGAAAAGGAAAGGAACGAGGAGGCCTCTTCATCGCGCATGAAGGCTGGCAGTGGTTGTGGACGGGCCATCCCGGTTGGGAGGTGGATCAAAGTGCCACGACCATCACCGGCAAGCGCGGCATCATCATGCCGACCCACTACAAGTTCGAGCCCTTCATAAGGTTCCAAAAAACGACGCGCTGAATCAAGGCTGCCTTCCCCCCGTTTGAGAACGGGTCCCTCCACCGGCACCTCATCCTGGTGCCCTGACTTTGTTTCGTGTGAAGTTGCAACGCCGCCCTCGCAATCAATTCGCCCGCTGAATACGAGCAGGCACGTCGTTGATGGAAAAACCGGCCTCCCTCAGCGCATCCCACACCTTCACCAGCACGCCGAGCGCTGCGGTCGTGTCCGCCTCGAGTTCGAGCTTCATGCCAGGCTTAGCTTCCTTCAGGGAACTGATGGCGATGGCCAGTTTGTCGATCTCCACAGGCTCACCATCGAGAAAAATCTTCTGTTCCTTGGTGATGCTGATCGGCACACGCGCCTGCGGCGCCTCGCTCGTGCCGCCGAGAGATTTTGACTCCGGCAGGGTGATCTTCACCTGCACCTTGTCCTTCTTGAAAGTCGTCGTGGCGACAAAGAAGATGAGCAAAATGACCATGATGTCGATGAGCGACACGATGGGGATCATCGGCACGGGGCGGCGGCGGGGGCGCAGATTCATCTCGGGGAAAAAACAGGAGATCAGGACGCCGGACGCTGCACCTCGAAGTGCTGGTAAAAATGCTGGATCGTTTCCTGCATGATGGACTCGACCTTCACAGCCAGAGCGTCCACACGCCGCACGAAGTAGGTGTGCAGCAGCACCGACGGCACCGCCACAAAGAGCCCAGCGATGGTGCAGCGCAACGCCACGCCGATCTCGCTCGCCACGGCGGCGGTGTCCGGCCCGCCTTCCCCGCCAGCGCCGAAGGCCTCAAACATCCCGACCAGCCCGGCCGTGGTACCTAGCAGGCCCAGCAGCGGCGCGACGGTCACCATGACCTCCAACAACGGAATCCCCCGCTCCAGATTGTGAATCTCCTCCCGTGCCTTGATCTCGCACGCGGCATGACATTCCGCCTTGCTGGTGAAGGCTCCACTGATGGCCATCGCGCCCATGCGTGCCAGCATCGACCCATCTTGCTCCAGGAACTCCTGAAGCGGCCGGATA
>CAMAZK010000398.1 GCA_945863205.1 Akkermansia muciniphila | reverse complement strand
TCTGCGGGAAGCCATCCGCCACATTGCCGGAGTCCTCCTCGAAGGCACCAACATCTCCCTCAAGGTCGGCGGCACCGGCGATGAACGCCGTCTGCCCGACCTCATCGCGGGCAATCTGCTCATGCTCGCCAAAGAGGCCCTCACCAACGCCCTCAAGCATGCACAGCCGAGCCAGATCGACATCGCAGTGAATTACGACGAGTCGAGTGTGACCCTCACCTTCCACGACGACGGCCACGGCTTCGATCCCGCCAGCGCCCCCGGCCCCCACCAAGGCCACTTTGGCCTCACCGGCATGCGTGAACGCTCCAGCCGCATCGGCGGCCACTTCACCCTCGAAAGCAGCGGCACCGGCACAATGATTACGATCCGGGTTGCAGATACTCAGAGGCGATTGCCTGCCCCCCCCGAAGAACGAATCGACAAGACTCGGGTGACGAATTAGATCGGCTCATGTTCACAGGTCTTGTTGAAACCACCGGCAGCGTCATTTCTCTGGAGCCTCGCGACGAAAGTGCGCGGCTGACCGTGAACGTGGGTTCGATGGCAGCCGAACTTGTCGATGGTGAAAGCGTGGCGGTGAACGGCTGCTGCCTGACAGTGACGACGAAAGATGCTGCGGCGCAGACGGCGTGCTTTGACCTGCTGATGCAAACATTGAAGGTGACGAGTCTAGGTGATCTGCAAACTGGCTCCCTGGTCAATCTGGAGCGTGCGATGGCGATGGGGGCGCGCTTTGGCGGCCACTTTGTCCAAGGACACGTTGATGCGACGGTGAATGTGCTGGACTGGAGCGAGCACGGGCAGGATCACCGGCTGGAGGTGGAGATTCCGGCGGAGCAGCGCGGCTTGATCATCCCGAAGGGCTCGATCTGCCTGGATGGCATCTCCCTGACTGCTGCGGAGGTGACGGAAAACACGGTCGTATGCTGGATCATCCCGCATACGTTTCAGGTCACGAACCTGCACACGAAAAAACCGGGCGACCGGCTGAACGTGGAGTTCGACATGCTGGGCAAATATGTGCGCGAGTTGATGCGGGCGATGAAGTGAGCGTCCACAGGGCCGGACAGGCCGTTTCCTTCCTCAGATGCCTGTTCTCGAAGTCGAATCCCTCACCAAGTCCTACGCGGAGCGCCCGATCCTGCGTGGGGTATCGTTCAAGCTGGAGCAGGGAGAGCGAGTGGCTCTGCTGGGACCTTCGGGCAGCGGAAAGACGACGGTCTTGAATTGCGTGGGAGGCGTGGACCAAGCGGACAGCGGCAGCGTGACGATCACGGGCCATGCACTCGGAGATTTGAGCGTGGATGGGCTCGCGCATCTGCGGCGCAGGCACATCGGCACGGTGTTTCAGTTCTACCATCTGCTGCCGACGCTGAGCGCGGCGGAGAACATCGAACTGCCGCTGCAACTGCTCGGCGTGCCGACGAGCGAGCGGGAAAAGCGCGTGCGTGAACTGCTGGAGCGAGTGGGCATTTCGCATCGCGCAGCGGCGCTGCCGGGGCAGCTTTCGGGCGGGGAGATGCAGCGCGTGGCGATCGCACGCGCTGTGGTGCATCGGCCCGCGTTGATTTTGGCGGATGAACCGACGGGCAGTCTCGATTCAGCCACGGGAATTCAGGTGCTCGATCTGCTGGCGGAGATCGTGCGCGAAACGAACGCGGCCATGCTGCTGGTGACGCACAGCCCGGAAGCGGTGAAGCATTGCGAGCGCGTACTGCGCATGCAGGACGGCGAAATCGTCGAAGGCGCATGAGCACGGTGCTTCTCATCCTGCGGCGCTGCGCATTGCGGCACTGGCGGCTGGCTTTGCGGCAGCAGGTGGCGCTGATGCTGATCCTGGCGTTGGGATCGAGTGTGTATCTGGCGGTGCGGTTGGCAAGCAATGCGGCGCTCTCGGGCTTCGAGACCTTCACAGACGGCATCACGCGGCAGCCGGACTGGACGGTGGAGGCGGCAAGCGGCGTGCTGCGTGAAAAGGACGTGCGGGAGATGCGCGAACTGCTGGCGCATCGTCCGGTGAGCTTGCTGCCGGTAGTGGAAGAAACGGTAACACCGGCTTCCGATGCGGGGAATGGCGAAATCGGATCGCGGGCGACGTGGCGGCTGCTGGGCGTGGATTTTGTGGCGCTGCTGAATCTGCGCGGTGAAGCGCCCGCAGGCCTGGGCGCGAACCTGCAGGCGGTGCGTGCAGGCGTTTATGTGAGTCCGAAGCTGGGCGTGAAGGAAGGCGAGGAGCTGCGGCTGATCGTGGATGACCGCGTGATCGCACTGAAAGTGGCGGGCGTGGTGCCGGAGACGCCGGGAGTGCCGAGCCTACCCGAGCATCTGCTGCTGATGGACCTGCCGGAGGCGCAGTCGGTGCTGCTGAGAGGCGACAAGGTGGATCGTGTTGAGGTTTTGGCGCAGGACAGCGACTTGTTTCCGAATCTGCGCGAAGAGACCGGCGAACTGCTCAAATCGCACTGGCAGGTGACGGGCGGGGCGAACCGGAGGCAACTGGCGGGCACGATGACACAGGCGTTTCGGCTGAATCTGACGATTCTCTCGCTTCTGGCGCTGCTGGTGGGCGGTTATCTCATTTTTCAGGCGCTGGACGGCGTGGTGCTGCGGCGGCGGGAGGAGATCGGGATTCTGAAATCGCTCGGGGTGACGGATCGGGCGATTCAAATCGCGTTTCTGATCGAAGCAGGGCTGCTGGGACTGTGCGGCGGTGCTTTGGGTGTGCTGCTCGGCTGGCTCGGAGCTCAAGCCGCAGTGGGCGGGGTGACGCAGACAATGAATGCGCTGTATGGAGCAACCAGCGAGCAGCAGGCGTCTCTGAGCGTAGGTGAGGCCACGCTGGCCCTGTCGATTTCGATTGGCGCGAGCCTGATCGCCGCGTGGTGGCCGGCGCGAATGGCGGCACGCACGCCTCCAGCGCACATGCTGGGACGGCATGCGACGCCGTTTGAAGGCGGCACGGTCTGGCGCGTGGAGTGGATCGGCTGGGTGATGATGCTGGCGGCGGTCTTGCTGGCGCAGGTGCCGGTGCTGCGATTTGACGACGGGACGCGGCTGCCGCTGGCGGGTTATGCGGCGGCGCTGCTGTGGCTGGTGGGCGCGGGACTGGCGGCGGGGGCGGTGCTGCGGTTCATCGCGAGGAGAAAAGCGCTATCGGCAGTTTGGCGAGTGGCGCTTTCGCATCTGCGGCGGCCGACGGTGCGGCATCGCTTCGCCGTGGCGGCGCTGGCGAGCGCGGTGGCGATGACGACGGGCATGGCGGTGATGGTGGCGAGTTTTGACCACACGATGCGCGGCTGGATCGAGCGCACGATGAAGGCGGACATTTACATCAGCAGCGCCGGGGCGCAGAGCGCGTCATCGACGCATTTCATCTCGGCAAAGACGGTGGCGGAGCTGGGAAAGGAGCCTGAGGTGGCGGAGCTGGCCTTTGTGCAGGCACGGATGCTGCTGTGGAAGGGCGGCGAGGTGCTGGTGCTCGGCACGGACCCGGT
>CAMAZK010000397.1 GCA_945863205.1 Akkermansia muciniphila | reverse complement strand
TTCGAGATACAAGGTCGGCAGCGCCAGGAAGCTCGAATACGTCTCCACCAGAATCATGTAGCCGCAGGGCTCGGCATCATGGTCCACAAACGCCAGCCAGACTTCGATGCGCGGCTTTTCACTGAGCGCATCCTCGACCAGACGTTTTTGAGCCGCCTCATCCGGCGGCGAAAGTTCTTCAAACTCCGCCAGCGCCACCACCAACCGGCAAAACAAAGCCGCGTGTTCACGAGTCAGAGTCCGCAGCTCGATCTTCATGCATGCAGAACGGGATCGCCGAACAGCGTGAAGTGCCCCGCTTCGGCGATGCGGACCTTGAAGATCTCTCCGGTGTGGCGTTCGGGATTGCCGTCGAAGACGACGATGCGATTCGAGCCGGTGCGGCCGGTGAGACGTTCGGAGTTCGTCTTGCTGGGGCCTTCGCAGAGGATTTCGACCTCCTGGCCGACGAGCTTGTCGTAAATCGGCAGGGCGATCTCGTTGACCAAACCCAGCAGATCCTGATTCCGCTCCTCTTTGACGCGTTCCGGCACCTGCGTGGCTTCCTCCATCTCGGCGGCGGGCGTGCCACGTCGTTTCGAGTAACGGAAAACGAAGGCGTTGTCGAAACGGATGTTCTCGAACATTCGCCGCGTCTCCAGGTAGTTCTCCTCCGTCTCGCCAGGGAAGCCGACGATGACATCCGTCGTCACGGCGATATCCGGACGCGCGGCACGGATGCGTTCGACGAGTTCGGTGAACTTCGCGGCGGTGTAGGGCCGGTGCATGCGCTTCAAGATGGCATCACTGCCGCTTTGAACGGGCAGATGGACGTGCTCGGCGAGCTTTGGCAGGTAGGTGAAGGCCTCAATGAGGTCTTTTTTGTAGCCGATGGGATGCGGGCTGGTGAAACGGATGCGCTGGATGCCGGGAACCTCGTGCACGGCCTCCAAAAGCTGCACGAAGGGACTTTTGCCATCGACAGCGGGGAATTCGTGCCTGCCGTAGAGATTCACGATCTGGCCCAGCAGCGTCACTTCCTTCACGCCACGATCCGCGAGGCGCTTCACCTCCTCAACGATGTCGGCGATGGGGCGGCCGCGCTCGCCGCCACGTGTGTAAGGAACGATGCAGAAGGTGCACTTCATGTTGCAGCCCTGCATGATGCTGACGAAGGCGCTGGCCTGCTTTTCCTTCAGCGTGTGGTCGCGGATGGTGTTTTGCGACTGCTCCTCCTCCTCGACATCGACGATGGAAAAGCGCTCGTCGTCCATCTGCTTCGCTTCTTTGGCCCGGATGATCTCATCGACGTAATCGACGACACGGTGATACTTCTGCGTGCCGACCACGAGATCGACATTCGCCTTGCCCACCAACTCGCTCCCACGGCTCTGCGCCATGCAGCCCATGAAACCGGTGACGAGCGGGATGCGCCGGCGGCGCACCATGCCCATCTTGCCGAGCGCCTTCTGCTCCGCCTGATCCCGCACGGAGCAGGTGTTGATCAGAACCACGTCCGCGTCGTCGTCCTTTGCGGTCATGGTGTAGCCACGTTCGACGAACATCTGCGACACCTGCTCGGTGTCGCGCTCGTTCATCTGGCAGCCATAGGTTTTGATGTGGACGCGGGGCATTGGGGGCAGTCAGAGTAGCTTTCCGCGGGAGAGGGCGCAAGGGGCGGCGAAGCCGTTAAATGACGAATTCCGAATGAGGAATGACGAATGAAGCCCGAAGGCCGAATCCCGAAGGTTTCAGGCATTCAGGCTTGGTCATTAATCCGTCATTCATCCTTCTGGTTTCGTCATTCCTTCACGCCTTGATCTCAAAGATCGCCTCGACCTCCACCGCGGCCCCGGTCGGAAGCTGCACGAAGCCAAGGGCGCTGCGGGCGTGGTAGCCGTCGCCTTCCTTGCCGAAGATCTCGTGCAGGAGGTCGGAACAGCCGTTGATCACAAGGTGCTGGTCGCTGTATTCGAGCGTGGAGTTCACGCAGCCGAGCACTTTGATGACTTTCAGGCCGTCCAGCGTGCCGTGCGTGTTCCAGACGGAATTGAGAATCTTCTCCGCGCAGTTCTTTGCCGCCTTGTAGCCGTCTTCGGTCGAGACATCCGCACCCAGCTTGCCCTTCATGTCGCTGACGTGGCCGGAGGTGATGAGCTGGCTTCCGCTGCGGATGCAGAGGTTCAGGTAGCCGGGGGTCTGCTTCGCGAAAGTGATGCCGAGGGATTCTGCTTTTTGCTGAGGAGTCATGGTTGGGAGTGAGAAGTGAACACAGAATACGATTTGGAAAACGAAAACTGGCAAAGAGCTGCGATGAATCCCCGCGTCAGGTTTTCAACTCTCTCGACATCTTCCACATCAGCTTGTCCAGCGCCGGGCCGAGGCCCTCTTTGCGACCGTTGAGCAGGCCGGCCCAGCAGAGGCCTTTCGCCGTGTGAACCATGATCGTGGTCGTGCCGGGAAGCGAGCCGGTGTGCCACCAGTTCGGCACTTTGTTCACGTTCCAGCCGCGGGCGTAGCTCGCGCTCATGGCCGTGGTCATCATGCGGATCGACTCCTCGTTGAGCAGCTTCTGCAGTTGTGAGGCAAATCGCACCAGATCGCCCGCGGTGGCGATCCAGCCGCCGTGCGAGTCCATGCGGGCCACATTCATGCCGTAGGCCGCACCGGGTTTCGCAGTGAGATACATCACCTCCATCAAGCGGCGGTCCGCCAGCGTGTTTCCGCCGATCTCCATGCTCGTGATGCCGCATTTCGACAGCACCTCCCGGGCGATCAGTGTTTCGTAGGGCTGCATCATCACTTTTTCGAGCACACGGCCCAGCAGGCAGTAGCCGAAGTTCGAATACGCGAAGCGCCCGCCCGGCTGGTGCGACAGCTCCTGGTTCGCCAGCGTCCACGCGATGAGTTCATCGTGCGTCATCGCCGGGTTCTTGAACATCGGATCGTTCTCGTCGTTCGCCCAGCCGCCGCTCGTGTGCGTGAGCAGGTGATCAATCGTGATGGCAGCCACATCACCGCTGTGATCACCGCCGAGAATGCCCTGCGAGCCGAAAACCTGGGTGTCGAGTCTGAGCAGCCCTTTTTCGATGCACATCATCACAGCAGTGGCCGTGATCGGCTTTGAGATGCTGGCGATGCGAAAGCGATGCTCCGGCGTAACCGCTTCCCTGCCTTCTAAATCCGCAAAGCCGTAGCCCTGCTCAAATTCGATCACGCCATCACGCCCGTAGGCGATGCTCATGCCCTGGATCCCATGCTCTCGAAGAAATCCCTCCGCGATGCCGCGAATCGCCGCCGCCGTTGACCTTTGCGGCATTTCAGCCAAAGCAGGCCAGGCGGCCAGAGAAGCTGCAAAGGCACGGCGTTTCATGGAGGATCAAGGCCTGGCAGCGCCGCACTGAAGCGGCATCAAGACCCACCGTTACGACAAATCCGAAGCCAGCACCGAATTCGCCGCGCGCAGGGCCAGTTGCTTCGCCTGTGCGATCACCCGCACTGGGGACGCGTCGAACATGTAGGCGTGGCAGCTCGGGCAGGTGACGGCCCGCGTGACC
>CAMAZK010000396.1 GCA_945863205.1 Akkermansia muciniphila | reverse complement strand
AGTAGAAGGGGAAATCGCCCTGCTCCCAGTGCTGCCGCCAGTCCCGGATGAGCAAGGGAAACGCGGTGCGGTAGAGGCTGGGGTTGCCGGTGTTGGATTCGCCCTGATACCAGAGCACGCCGCGAATGGCATAGGGCAGGATGGGATGCACCATGCCGTTGAAAAGCCTGCCCGGTAGCACGTGCTGGCCGGTGAGTGGTGGCACGGCTTTCTTCGCGTCGGCATCGAGCGGCGGCAGCGCATATTCTGCCTTTGCCATCCAGCCACCGAGCATCTTCGTGGTGCCCACGCTGGGGAACCAACTGAAACCCGGCGGCTCGGCCGGAGCAAAGAGGCGCACGGCGAGCTGGTTCACGCCTTCCTTCAAAAGCGTGGGCGGAATCAGGTAATGACGCACGCTGATGAGGCCGGTGAAGTTGTCCACGCTGCGCTCGCCGATGAGCGTGCCGTTCCAATACACCTGATCAAACTGCGCCGTGGGACCGAACTGCAGCACCTGCACCGCGCCGGTCTGCCGTGCGCTCAATGAGACCTCCTTGCGAAACCAAAACGCGCCGAACTTCGGCAACGAAGGATCGGACACCGGTCCGCTGTCCTTCACCGCCACCCAGCCGTCGTCTTTCGAAACCGGCCCGCTGAGGAATCGCGATACATCGCCCGAGCTGCGATCCTCGCGTTGCGTCTGCTTCAACCACTCGCGAAAGGCGGTCTTATTGCGCTCGCTCATCGCATCCAGGTTCTTGGCACCTGACGCCAGCTCCGGCACGCTGGCGAGTGAGGCTGGACTGATCCACGGCTCCACCTTCGAGCCACCCCAGCACACTTTGATGAGGCCGACGGGTGTCTTCAGCTCACGCTGGATGCTTTTCGCGAAGTAGTAGCCCGCCGCGATGAAATCCTCCGTCGTGCCCGGACGCGCCACCGTCCAGTAGCCCTGCACATCGTCCACGGGTGTCCTGGCTGCAGGATTCTTCAGCACATGAAACTGTCGCAGCGATGGATTCGCTGAGGCCTCGATCTCCGCAGTCGCGCTGGTGATCGCTTTCATGTCGAACTCCATGTTCGACTGCCCGCCACCCGCCCACACCTCGCCCACGATCACGTCGCGGATGACTTGGGAGTCGCCGTTTGAGATGCGGATCTGCATCTCCCGCGATTCGGCGCTGGCGGCGAGTGGATCGAGCTTCAGCGTCCATTTGCCCTGCGCATCCGCCGTCGCGGTCTTACTCTGTCCGGCGAATCCGACGGTGACCTTTGCCCCTGCCTCAGTCCAGCCCCACACGGGCACCGATTGATCGCACTGGAGCACCATGTGGTCGGAAAAGATCGAGGGCAGGCGGAGATCGCTTGTCGGTTCGTCACTCAGGAGACGGATCATGAGTGGCTGCATGGCACGCGCCCAGACTTCGTAACCCTTTTCCGTGAGATGCAGGAGATCCGGAGCGACCAGACCGGGAACAAAGGTGCCATCGGCTTGCAGAAACTCGCTCCACAGGTCGAGCCAATGAACACGCTGTTCGTCGGCGAGCATGCGGAGTTGCGGATTCAGCGCCGCGATGCGCTGCCGCCGGTCGTCCTCCGGTGAGGCCCCTCGCGGCAGGATACTCATCAGGATCACCTTCGCCTTCGGCGCTGCGCGGGTGATCCGATCAACGATGGCCTTGACCCCGGCGATGGTGTCTTCGGCCGATTCGAGGTGGGGAGGACGATGACCCACATTGTTGGTGCCGATCATCACCACGAAGACCTTTGGATGATAGCCTTCGAGCTGTCCGTGATCGAGACGCCAAAGCACATTTTCGGTCTTGTCGGCGATGACGCCGAGATTGAGCGGCTCATGCGCGGGATAAACCGTTTCCCAGGCTTTCTTCCCCACGCTCCTCCAGCCGTCGGTGATGGAATCGCCCACCAGCACGACTTCCCATCCTCCCCGCTTCGCGAGGGCGATGTGGCGGTCCACCTTCTCCATCCAGGCTGCGGGCTCTGGCCGGGGTGTCGGTGTGGTGGAAACCCTCGCAGCGATGTCCGCATCTGGATCATCGGCTCGCTTCAGGCGCAGCGATTGGATCTTGATTCCCGGTGCGGCGGTGATCTGGAGTCTTTGCAAGCCGCCGGAAACCTGGAGCGTGCCGAGCTTCAGTGGCGCAAAGACCTTGTCTGGCACCTCCCAGCGCGGCACGAGATCGCGGCGCGGGATTTCTGGTGGATTGTGTGCGGCGATGACGGGTGCTTCGACAAACTGATCACCGGTGGTGACTTTGATCTTTCCTCCCGGCTCTTGGGCGGCGTGTAGCGCGATGACTTCATACGTTCCGGCCTGCGGCACTTCGAGATTCCATGTGATGGTGGCGGTTGCTGTGGGAAACACGGCCCAGTCGTTGTCCCAGCCTTGCCCGAAGAACTTCGCTCCGCCTTCGAGTGTGGCGAAAGGGACGAGCAACTCGGTTCCTTCGCCGAGGGTGATGAGAAAGCGCTGCACCTTGCCCTGCGTGGTGGCGATGGCGTCGGCGAACCAAGCGTCGTAGGCCTTGGAAAGCGTCGTAGCGATCTCCGGCTGCTGTGCGGCGATGTCGTTTTTTTCGCCGGGATCGTTCCGCAGGTCGAAGAGCATCTCCTGCTTGTTGTCATGCACCCAGCGATGCGTGTCGCTGCGCACGGTGCCGGGATACTTCGGGATGGGGGTGCCGTCCTTGCCACCGCGACCGGTAACCTCAAAGAGCAGACGCTCAGGCCACTCCACCTTCTCGCCACGCAGCAGCGGCGCGAGGCTCACGCCATCGAGCGGTGGCGTCGCAGGCAAGGGCACACCGACGAGATCGAGCAGGGTTGGCAGCACATCGACATGCTGGGCGATCTGGGATACACGCTTGCCGCCCTCGAGTTTTCCAGGCCAGCGGATGAAGCAGGGCACGCGCTGCCCGCCCTCAAAGAGGCTGCCTTTGCCACCGCGCATGCCGCCGTTGAAACGCGGTGTGTTCGGGCCGTTGTCGGTGGCGAACATCACGAGGGTGTTTTCGGCGAGCCCGAGCGAATCGAGCTTCACGAGCATCCGGCCCACATTGGCATCGAGATTCTCGATCATTGCGTAAACCGCCGCGGTCTTCGGCTCGAAGCCCAGCTTGGTGTATTTCTCGAACAAGTCCTCCGGCGCCTGCATGGGCGAGTGACAGGCATTGAAGGGCACATAACAAAAAAACGGCTGCGATCGATGTTTCTCGACGAAGGCCATCGCCGCGTCCGCGAGCACATCGGTGATGAAACCCTTCCGCGCTGCCGTGACGCCATTGTGCTCCAGCTCGGGATCGAAGTAGTTCGAGAAGAAACCGCCGACGAAGCCAAAAAACTCATCAAAGCCCTGACCGCGTGCCGTGGTGGGATGATTCGCACCGTTGTGCCATTTGCCGAAACAGCCGCTCACATAGCCCGCCGGTTTCAGCGCCTCTGCGAGCGTCACTTCCTCACCATGCATGGTTTCTAAGCCCGAGGTCGTATTCAGCACTCGGAGGCGAAAATGGTGGCGACCGGTGAGCAAGGATG
>CAMAZK010000395.1 GCA_945863205.1 Akkermansia muciniphila | reverse complement strand
CACCTGCTCCATGAGCAGGATGAAAGACCCTTCCACGAGCGGCTCTTTGATGCCACCCGGTTGTTGTTTCCGGATACGGTCCATACCTTTCAGCTTTGGCGGAAGACGGACGGGCATCATGAAGCAGCGTTGAACATCGACTTTGGCAGCCAAACCCAGGAAGTCATGGAGCAGGCTGGCAGGCTCATCCCACTGGAGCATCCCTGCTATGAGTATGTCTCCGGTGGCGGTCTGCGGCCGATGCGGTTGCAGGACTTCGCCAGCCACCGTGAGTTTCGAAAGACGGAGCTCTACCAGATCGCTTTTCGTCCCATTGATGTGCGCCACCAGATGTCCATCCCGCTGATCACGGAAAGCCACATCGGGGCGCTGGTGATCAACCGCCTCGGCCGCCGGTCGTTCACTGAACAGGATGTGCACCTAGCGGTGCAGTTTGGGCGCTTCGTTGACCAAGCGTATCAAACCTCCGTGGTGCTGGCAAAGGCGCTGCCCCAGCGCCCTATCGTGGAGGCCAGGGATCATCCGCTGCTGCGGCGTGCGGGTCTGAGCCGCCGGGAGGCGGAGGTGCTGCACTGGATGGCACAGGGCAAGCGGGACAAGGAGATCGCCATCATCCTGGGCATCAGCTATCGGACGGTTACCCATCATGTGAGCGCCATCCTGCAGAAGCTGCGGGTGGAGACCCGCACGGCGGCTGTGGCCATGGCCATCCCAGATGACATGCAGGCCCTGCAGGCATGACGGAGGCCGGCAAGAGACTGGTAACCCCACCGATAGGAAGCACAGAGCAGCTTGGAGACGGCTGGGAACTCGTGACGATTCCGTTAGGACCGCCGCTGCCAGGTGAGAAAACCCGCTTCTATCGGATTTCCCTCAACCTTGCGGTTGGAACTGGGCCCTGAGGATTCCGCGCAGGAGTTCTCCCGTGGGGCGGAGGACCTTACGGGGGCGTGATCGTGTGCATGGGGGTTAAGTTGAAGGAGGACATGGTTACGCAGGGGAGGGTGATGGCATAGACCTCGGACCACTCAGCCCGCGGCGGAGCTACGTTTGATGCTTGGCACCTTCGTTAAAACGGGGCCTTGAGTCCAAGCGAGTCATGGGTGCAACTGGGCGGCGCTGGTGCTTCCTGAGAAGGGATTGACCGAGAATGAGCGTTGATGAGCATCCCCCTCATGAATTTTCGCTTCTCTCTCCTCTTCGCTATGGCCTTCGGCTTTCACGCCGCCGCCGCTGAGCTGCCCTTCACCCAGGTGCCGGCCGAGTTTTCCGACCAGTTCTCACCGGGGAGAACGCCGCTCGCCTTCAACGACGGGCGCCCGGTCCGGAATGCTGATGAATGGCAAAAGCGCCGGACTGAAATCCTTGCCGACTGGCACGCGATCATGGGCGCGTGGCCGGCTGTGATCGACAAGCCGAAGATGGAGGTGCTGGAGACGAAATCGCGTGGCGAGGGCATCTCCCAGCAAAAAATCCGTGTCGAGATCGCCCCCGGCCAGACGGGAGACGGCTACCTGCTGCTTCCTGCGACGGAGGGAAAGCGTCCTGCTGTTTTCGTTCCGTATTATGATCCTGAAACGAGCGCCGGTTTGAGCGACAAGCCGCTGCGCGATTTCGCGTGGCAACTGGCGCGGCGCGGCTTTGTGGCGCTGTGCATCGGCTCACCCGGCGGTGATGCGCGGATGCCGGTGATGAGCGCCGGGGCGGAGTGCCAGCCGCTTTCGTTTCTCGGCTACGTGAGTGCGAACATGTGGCAGGCGCTCGCGTCGCTGCCGGAGGTGGATGCGAAGCGCATTGGCATCGTCGGGCACTCTTATGGCGGCAAGTGGTCGCTGTTTGGCTCCTGTCTGTGGGAAAAGTACGCCTGCGCTGTCTGGAGTGATCCGGGCATCGTTTTTGACGAAAGCCGCGGCAGCATCAACTACCAGGAGCCTTGGTATCTCGGACTCGATCCGGCGGTCACTCGCAAGCCTGGACTCGTGAGCGACGAGAGTCCGCGCACCGGTGCCTACAAAGTGTTGATCGAGAAGGGCCACAATCTGCAGGAGCTGCACGCGCTGATGGCGCCGCGTCCCTTTCTCGTCTCCGGCGGTGCTGAAGATCCGCCGAAGCGCTGGGCGGCTCTCAACCATGCCATCACGGTGAACAAGTTGCTCGGAGTCACCGGTCGCGTCGCCATGACCAACCGTCCCGATCATTCGCCGAACGAGGAGTCGAACGAGCAGATTTACCGCTTCTTCGAGTATTGGCTGAAGCCCTGAAGGGGGCTGCGTTGGTAGTTCGGGCTTGAGCCCGTTCTGGAACGCACCGAGGGGTCAGAGACCCCTCCTCCTTGGGCTATACGTCGTCCACGCTGCCCAGCATCTCGCCACGCGAGAAGTCGGCGACGTTCAACTGCGCACGCACCTTTCCGCCTGGTTGCAGGGAAAAGGTCGCCACTTCTTTTGGGGTGAAGCCGAAGAACAGCTTTCCATTGGGAAGGGCGGCGTGGCAGGTGCGGTCGCTGAGCACTTCGTGAATCGTGGCCACGGTTTCGATCTTGTCGGGAATCTCGGTCATTGGGTCACGGGAATGGCTTTTCGTGCGGCGGGCTCGCTGCCAGCTGGGGACTTGCGACTCCAGTCGATCTTTGCGGCCTCGAAAAGAGTGCGGGTGGTGATGAGGTCGAGGGCGCGTTGCAGCACGGTGTCGCGGGGCTTGATCTCGTCTTCCGGCAGGGATTCACCGGCGGAGCGGCGGATGTAGGCATCGAGTTCCGGGTTCTTGTCGGCGACGAGCGCCGCTTCGTTGAAACGGGGGCGTGGCCGGTCGGTAATGATGTCTTTGACGTTGGTCTTGGCACTGGCCTCGAACACCTGGTGCTTCACCGCCGTGTCGAGGAGGAGTTCAAAGTCGGGCTTGAGTCCCTTTTTGAATACGGAGCTGTCATCGGCCAATAGAACCTCCGCACGGGCGAAACGCAGCGACCACTCGGCATCCACCGGCACGGTCTCGTAGCGCACCGCCCCGCCACGGGTGGGGGCGCCGATCAGCAGAGCCTGGCGTCGCAGCCGCAGCACGGCGGCGATGGTCTCGCCGAGGTTGTTGGTTTCCTCATCGACAAGTACGAGCAACTGCTTCGTCCAAACGGGTTCGCGCGTGTTGGTTTCCGCCTCGGAGCGGCTTTGCCCCATCTGCTTCATTTTGAAAAGCACTTCGCCCTTGGGCACGAAGAGGCTCAGCAGGTCCGCCGCGTCATTGAAGCCGCCCGGAGGCGAGGGCGTGCGAAGATCGAGAATGAGATGCGTGGCCTTCGCTTCAATAAACTGCCGCAGGTGGCGCTCAACCTCTGCCACCTCGCTCTTGGTGAGGGCGATGGGCCGGAGGTAACCCGTTTGCGGCGTCAGGAGTTCCGCCTGCACGCCTTTGAGGGCGTCCGGGACTTCTTCGAGCGTCCGAGGGATGAGTTCCGCGCCAAAGTCCAGCCGCTGGAGCAGTCCGGCCAGCGCGGCGCGGTTCAGTTCGTCAAAGTTGAGGTCGTTGCTGCGGATGTACTCCTT
>CAMAZK010000394.1 GCA_945863205.1 Akkermansia muciniphila | reverse complement strand
GGCAAGTGTCGGCGACCATTCCCCTCCAACTCCATAGTCTGCGAGAAGTAGTTTAATCGCGGCGACACGCATTACTTCGCGATCAGAGTGGAGCGCCGATGCATTCAAGGTGTATTTCATTTCAGCCGCATCGCGTCGGTCGTAATTGGCGTAGATGGCAGCGAGTTTGGTTGATGTTGCGTGCGGTCCTCGTGCGAGCATCGCAAGCGCATGATCAAGGTCTGCCTGCTGTCTCCACGCAGCAGAATTATCAGGCATGATGTGCGTCACAGCCTCTTGGAGATGAGGTAATGCTGCTCTTACCCACCAGTTGTTTTTGCTCTCAAGCAACTTCAGCGTCTCGTTGGTTTGCATGTTTGCCACGTTGATCGGCTCTGCCGTCTTCGGCTCCCCATACACGATCTTGTAAATCCGCCCGCTGCTGCGATGGACGCCGTCGTTGTCGTGGCATTCGCCGCTGTCGCTCCAGTCGGCGACGAAGACGTTGCCGTCGGGACCGGTGAGGAGGTCGATGCCGCGGAACCATTTGTCTTTGGCCTTCATGAAGTCGGGCGCGTGCTTGCCGACGTAGCCGCAGCCTTCGCGGTGGAGGGTGTCCATGTTGATGCGGTTGCCGTGCAGGTTGCAGGTGAGGACGGCGCCGTGGTATTCCTTCGGCCAGGTGCCGCCTTGATAGATGAGCATGCCGACGTGGGCGTGGCCGCCGCCGAGCGAGTCGGTCTTGCCGGTGACGCCGAGCTTGCGGATATCGCTCCAAGTTTCGGCACCCGTGTCCCAATGAAAGTGGTCGGCGGTCTGCTCGATGACCTCATAGACGTGCGGATTGAGGTGCGTGCCGAACATGCGGCGGTAGTAGGCGCCGGGAATGCCGTGCCAGAGGTGGCCGATGACGGTGTTGATCCAGAACAGCTCGCCCTCGGCATTCCAATCGTGGCCCCAGGAGTTCGTGCCGCCGTGGCAGACGACTTCAAAGACCTTTCGCGTGGGATGGTAGCGCCAGATGCCGCAGTTGATCTTCACGCGCTTTTCCAGCGGCGTGCCGGGTGCGCCGACGGCGGAGGTGTCGGTGATGCCGTGGCGACCGTAAAGCCATCCATCGGGGCCCCAGCGCAGGCCGTTGACGATGTTGTGGCCGATGGTCTTCACGTTGAAGCCATCGAGCAGCACCTCGGGCTCGCCATCGGGTGTGTCGTCGCCGTTTTTATCGGCGATGAAGCTGAGCGTGCCGTTGTTCAGCACCCACACGCCGCCGTAGCCGGTCTCCACGCTGGTGAGGTAGCTGCCGCCTTCCCAGAAGACCTTGCGGCCATCGTGTTTGCCATCGCCGTCCTTGTCTTCGAGGATGATGATGCGGTCCCGCAGCTTCGTGTCCCAGCGCATGGGATTCTCCGCGTAGGTGTAGTTTTCCGCCACCCACAGGCGCCCCTTCGGATCCCACGCCATCGCGATCGGCTGCTGCACATCCGGCTCGGAGGCAAAGACAACGCATTTGAAGCCCGGTGGCAGTTCCATCGTGGCCGCGGCTTCCTCGGCGGACATGGGCGCGCCTTTTTCACTGTCGTAGATGGCTGGGAAGTCGGCGGCGGAGAGCGAAGGGCCAAGGGCGAAGAGACAGAAGGCGGCGCGGAGAGTCATGGGATAGAAGAAACTTAAATCGCTGATCAAACACGAATCTGACGCCAATAGGCAAGTTTCATCAGCGGACTGGCCGGAGAAATGAGGGTTGGCAAAGCGGACTCCAAGAGTACACTCTGCGTCATGCAAGCCACCGATTCATTCCCCGAGGCACCCGCTGCGGACGAGGATCTCGCCCGCGCCCGCCGGAAAAAAGCCGCCGTGCTCGAGTCGATCCGCAAGACAGGCCGGAACGGCCTCCAAGCAGCCGGCTTGATGGAGGACACTCCGGCAGCACGCGAGGCATGGGCGCTGGGCGAAGCCTGGCGGAAAGCACAAACCTACCCGTAAGCCTGCATGTTCGTTCTCGACACGAATCATCTGCGGGAGCTTTGTTATGACTCGGCCGTGAGCCGTCGTTTGAGATCACGAATAGAAAACGAACCTGTCGTGACCACCATTGTCACCGTGGAGGAGGGATTTCGTGGCTGGCTGGCGAAGATTGCCTCCTATCGCGACCCCGGTCAGCAAGTCTGGGCGTATGGCGAGCTGGAAAAGCTGCTCATGGTGACGACGGGCCTTGTGAGACTGTCATGGGATGATGAAGCTGCCGCACGCCTTCGAGCCTTTCGCCAGCAAGGCATTCGCATCGGCACGATGGACCTCAAAATTGCCTGTATTGTCCTCGAATACGACGCCGTTCTACTCACCCGAAACCGCTCCGATTTCGAAAAAGTCCCCGGCCTTCAATTTGAGAACTGGCTGGACTGAATCTCGCTCTCTTTTTCGCTTATGAAACACTTCGTCCTGCTCCTTTCCGCGTATTCCTTGTGTTCCGTAGGCATGCTGGCCGCGAAGACCCAAGCACAGTCTCCCAAGCCGAATACCGCCGCCGACCTCGCGGAGTCCATTGCTCCTTCGCTCGTAAAAATCACCCAACTCGGTCGCGAAGGCACGGACGGCATCGGCTCCGGCTTCATCGTGAGCGCGGACGGCTTCATCGCGACGAATCTGCACGTCATCGGTGAAGCGCGGCGGCTGCAGGTGGAGATGCACGACGGCAAGGTGCACGATGTCACGGCGATCCACGGCACGGACGCGCAGCACGACTTGGCCCTGCTGAAAATCAACGCGAAGGGCCTCAAACCCCTGCCCTTCGGAGATTCAGACAAGGTGCGCCAGGGCGAGAGCGTCGTCGCCATGGGCGCGCCGGAGGGGCTCGGCTTCAGCATCGTGCAGGGCGTGCTTTCCGCCACGCGCGACATCGACGGCAATGACATGCTGCAGGTGGCGATCCCCATCGAAAAAGGGAACAGCGGCGGCCCGCTGCTGGACATGCAGGGCCAGGTGCTCGGCATCCTCACGCTCAAGCACATCAAGACCGACAACCTCGGCTTCGCGATGCCGGTCAACGCGCTCAAAGAACTCATCGCCAAGCCGAACCCGGTGCCGATGAGCCGCTGGCTGACCATCGGCGTCCTCAATCCGAAACTGTGGAAGCTGCACCTCGGTGCGCAGTGGACGCAGCACGCGGGGATCATTCATGTGGACACGCCGGGCAGCGGCTTCGGCGGGCGGGCGCTGTGCCTATCCACCCAGAAGGTGCCGAAAGACCGCTTTGAAGTCGCCACCACCTTGAAGCTGGATGATGAATCCGGCGCGGCAGGCCTGGCCTTCTGCTCGGACGGCGGCGACCGGCACTACGGCTTCTATCCCTCCGGTGGCAAGCTGCGCCTCACGCGCTTCGACGGACCGGATGTCTTTTCCTGGACGATCCTGGCCGACGTCCCGAGCGACGCCTACAAGCAGGGCGAGTGGAACACGCTGCGTGTCCGCGTGGAGCCCGAAAAAATCGTCTGTTTTGTCAACGAGCAGCCGGTCATCGAGAGCAATGACACAGGCCTGCGCACGGGCATGGCGGGGCTTTGCA
>CAMAZK010000393.1 GCA_945863205.1 Akkermansia muciniphila | reverse complement strand
GGTGGTGGAGGGCTCTTTGATGAGCACCGTCTTGTCGCCCTCGCCGATGAGATGGACGCCGCTTTGCAGATAGATGGCGTTTCGCAGCCGGTAGGTGCCCGCCTTGATGCGCACCGTGCCGCCGCCAAGCCTCGCCACATGATCCACCGCCGCCTGAATGGCCCGCTGGTCGTTCCCGACGATGTCCGCGTCCTTCGTGCCGACAGTGATGGTCAACGTCTCCTCCCACGTCGGCTGCACCGCCGTGTCGCCGCTCGTCTGCCGCGGCACCGTGACCGCAGGCTGCTCCGCAGCGAAAAGCGAGGGCATGAGCGCGAGGAGGAGCAGGGTGGGTTTCATGTGGGGAGTTACGCGATGAGCGGCCCAATCTGTGCACGTTGCCAGTTACGGGAAGCCCCCAGCCATGTGCAAAGAATGCCATTTGGCGGGTTTTCACCGCGGGCACGCTTGAAAGAAACACCCCGGTGTCCCATCCGCGGCGCATCTCGATGTCCGTCATTCCTGTCGCCAGATTTTCGATCGCCCTCCAGTCACCGCCAGTCTTGACCACCTGCCTCGAATACTGCCGAACGCTCTTTGGCCATCCAACCACGATCTGGAACGCATCGTGCAATCCAAACCGCGTCTTGTTCGCTCTCAACCATTTCGCAATTTCGATCGTGCAGTGGCGGAACTGCGCTGCTGAGGCTGCTCGATCTTCTGCCGGAAACACCGTTGTCCAAAGGTTGACGAGATCACCCTGAATTTGGGGACGGAAATCGCAGCGATTAAACGAGACGTGATCCCATGCAGGTTCACCATCGCGCTCTTCTGTGAATGTCATGTGGAGGGATTGTTTCGGCTCAGAAATTCACTTCTTCCTGCCTATGGGGCGCCATGCTCCTGTCACGCGCAGTACTTTGAGGATCTTGACGTGGCGGTCGGCGAAGTCGGTCCAGTAGTAGATGAGCCAGCCGGCGTGGGAGGCGATATCAATGCGGCGACCACGATCATCACGCTCGCTGGCGGAGGCGTAATGTTCGGGGTAGGAACGCAGCTTCTCGAAAAAGAGCAGGAGGCGACTGCGGTCGCGCTTGGGGAGGTTGTCGAGTTCGACCACCGCTTCCAAGTCCACGAGCAGTCGATACTCGATCATGAGGATCAGTTGGCCCAGCGTTTCTGGAGGTCGTCCAAGCTCACCCAGTTGGCTGGCGTGGTTTCGTCGATCTTGCGGGTCAGTTCGGTTCGAAACTTATCGTCTTCGGCGACTTGGATCGAGGCTAGAAAAGCGATTAACTCGCTCTGCTCGGCAGGCGAGAGCTCGACGGCTTCTTGTTTGAGCTGGGCGAGTGACATGGCGGGATTTTATCGACTTCAGGAGCGGGCGTCAACCATCGGGACGGCGTTACTTGGTCAGCCGCTCCAGCACATTCTTCGTCATGCGCACGACATGCGCGTCGTTCCCTTGCAGCCCATGCGCCCAATCGGTGGTCGCGGCGGTGAAGACGGTGCCACCGTTCGTGTAAGTGCCGAGGCAGGCGGCGCCGGTGCGGCCGATCTCCCATTTCTCGTACCACTCGACGTCATCCTGGTGCCATTGCACGGGGCAAGTTTAAAAAGGTTGAGAAACGGTTCGACACTTTAGCCTCAAAGCCCGATATATGAGCCTTAAAACGATTTATCGACTCATTTATCGGCACTCTGCATGCGCTCAAACACCCGTGACCTTTTTCCGCCAGGGCTGCGTCGCTCGTTGACGAAGTTTGGGGCTGATCTGGCCCGTGCACGGCGGAAACGCCATCTGACCGTCGCGATGATGGCGGAGCGAGTCGGCGTGGCGAAGAGTACCTACACCCGTATCGAGAAAGGCGACGCTGCGGTGGCGATGGGGGCGTATGCGATGGCGTTGTTTGTGCTGGGCTTTGGCGAAGTGCTGGGCGAACTGGCGGACACCCGCCGCGATGACACGGGCCTGCTCATGGATGAGGAACGCCTGCCCAAACGGGTCCGTGTGAAGAAAATTCCCGCCGCACGATGAAGCGAACGATCCAAGTCTTCCTCGGAAACGAGGCACATTCGCTCGGCACGCTGCATTTCGATGCGGTGGGCACCCGGCAGCGAGCGGCGTTTGAGTACGCGGAGGCCTGGCTGAGGAGCGCAGATCGTTTTGCCATTGATCCATCGCTGCCATTGGTGACGGGGCCGCAGTTTCACCCGAAGCCGAAGGACGGTTCCGTTTTTCACGCGGCTATCGCTGACACCGAGCCGGATGGCTGGGCTCGGCGTGTGATCCTGCGTGACCATGCGAAGCGTCGCCATCAGGCTCGCACCGCAGGCGAGACACCACCGCAGGCCGTTCTGAACGACATGGATTTTCTGCTCGCGGTGGATGATGCCAGCCGCGTCGGCGCACTGCGTTTTCTCGATGAGCAGAGCGTCTTTTGCCGTGCCACAGAGCCAGGCCGCCGCACTGCGCCGCCGCTCGTCGAACTGGGGCGGTTGCTAGCGGCCACGCAGGCGGTAGAGTCGGACAGCGAGACCGCCGCCGACTTGGCCTACCTGCGGGGAAATGGCACCTCGCTCGGCGGCATGCGTCCGAAATGCACCGTCGTGGATGACGATGGCCGCCTTTCGATTGGCAAATTTCCCAGCGTGAAGGATGACCGCGCCGCGACGCATGGCGAGGTGCTGGCGATGACGCTCGCCAAAGCAGCTGGCATGCGTGTGGCGGAGGCTCGCCTGATCGAAAGCGCGGGCATGCCCGTGGCTCTCATCCGCCGCTTTGACCGCAACTCAGAAGGCGGGCGGCTCATGCATGTCTCCGCCGCCACGCTGCTCGGTGCGGACATCACAAGCGGTCGGGAGCATCACTACACCGAGATCGTGGATTCCATCCGCCGTCATGGCGCGGCGGCGCAAGCGGACATCGACGAACTCTGGCGGCGAATCGCCTTCTCCATCCTCATCACGAATGTGGACGACCATCTGCACAATCATGGCTTCCTCCACCTGCATCACGGCCAGTGGCAACTCGCGCCTGCCTTCGATTTGAATCCCTTCCCCGAGCGCCTGCGCGAGCTGAAGACCTGGATCTCGGAGGAAACCGGCCCGGAGGCGAGCATCGACGCTCTCATGAGTGTCATCGCTTACTTCCGCCTGCCATTGCCAAAGGCCAAGACGATCCTCCGCGAGGTCGAAAGCGCCGTCTCCCGCTGGCGTGAGGTCGGTCGCGGCCTGGGCATGGACAAACGCATGCTCGAAGCTTTTTCGGAAGCCTTTGAGCATCCCGAACGCACTGCGGCCCAGCGTGCGATGCGTTGAAAGTTGGAGCAACGTTACTTGGTCAGCCGCTCCAGCACATTCTTCGTGATGCGCACCACATGCGCGTCGTTCCCTTGCAAGCCATGCGACCAATCGGTGGTGGCGGCGGTGAAGACGGTGCCACCGTTCGTGTAAGTGCCGAGGCAGGCGGCGCCGGTGCGGCCGATCTCCCATTTCTCGTACCACTCGGCATCGTCGGGATGCCAACGCACGGGGCAGGTGGCCAGGACTTCGAAGCTTTTCGGCGTGCCGTCCTTGAAGGTGGGGAAGGGGAGGCCGTCCTTCCATTCGAGTTCGCAGCCGTCGCACTCGTAGCCGACGATGGTGTCCTTGCCGCCGAACT
>CAMAZK010000392.1 GCA_945863205.1 Akkermansia muciniphila | reverse complement strand
CCCTGAATGGCCTGCGTGATGGCGGAAATCTGTTCGTCGTTCAACTCGCCCGCCCGGATGTTCGGGTCGATGTTCGTCGCGGCGAGGACTTTGCGGCTGAGGGAAAGACCGATGCCATAGATGTAGGGCAAAGAGTATTCGATCTTCTTTTCGTTGGGGATTTCGACCCCGAGCAGGCGTGCCATAATTCAGTGAGTTGGGTGGATAAAAGTGGATCAGCCCTGGCGCTGCTTGTGGCGCGGGTTTTTGCAGACGACACGGACGACGCCTTTGCGGCGGATAACGCGGCAAAGTTCGCAGAGGGGTTTTACAGAGGTGCGGACACGCATACAAGAGAGAGGAGGAAGTGAGCCTTGGGGAGAACTCAAAACCCCGCTTTTGGAAGCGGGGGGCGGGATGTCTAACACACGCGAAAACCTGCGCAAGCTGGATTTTCATCGTTTTGACGGAGTTTTTTCGACGCGGTGAACACGCTTGTCGAGAGAAGTTGCTCCGACGCCGCGCCACGGCATGATGCTTTCCGCATGAAAAACGTCCTCTGTTTCGGTGACTCAAACACCTGGGGTTTTATACCCGAGAGCATTACCGCGCCGCATCCCGCCCGGCATCCGCACGATGTCCGGTGGACGGGGGTGCTGGCCAGGGAACTCGGTCAGAGTTTCCGCGTGATCGAAGAGGGGCAGAATGGGCGCACCACGGTGCATGAAGATCCCTTCGCCCCCGCACGCAGCGGCAGGGCCGTGCTGCCGGCGCTGCTCGAATCTCACAAGCCGCTCGACCTGGTGGTCATGATGCTGGGCACCAATGACCTGAAGTCCGTCTTCGGCGTGTCGCCCGGCGAGATCGCAGCCGGCGTGCGCATCCTGGCCCAGATGATCCTTTCCAGCGATGCCGGGCGCGCTGCCAGACCGCCGCGATTGCTGCTGCTCTGCCCGCCGGTGATCGGGCTGCACCTGCATCTTCCGGACCTGGCCGCCAAGTTTCCGAATGCCCAGGCGCTGAGCCGGGAACTTCCCCGGCACTACGAGGCGCTCGCCTCCAGCTTCGGCTGCGGCTATCTGAACACGCAGCCGCTCGTCTCTCCCGGCAGCGATGGAATCCATCTCGACGCCTCGTCCCATGTCACGCTCGGAAAAGCCGTGGCCATCGCGGTAAAATCGCTCCTTCCTCCTGACGCATGACTCTGATCGAAAGACTCTACCCCGTGATGAAGCCCTGGCTCTTCCGCCTCGATGCGGAGCGGGCGCACACCCTCACGGTGAAGATGATGGTCGTCGCCCACCGCCTCGGCATGCTCAAAAGCGTCGTCGATGCACCTCAGTCGCCGCGTCAGGTGATGGGCCTCACGTTTCCGAACGTGCTCGGCCTCGCCGCCGGCATGGACAAGTCTGCCAGCGCCGTGGAGGCCTGGGGGGCGCTGGGATTCGGCTTTGTCGAAGTCGGCACGCTCACGCCGCGTCCGCAGCCGGGGAATCCGAAGCCGCGCCTCTTCCGCCTGCCGGAGCACGAGGCGCTGATCAACCGCATGGGCTTCAACAATCCCGGCATCCAATCCGCCGTCGCCAAGCTCAGGCATCGCAAAACCAAGGCCGTCGTCGGCGTGAACATCGGCAAGAACTTCGACACGCCCAATGACAAGGCTGTGGACGACTACATCATCTGCCTGAAGGCCGCCTATCCCGTCGCCGACTACGTCGCGGTGAACATCTCCTCGCCAAACACCAAGGGGCTGCGGGATCTCCAGGCCGAGGACTCCGTCCGGCAGTTGGTGTCCGCCTTGAAAAAGGAGCAGGCCTCCCTGCAAAAGGAGCACGGCAAAACGGTGCCGCTGCTGGTGAAGATCGCCCCCGATCTCAATGACATGCAGATCGAGGCCCTCGCCCGCGTCTTCAACGAGCAGGCCATCGACGGCGTCATCGCCACCAACACCACCATCGACCGCTCCGCCGTCACCGGTCATGCGCTGGCGCAGGAGGCCGGCGGCCTCAGCGGCGCTCCGGTCCGCGAGCGCTCCACCCTCGTTATCCAGGCCTTTCGCACCCTGCTGAAGGAAACCGTCCCCGTCATCGGCGTCGGCGGCATCCTCAGCGGCGCTGATGCGCTGGAGAAAATGAAAGCCGGCGCGGCGCTGGTGCAGGTTTACAGCGGCCTCGTTTATCGCGGGCCGGGGCTGGTCCGGGATGTTTTGGCGCAGGTTTGAGCTTCCGTGATGCGAGGGATGCACCGCCCGCCCCAAGGTGCGGGGGACTCCGTTCCCCCAGCCATTCGAGGGGACGGAGTCCCCTCCTCCTTGGTTTGGGTTCGGACCTTCTTTTGGGAAGTTTGAGGCACGACCGGCCGGCGACGGTGATCAGGCGGAAATTTTTCCACCGAGTTCGGTTTCTAAGATCCTGAAAATGCGGTGGGGGTGGACTCTTCGCTTGTCATGTGTCGCGCATTTTCGTAAAGCAGCGCCCGTATGGCCGACGAAGCTTCTCCCTCCTCCCCTACGCCTGAGACGCCCCCGCCGCGCACCACGGGCGGGAATTGGCGCTGGGAGCCGCCTAGCGCCGAAGATCTCCAGGCCTTAATGCCGGGTTACACCATTGAAAAGATCCTCGGTCGTGGCGGCATGGGCGCGGTGTATCGCGGCGTCCAGACGAATCTCGACCGCCCCGTGGCCATCAAGATCCTCCCGCCCGGCGTGGAAAAGGAGGACCCCAGCTTCGCCGAGCGCTTCAAGAGCGAGGCCAAGCTGATGGCCAAGCTCATGCATCCGGGTGTCGTGGCCGTCTTCGACTTCGGCACCACGCTCGGCGGCCAGCTCTACTTTGCCATGGAGTATGTGGATGGCAGCGACGTCTCCCAGATGATCGCCGCGCAGGGGAAGCTGCCGCCGGAGCACGCGCTGGCGATCACCGCGCATGTCTGCGACGCGTTGCACGCCGCGCACGAGCTGGGCATCGTGCATCGGGACATCAAACCGGCCAACGTGCTGCTCAACATGAAGGGGCAGGTGAAGGTGGCCGACTTCGGCCTGGCGAAGGTGGAGGAGCCCGGGAGCCACGGCCTGACCAAAACGGGCTACGCCATGGGCACGCCGGACTTCGTGGCGCCGGAGGCGCTCACGCTCGGCACGGCGATTGATGGTCGCGCGGATTTGTATGCCGTCGGCGTGATGCTTTACCAGATGCTCACGGGCAACATTCCCCGTGGGGCCTTCAAACCCGCCTCCGTGCTCGTGCCGGGACTCGATCCCCGTTTCGACCCGATCATCCTCAAAGCGATGCAGCATGATCGCGAGGAGCGTCATCAGGACGCGATGGAGCTTCGGCGTGAGCTGGATGTGATCTTGACCGTGCCCTTCGTCAGAAATGACGCGCCGGTGAGCGCGGCCATCCCCGTGGCAAAGGTGGCGGAGGCCCCCGGCCAGCGCAGCGCGGCGCAGAGGCCGGCGGGCAAAGCGCCGCAGCCGGACGGTAGGGGCGTTCGCCAGAACGCCGGAGCCGCCCCCGCGAACACGCCCAACCGCACTCTGTCGAGTGCGCCTACGGCGAAGAGCAAAACCCCGCTGCTCATCGGCCTCGGGGTCGCTGCCGCCATCGGCATCGGAGCTTTCGTCATGTTCAGCGGCGGCAAGAAGCCGGAACCAAAGTGGTCCGCACAGTCCTCTGTGCGG
>CAMAZK010000391.1 GCA_945863205.1 Akkermansia muciniphila | reverse complement strand
CAGGCGGTTGCGCATGCGATGCGTGGTGAAGGTCTGGCTCTCGTTCCAGCGCCATTCCATGCGGTTGCGCCACTCCAGTGAAAGGCGGCGCGTCAGGTCGAAATGCGGATTCAGCTCCAGCTCCGGCCGGAACTGCGTGATGCGGTCATGCGTGCGGGTGTTTTCGATGCTCAGCAGGGACAGGCCGATGCCGCCGTCCAGCCACGGACGCAGCGCATGCTTGAAGCGCGGGCTGACGATCTGCACGTAGGCACCGTCGTCCGCATCAAGGCGGTTGCCCAGGAAGAGCCAGGCCTTGCTCGTGTGATTCCGCCAGAATTCCAGCGCCGACCAGCCCCACCACTCGTCCGCCTGGGCGCAGGTGACCGTGCAGAGGGCGAGGATGAGGAAGAGGCGGCGCATGTTCTTGCCAAAAGCATAGGAAGGGCCGTGCCAGGAGCCATGGAACAAGACGGATTCTCTGACCTTATCGTGGCTTGCTTCGTGCTGCATTTGCGCCGTAGAAAAGCCATGATCGACACACGGGCGGAGGTGAAGCGCATTCTGAGAGGGCTGGAGTTCAGCTCAGGGGCCGCCGTCTTGAAATTCATCGCCTGCGCGGCCCTGGCCTGGGCCTGCGCCTTTTTGCCCGCTCATGCCGGGCTGGCAGAGGCAGGCCGCTGGTCGCTGGCGATCGTGATGCTCGGCGCGGGTTTGTGGATCACGGAGGCCATCCCGGCCTTTGCGGTGGCGCTGCTCATCATCGGGCTGCAAATCATCACGCTGGGCAGTCCGGGCGGACCGCTGCTCGCTGCGGAGGACACGAAGGGCTGGGAGATGTTTGTGCAGCCCTGGGCCAGCCCGCCGATGTGGCTCTTCTTTGGCGGTCTCGTGCTCGCGGCGGCGGCCACGCGCACGGGCATGGACCGGCATCTCGCTCAAAGTGTGATGCGCTGGTCCGGCGGGCGGGCGCAGGTGCTGCTGCCGGCGCTCATGGGCCTGACCTTTGTGCTCAGCATGTTCATGTCGAACACGGCCACCACCGCCCTGCTGCTGGTCATGCTCCGCCCTGCGCTGCAAGACCTGCCGCAGGACTCCCGCACCGCCCGCAGCCTGCTGCTGGGCCTGGCCGTGGCGGCGAATCTCGGCGGCATGGGCACCATCATCGGCTCACCGCCGAACACCATCGCCGCTGGACTGCTGGAAAAGGAACAACCGGTGGATTTCCTGCGCTGGACGCTGCTGGCGCTGCCGCCCGCACTCTTCCTGGCGGCCATGGCCTGGCTGCTGCTGTCACGCCGGATGCGTGGTGACAGCACGGCTGCAATGCCCGCCGATCTGCCGGAGCCTGCGCAGGGAGTGGAGCCAGTGCTGCGCTGGCAGCGGCTCACCACGATGTTGATTTTCCTCCTCACCGTGGCGCTGTGGATGTCCGGTGAGTGGCACGGCATCCCCACCGGCGTGGTTTCCTTTGTGCCCATCGTCGCGCTCTCGATGATCGGCGTGATCCGGCGGCAGGAGATCAAGAGCATCGAATGGGATGTGCTGATCTTGCTGGCGGGCGGCCTCTCCCTCGGCGTGGGCATTGAGGCATCCGGACTGGCGAAATGGCTCGCCTCAGGAGTCGGCGCACTCGGCATGCCCGCCTGGGCGGCGGGCCTCGCCCTGGCGTGGATCGCCGCGCTCGTGTCGAACCTCATGAGCAACACCGCCGCGGCCAACATCCTGCTGCCCGTGACCCTCGTCATCGCCAGCGGCTCCGGAGAGGCCGCCAGCCTCATGGTCATCCCGGCCGCGCTCGGCTGCTCCGTGGCCATGGCCATGCCCATTTCCACCCCGCCCAACGCGCTCGTTTACTCCAGCGGACGCCTGCGCGGCGTGGACTATCTCCCCATCGGCCTCCCCATGCTCCTCCTCGGCCCGCCCGTCGCCGTCCTCTGGTGCCGCTTGATCGGGTGAAGGCGTTTGGCAAAGATTACTTCTCTGCGGGTCATAGTCCCGCGTAGCTGCGCCTGCAAAGGCGTGGTCCGATCCGGGAACCCTTGACTCCACCGCAGAGGGGCAAAGAGGCGGAGGACGCAGAGGTTTCTGTATGCTGGATGCTGGATTTTGGTTCGTAGTTCGGCCTTTAGGCCGTCCCCGTCCCCAAGGAGCGACGGCATCCTGCCGTCCGTCCGCACCCTCCTGACGCCAAGATGGCGTCACTCCTTGTCTCCTTGTCTCCAAGTCTCAAAGTCTCCAAGTCTCCAAGTCTCCAAGTCTCCAAGTCTCCAAGTCTCCAAGTTTGACGCCATCGCTCCCCGCGCTGTCGGGCTTCGCCCAACGCTCCGCGTTGTCTCAAACGCGTCCGATCCCTCCGCGTTTGTCCAAGTCTCAAAGTCTCCAAGTCTCCTCTTCTCAAAGTCTCGCGGCGCAGCCGCTCTCCGCCGCCAGCGGGACCTGCTGCAGAAGCTCCGGGCTGCGGGGCTGTTTTGAATCCGGCTTGAACCAGATCTTGTCAGAGGGGTTAAGCCTGACCTCGTTTTCCACATGCTCCAGTGGAAGCCGTGCATCAGGTCGCAGGCGATGCCGTGCTTCTCCAGCATCACGGCGATGGCTTGGGCGGTGTCAAAGGTCGGGTTCCCCTGACCGCCGCTCTCGGTGTAGGTGATGAGCGCCTTCTTGAGCTGATCGACGAGGCCGAGGTAATCCACCACCATCCCGCCCGGCTTGTCGCGGAAGACGCGGTTCACGCGGGCGATGGCCTGCATGAGGCCGTGCCCCTGCATCGGCTTGTCGGCATACATGGTGTGGAGGCAGGGCGCGTCAAAGACGGAGGGTCAATCAGACTTCCCATCAGCATCAACGATTGACGATTCTGGGTCACTTTCTGGTCCAGCATGGCCAATTGGCCCTTGGTATTCTTTCATCTGATCCGCAAACAAACCGTCACTCATGTTCGCTATCATATTGGCTTCGAGGCGGGCACTTTCGTCGACACTCAGAAAATCTATTCGTCCATTTGGAAGAAAGCGGACTCTGTGAATTCCTGATATTGCGTGCCTGCACTCTCGATTCACACGAAATTTGTCATCCGCAATTTGCCGATGAAGCAAATTGAAGTTCCGTTCAAACTCCGCCCGCGTGCGAGGTGTGTTCATGCTCCTCATAATCTAGATCAGTCGATTGTTATGCTCATCGATAACGGTTACGACTTCGTTGTCGAGCCAAACGATCCACACCAGCTTGAACCCTGCGGGAACCTTTACGGCTGTTCTGCGGACAGATAGTGAGCAGCCGCCTCTCTCGGGCTGGCCGAAAGCACGAGTTTCATTTCGGCGGCCATACCTCCAGTTTTGGCGAATGAAGTCTTCGTCCTTCGCACCGACGAGGTTTTTAAAAAAAGGCAACGGAGTAGCCGGAGTGAACGGACCAAAGAACACGACTTCGAGTTCTAAACGGCAGCAGGTTTCAAATGGCATCCGCACTGTCGAAGCAACGGGTAATTCAGACGATCGGAAGGCCTGGTCAAGTTGTGGACCGAATGAACCCCGTTGGACTGATGTAGGCTGAAGGAGGCACAGCACTTCGACATGAAATGCTCCATCCTCAGTAGGATTTACGGCAATGTCGTTATAATTGAGCAACACCGTCGCATTCGAGCCCAGCACGGCGGAGTAGTCGCCTGACTTTATGGCCGCCATCAATTG
>CAMAZK010000390.1 GCA_945863205.1 Akkermansia muciniphila | reverse complement strand
CTTTTGCCGTGCGTCGCAGTGAAGTGATCAATGACATCCGCTCCCTGCTGGGACTGCAGCCCGAGGAAATGGAGTTCGGGCAGGCCTCCAACCTGGGCGCCGCCCTGGGCGGCGGAGCCGACGAAAACGCGGCGCAGGCCATGAACTCGAACGAACTCAGTTCCGTGCGCAGGCCCAAGGTCATCTGGAAGTCCGATTCGAACACTCTCTACATCGTCGCCACCCGGCTGCAGCACCTATGGGTTGAGGGCTACCTCGCCGCTGCTGACAAGCCGCAGTCGCTCATCGCCATCGAGGTGAAATTCATCGAAACCTCCCGTGATCCGAAGCGCGAATTCGGCATCGACTGGACCGGCACCCTCGAAACCGGCAATTTCCGTCAGGTGGACAAGGTGAGCGTCGAAAAGGATGAGTTCGACCAGCCATCCGTGAACGTGGAGTACACTCAGACGCCCACCACCGGGGGCTTCCGCACCGACCTGGCCCCTCTGCTGAGTTCGCTCGACGTCAACAATGTCGGTTCCACCCTCGGGTTTCCCGCCCTCAGCATTCTCAGCGCCCAGGACGTGAACGTGAAACTCCGCGCCATCATGCGCGATGAAGAAACGAACACCACCTCCTACCCGCGCATGGTGACGCTTAACAACCGCGAGGTCGCCATCCGCAGCGTCGTGAACCAGCCCGTGCTCGACGCCAGTTCCACCGCCAGCGCCGGTGCGGTGGGTGCCACGACCACCACCCAGGTCGCCTATCTGCCCATCGGAACGGTCCTCAACATCCTCCCGAAGCGGATGCAGTCGGAAAAGGTCATGCTCAACATGGCCATCACCGTCTCCAGCATCATCGGCACCGAAGTCATCTCCGGAAACCCCTATCCGATCGCCTCTTCACGCGTTTACAGCGCTCCGGTGGAGATTGATTCTGGGTACACCGTGGCCGTCGGCGGCCTCGATGAGGCGCGTGAGCGGGAAGGGGAGGCCGGCGTGCCCTTCCTCAGCAAGATCCCAGGCCTGAAGTGGCTCTTCAAATACAAGAGCCGGAGCAAGAACCACAAAAACCTCATGCTGTTCATCACACCCACCATCATCGATGGCAAGCATGGCGGCCTTCCTTCGGAGCCGCAGTCCGTTGTCCCCCAGCGTCCCGGTCTGCCCGGCAAGCCGAAAGTGGACTATGCCAGCGGCATGCTCGTCGGCGGCGCCGCCTCCCTCCCGAACACCGTGAGCTATCTCTCGCGCGAGGCCGAGATTCTCGGAAACACCATCGAGGAAGGCCGGATCACCGACGAGGTCGCCCAGAAGGTGAAGGAGATCAAAATCGCCGTCGAGCAGGTGCACGCCCAGTGTGAGCAGATGAAGCTCTCCGAGCCTGACAAGTTCTCCATGATCGACCAGCACCAGCTCATGCTCGCCGACATCCTGAAACGCATCGGCGCGTCTCAGCGCATGCTTTTCACGAAGAAGTACCTCTGATTCCGGCCCGGGCCTCCGCCGCCGTCAGTAGGAGGTTCCCGTCACTTCGTTCGTGTAGGTGTTGATGGTGGCGATCACCTCGTCCGTTTCCTCCTGCGTCACACCCATGTCCAGCAGCGTCTCCAGCAGGTGTCCTGTGAAGAGTCCAAAGTGGTGCTTGCTGATGCCGCGGCCGTGGTGCGCATGCGCCAGCGACCGGCCCGTGTAGGAGACCGGGCCGCCCAGCGCCATGCTGAAGAATTCATGCTGCATTGTGTGCAGTTTCTCCAGGGTCGTGTGCTTGAAGAACGGGGCCAGCTCAGCATCGGCCAGCACGCGTGCGTAAAAGGCCGGGATCATCGTCGCGATCATATCCTCACCGCCGAGGCGTTCATAGAGAGAAGGTTGAGAAGGGTCCATGCCTGCATCAAGAGCAGAAACCACGCCGTCCGAATACCTCAAAACTTCTTCCGGACAACTTTCACGCATCGAATCGCAGTTTCAGCGGGAGGGCGGGGGATGTTCCGGGGCCGGACTTGACGCACGGCGCAAAGTCGGCCCCAATGCGCGTGCATTCCCACACTTTTGACAACGAGATGAACTGGCTGGAGCTGAATTTTTGGACGATCACGCTGGCGCTGCTTTCGATCACGGGGGCGCTGGCGGCACTGGGGCATCTGATTCTCCGCCACCGGGACCACCGCTCGGCGGCGTTTTGGACCGCGCTGGTGGTTTTTTCTCCGCTGGTGGGGCCGCTGCTCTACCTCTTTTTGGGCGTGAACATCCTGCGGCGGCAGGGGCGGCGCTACCGCAGCGGCATCCACGAGCCGTGGCATGATCCCGTGCCTGAGCATCCGCTGCCGCTGGCCCCGGCGGAGACTTGCGAAAGCCAGGACCATCAGCAGTTGGCGCGGACGCTGGACCGGCTCTCGCGCTTCAATTTCACCACGGAGAATGCGGTGCGGTTGCTCAACGGCGGCGATGAGGCGATGCCACGCATGCTGGAGGCGATCCGCAGTGCGCAGCGCAGCGTGACCCTGGCGAGCTACATTTTCGAGGCGATCGGGATCGGGGCCGACTTCGTGGCGGAACTCGGCGCAGCCGTGCGGCGTGGCGTGCAGGTGCGGGTGATGGTGGACGATGCCGGGACGCGCTATTCCTGGCCGCCGGTGATCGAGGCGCTGCGGCAGGCCGGCGTGCAGGCTCGGCGCTTCATGCCCAGCCGGCTGGTGCTGCGGCTCATCACCATGAACCTGCGCAATCACCGCAAGATTCTGGTGGTGGACGGAGAAACCGCGTTCACGGGCGGAATGAACATCCGGGAAGGAAACATGCTCAGCCGCAAGCCTGCGCACCCGGTGCAGGACATGCACTTCGAGGTGCGCGGGCCTGCGGTGGCGCAGATCCAGCGGGTGTTCGCCGAGGACTGGGCATTTTGCACGCAGGAAGCCCTGGAAGGGGAGCGCTGGTTCCCGGCGCTGAAGCCTGTCGGCGGGGCCAGCATCATCGGGGTCGTGGACGGGCCGGATGAGGACCTGGAGGTGATGCCTGCGGTCTTTTTCGCGGCTTTGAATGCGGCGCGGCATGAGGTGAAAATCGTGACGCCGTATTTTCTTCCGCCAGTGGTGCTGATCGCGGCGCTCCGGATGTGCGCCATCCGCGGGGTCAAGGTGACGATCCTGACGCCTGCGGAGAACAACATTCCTTTTGTCTCCTGGGCCGCCCAGACCCTCTATCCGGAACTTCTGGCTGCAGGCTGCAGGATCTTTGAATCCCCGCCACCCTTCGACCATTCGAAGTTTTTTGTCATCGATGGTGTTTGGAGCTTTGTGGGATCGACGAACTGGGATCCGCGCAGCCTGCGGCTGAACTTCGAGTTCAACATCGCCTGCCACGATGCGGAACTCGGCGGCAGGCTCACGGCGGAGATGGACCGCATGCTGGCGCTGAGCCGGGAGGTCACGCGGGAGGCGCTGGATGCGGCTCCGGTCCTCCAGCGGGCGCGCAACGGCTTCGCCCGCCTGTTTATCCCCGTTCTGTGAAACGGCTGCATCATTTGGCTAAAACAGACGTATCTGAGAGCGTTGAATGCCTGACCGCCAAGTTTCCGCGAAACCATTCTTTCCGGGAATAATTCCATCCGACCCTCGTCCTACGCCAGCATCTCCACATTCTTGAACCCTTTGCCCCGGAAGACGGGGCCGCTGCCGCGCACAGCC
>CAMAZK010000389.1 GCA_945863205.1 Akkermansia muciniphila | reverse complement strand
CGCCCGCTCGATCTCTTCAGCTACACGGATAAGAGCGGCAAAGAATGGCTCGTCGTTCACACCCAGCGCTTCAAGCAAAACGCCTTCGGCCCCAGCAAGATGTGGGGTGCCCGCATCAGCATGGATTACCTTGACGCGGCTGAGACGAATGAAAAAGCCGTCCGCCGCAACGAGAAGGAAAGCAAAGGGCCGGAGGGCATCGAAATCGTCGATGCGCTCTTTGGTGCCGTGCAGGTGGACAAGTTCAGCAACACCGAGGCCATCGTCCTTCGTGATGTGGAAGGGATTCTGAGCCTGGAAGTGGCCGCCCTGCCGTGAGACGTTGGATCATCCTCATCGCGCTGCTGGACTGCGGCGTCCGTGGCGCCGAGCTGGGTGTGAACGGGGCCGGGCAGATTGAGGTGCGTGGAAGCGATTTGCGCGTTTTTCGTGACGGTGCGGACGCGCCTCTCTTTGGCAGCGTCACGCGTCATGAAAAGATCGTCCGGTTCACGCCGGCGCTGCCTTTCGCTGCCGGTGGAGCCTATCGCGTCGAGGTGGAAACCTCCAAGGGAGCGTGGAGCACGCACTCGCTGCGCATTCCGGAGCTCGGAGGTGGGGCACCCACCGTGTCCATGCTGGTGGCCGACACGGTCTATCCGGCCAATGCCCTGAAGTTCTACCTGCAGTTCAGTCAAGCGATGGAACAGGGTGTGTTTCTCGACCGCATCATGCTGCTTCGCAGGGACGTCAGGCCTGTGCCCGGGGCGTTTCGCGAGACGGAGCTATGGTCGCCCGATGGCAGGCGTCTCACGCTCTGGCTGCACCCGGGGCGGCAGAAGGCAGGCGTCAATCTGAACATGGATGAAGGCCCCGTGCTCGTGGAAGGTGAAATGCACATGCTGAAGATCGCGGCCTCCTGGCGCTCTGCCCATGGAGTGGAGCTGGGAAAGACGTTCTCTTTTCCGATCATCGCCGGTGCGACCGACCACCAGTGTCCCGAGCCGAAGCTTTGGCGGGTGATCACGCCGAAACGCGGCACATGTGACACGCTGAGAATCGTCTTTGATGAGCCTCTCGATCCAGCCATGCTGCGATCCGCAATTCAGGTCCGGATGGGCGGGCTGGAGCTGCAGGGGGCTGTCGATCTTCCGCCGGATGCCAAATCATGGGCGTTCCGTCCTGAGGATCCGTGGTCATCCGGCGAGTATGAAATCACCATTGATCCGCTGCTCGAAGACCTCGCCGGAAACAATCTGCAGCACTCGTTCGAGGTGGATCGGGAACAAACCGTGAGCCCGAAGCCCGTGACCACGTCACTGTCTTTCAAGGTCGAATAGCCGGTGATAAAAAGGCGGCGAGCCTGCCGGTCGGCTGCTCACCGGAACCAGCCCCGGATATGATCGAACAGTCCACGTCTTGCGGGGGGGGCAGCGGTTGGCTGCCGGGGGCTGGCGTGGCCCTGGTGCTCGATGCAGAAGCTCTGTGGTACGAGGTCGTAGGGGAGGGAATCCTGATAGGCGGTGCCGGCACGGCCGCAGCCATCGGTGGCGAGCTGGCTGCTGACCCGACAGAGCGAGACGCTGGTGAGGGGCAGCAGCACTTTGGGCACTTCGGTTTTGTAGCCGAGTTCGACGGCTTTTTTCATGACGTCGGCCCAGATGGGCAGTGAAAGAGTGCCGCCGTAACCGCCTTCGATGATCGTCTGCGGCTTGTCGAGTCCCACCCACACGCCGCAGGTCACGCGGTCGGTGTAGCCGGCGAACCAGGCGTCTTTGTAGTCGTTGGTGGTCCCCGTCTTCCCGCCTCCGGGTTCTTTGAAGCCATGCTCGCTGCGGACGGCGGCTCCCGTGCCGCGATCCAGCACCTGAGCGAGGATGAGCCGCATGAGGTGCGCCACGCTCGAGGTGATGACCTCGGACTCCAGCACAGGGGTCTGGTAGAGGACGTTTCCGGCCTTGTCGATGATCCTGTCGATGAGGAAGGGGCGGCGGCGGATGCCTTGATTGGGGAAGATGCTGATCGCGCTGGTCAGCTGCCGGGGATTGCCCCCCAGATTGCCGATGAAGATCTGCGGTGTGCGGGGAGGCTTCACGAAGCCCGCATTGGTGAGAAGAGCGGTCACCCGATCGAGGCCCGCGTAGTTGCCGAGGCGCACGGTCATCGTATTGCGGCTCTGGACGAGTCCGTCGTTCAGCGTCGCGAGTCCGAGGAACTTCCCGTCCGAGTTCTGCGGGCTCCAGCCCGGGTCGGCTTCGTCGATTTCGCCACGCTGGATGGGGGCGTCGTTGATGTAGGTGCCCGGCAGAAAGCCTGCCGCGATCCCGGCCGCATAAACGAAGGGTTTCACGGTGGATCCGATCTGCCTGTCTCCTTGCATGGCCCGGTTGTACTTGCTGTGCCGGTAGTCGCGACCGCCTACGAGTGCGAGGATGGCTCCGGTTTGATTGTCCAGCATCATCAGTGCCGCCTGCAGATACGGCGTGCTGGTGATTTCTTGGGAACCGTCCCAGGTCTTATCGAAGTCGGCCTTTGTCGGATGCGAGTAGCCGCGCAGTTTCTCCACGGAGGCGAGGCGTTTTTCCACCGCGTCTTCGGCTGCGGTTTGGAGGTCCAGGTTGAGGGTGGTAAAGACCTGCAGGCCGCCGTCTTCGATCTCGTGCTCTTCGAGAATCAGGTCCAGATCGCGGCGCACGGCGTCCAGCGCGTAACCACCCTGGCTTTGAAAGGCTGGCTGCGCATGGAGCGCGATGTCCGCGTAACGCGCTGTGAGCTCTTCCTCCGCCGTGATGACCTTCGTTTCGAGCATGCGCTTGAGCACGGTGTCGCGTTCCTTGATGGCGCCTTCGTAGTTGCGGAAAGGGGAAAAGCGGACCGGACTGCGAATGATGCCCGCGATCATCGCGGCTTCGCTGAGGTTGAGCTGGCTGGCGTGTTTGCCAAAGAGGACCTGGCTGGCTCGCTGCACGCCGTAGATGCCGGGGCCGTAAAAGATGCGGTTGGCGTAGTGTTCGATGATCTGCTCTTTCGTGCAGGCTTTCTCGATCCTGCGGGCCAGCATCATTTCGACCAGCTTGCGGTGGATGCTGCGGTCGTTGAGGTCGGGGTAGCTGTTCCGCGCCAGCTGCATCGTGAGCGTGCTGGCTCCCTGGACGATGCGCATGTCCTTCAGATTGCGCACGGCGGCGCGGACCACGCCGATGAGATCGACGCCGCCGTGATCGTAAAAGCGGGAATCCTCCCGTGCGAGCAGGGCCTTGACGAACCAGGGGGAAACCTCGCTCAGCGGCACGATGATTCGATTCTCGCCGTGCATGCGCCCGAGAACCTCGCCCTTGTAGTCCATGACGATCGTGCGCTCGGGCATCTGACCGAGCTTGGTGAGGTCGTAATCCTTCGCCAGATTGCTGTAGATGCCGATGACCACCGCCGCCGAAAGGGTGCAGAGCAGCGAGCCGCCCATGAGCGTGAGAAGCGTCAGCCGCTTGAACGACTGCCAGCGCGAGAGGGTGCGCTTCGCCGACTTGCGGGCTGCGGTGGTTTTGTTTTTCATGCTGCGGGCATCGGGTCGCTGTTGATCGGTCAAAGATCAAGCGTCAGACGATGAACTCGGTGTGAAGGCGAATTTCACAATGTGCGGGATGTTTCGTGGGAAGCTCCCGGATTTCACACAGAGAATGCTTGCCAAACGGGGGC
>CAMAZK010000388.1 GCA_945863205.1 Akkermansia muciniphila | reverse complement strand
CTGTGGTTCGACTACGGCTTCCCCGTGCTCTACAAGGTCGAGGCCGCCACTGCCGATGACTTCAGCGATGCCGTCCTCCTCCACGAGGTCACGGACACCTATCAGCCCTCCCCCGGCATGAATCTCGTCTGCATTCCGGCAAATGGCGTGCGGGCAAAGCACATCCGCATCACCGCCACGCAGCTCTGGTATCGTAAAAGCGACCACGTCTTCGCCCTCGCCGAGTTTCAGGCCTTCAGCGGCGGCGAAAATGTCGCCCTCAGCGGCCACTTCACCGCCAGCGACGTGCTGCAAGGCGAGGATGCCGAAAACTGGAGCCTTGAGGCGCTCAATGACGGCCTCACCGAAAGCGGACGCCTCATTTCCCTGCCCGAGTGGTTCACCCGGCTCGAAATGCGGCAGCAGCTCGAGCACGAACGCGCTGAGCTGCTCGTGAATCGCCAGGCCCTCATCGAGCGCTCCCAGCATCAGCTCGTCTATGGCAGCGTCGGCGGCACCGGTGTGATCACCCTGCTCTCAGCGCTGCTGCTCTGGCGTCAGCAGCGCAACCGCCGCCGCGATGCGCAGCGCCTGCGCGACAAGCTCGCCCGCGACCTGCACGACGAGATCGGCTCCAACCTCGGCAGCATCACCCTCATCTGCTCCATCGCCTCGCAATCCGACGCCACGCCCGACTCCATGCGCGCCGACATCGCCGAAATCGAACGCGTCGCCGCCGAAACCGCCGACTCCATGCGTGACATGGTCGATCTCATCAGCACGCCCCGCAGCGAGGCCGAAGCGGACTGGCTCGACGTGCTGCACCGGCTCACCGAACGCCTGCTGCGCGGCATCCAGCTCGACTGCGCCCTCCCCGCCGCCCCGCTGCCCCTCGAACCCGACATTGAAACCCGCCGCGAGCTTTACCTCTTCTGCAAAGAAGTCCTCCACAACATCGCCAAGCATGCGCAGGCCACCCGCGTGCGCTTTCACCTCACGCCGACCGCCTCGGGGCTCCGCATCGAGATCAGCGACAATGGCGCCGGCTTTGACACCGCACAAAGCACCAGCGGCCACGGCCTCGGTAACTTGCGCGAACGTGCCGCCGTGATGAAAGCGAATCTGCAACTGCTCTCCAAACCCGGCGGAGGCACCAGCATCGCGCTCGATGTACCGCAGGGGCACCGGTGGAGCCGTAGAATGACGAATGAGTAAATCCGAATGACGAAGCAATGTCGAAACCCCAACTGCCAAGCCCCGCCCGCCGAACCAGCATTGCCTTCATTCGACATTCGTCATTCGAGCTTCTTTCGTCATTCGAGAATTCGTCATTCGTCATTTTCACCGCCGCTTGCTCATGATCCCTGAATCCCTCGTAAAAACCTGGATCGTCGAAGATCACGACACCTTTCGCCGCTCCCTGCAGCGCCTCTGCACCCCGGAGCGCGGACTTGCCGCCGCGCCCGCTTTTGCGAACGCTGAAACGATGCTCGCCGCCCTCAAGATCGCCCCCGAAAACCAGAGGCCGGACGTCCTGCTGCTCGATGTCGGCCTGCCCGGCCGTAGCGGCCTCGAAATCATCAGCGACCTCCACCAGCTCGCGCCCGACTGCCGCGTCGTCATCCTCACCGTGTTCGAAGACGAGGAGAAAATCAGCCGCGCCATCAGTGCCGGCGCCAGCGGCTACCTGCTGAAGACCTCGCGCGCCGAAACCGTCGTCGAAGCCATTCTCGAAGCCTCGCAGGGCGGCTCCCCCATGTCCCCCAAAGTCGCCGCCAGCGTCGTTAGAATGCTGGCCAAGCTCACCCAGCCCGCCGCGCACCCCGTATCGCTCTCTCCGCGCGAGCACGACCTCCTGAAACTCCTCGTCGAAGGCCTCACGGCAAAAGAGATCGCCGACCGCATGCAGGTCAGCATCCACACGACGAGCACCCACACGCGCAATCTCTTCACCAAACTCGGCGTCCACAGCCGCGCCGCCGCCGTCGCCCGCGCACTGAAGGATCGGCTCGTGTGAAACGCTCCCGCCTCCCCGCCACCGACTCGCGATGCCAGCACACCGCCAAGGTCGGTTTCTTCGAGATCGTACCGCAGCAGGCGATCCAAAAGTTCACGAGTTTTGCGTGGCAGATTATGGCCAGGCATCTGTCACTCCCGGCCACGAACCCGTCAAAGTCCAGCTCAGCTTCCCGCCGGATGATCAGATGGACGGAGCCTTCGCCGCAGCGATCCGGCGGGTTTGAGGACTTCGCCGTGATGGTTCTCGCTGGTTGCGCTCCGTCACGACTGCTCCTATCCTCGTTCCATGACCATGACTTTGGATATTCCTGCCGAACTCGAGGCGGCTGTCTCCGCCATCCCTGGCATTGGTACCCGCATGGCCTTGTATCTTCGGCACGAGGCGCAGTTGGAACGGGTGCGACAGCAACGGCACAGCGACAAGGCCAGGGCCATCGCCGAGCGCGCCTTGCTCGCTGCACAGCACGATCAGGCTGCGGGTTTCGACTGGCAGGCTTCATTCACGGAGCTTGAACAACGTCATCAAGAAATCACGAGCAAACTTTGAATGGCCGCGCCACTACGGGCTGTCTTGGATACGAACGTGCTGCTGGCCGCACAGCGCAGTTCCCATCCAGGCAGCCCAAATGTTGAAATCCTCTCCCGCTGGCGGCGGCGCGAGTTCGTTTTTTGCTACAGCCTGGACACCCTCGCCGAATACGCGGAAAAGCTGCTCGAACACGGCCTTCCGGAAGCGGAGGTCGAGGCGTTTGTCCGCCTTCTGGCACGCCATGGTGAAGCCGTCCCCATCATCTTCTTCCACTTCCGTCATTACCCGGTCGATCCCGAGGATGTGATGTTCCTGCTATGCTCCATCAACGGCAGCGCCTCACACCTTGTCAGCTATGATGGCCATCTGCTGGCACTCAAACATTTCTACGCTGGCGAACTCACCATTTGCGAGCCGGTTCACTTTTTGGCGGCCTGCCGGGCAGCATCCGCGACACCGCCTTGAAAACAGGAATCCTCGATTCGACTCCCGGCTACGAACCCGTCAAAGTCCAGCTCAGCTTCCCGCCCGATGATCAGATGGACGGCGCCTTCGCCGCAGCGATCCGGCGGGCTTGAGGAAGAGTGGCGCTCGTGCGTCCCTCGGGCTGTTTTCCACATCCTCGCGGAAATCCGTCCGGGGCTGAGCGTATTCTGGCTTGGTTCCTTGCGGTGGGTTATGTGCCTAATTTGCCAGGAACCTGACCTTTCTTGGTAACAAAGGCCCGGGCACCATGCATGGGGCTTGCTCAATCGAACGATACTTCCAAGTCCGCCTTATTCTTGGTGAACCGGAGAGCGGCTGCAAATCCCACGCCTTTCACTTGAGCCGTAGGAGCCGTGATCGTTGCCACCGCCGCCTGAGCTGCGGTGATTGTGAAAGTGGTGTTTCCATTCCCAGTTTTGACGGACCAATCATAGATCTGGTCCTCCTTGAGCGTGACTTCTTCTGTCTGAAGCTTGTCATCAAATTCCAATGCCACGAAGTAGCGGCGTACTGACGGCTGGGTTCCCAGTTTCGCCACCAATTTACCGGTCCTGTCTTCTGTTGGGATCAAGGCGATCTTGCCGATGTGATAAACCACTTCTCCATTGATTCTCCCACTGTCTTCCTGTTTTGTCCCGTAGATACGGATCCGGCTGCTCTTCGTC
>CAMAZK010000387.1 GCA_945863205.1 Akkermansia muciniphila | reverse complement strand
GTCCATCTTCAGCATGCCGAGCTCGGTGAGCGGCTTCATCGCATACTGCGAGAGGACGGCCTCTTCCTTGTCCCGCGTTAGGGCAATGAAGTTGTCCAGTCTCCGGTCCCCGATGACGACGCCGGCCGCGTGCACGCCGGTGCCGCGGGTGAGGCCTTCGAGGAAGGTGGCGTGCCGCCAGAGTTCCTGCGCATTGGTGTCGGCTTCGAGCTTGGCCGCGAGATCGGGGTTTTTCTTCACCGACTCTTCGAGATCGATGTTCAGCTCGTTGGGGATCATCTTGGCCAGCGCATCACTGTCGCCATAGCTCCAGCCGAGCACGCGACCGACGTCGCGGATGACCGACTTGGCGCCCATGGTGCCAAAGGTGATGATGTGGCAGACGCTGAGGTCGCCGTATTTTTCACGGACGTACTGGATGACTTCCGGACGGCGCGTCTGGCAGAAGTCGATGTCGATATCGGGCGGGCTGACGCGCTCGGGATTGAGGAATCGTTCGAACACGAGTTCGAAGCGCAGCGGATCGATGTCCGTGATGCCGAGGCAGAAGGCGACGAGTGATCCGGCGGCCGAACCACGACCCGGGCCGACGGGGATGTCGTGCTCGCGGGCCCAGTTGATGAAGTCCCAGACGATGAGGAAGTAACTCGTGAAGTTTTTCTCCTTCAGCAGGGCAAGCTCGATCTCCATGCGCTCATGGAGCTTCTCGTCGTTCAGCGCACGGTCGCGGCCGTAGTGCCGCTCCAGGCCCTCCATGGTCAGCTTGCGCAGGTACTCATTGCGGTCGCCGCCGTCCGGCATCGGATACTGCGGATAGCGGTCGATGGAGGTCGAATCGAGGTGGATTTTGACATCGCAGCGTTCGGCGATTTCCAGTGTGGCGTCGCAGGCCTCCGGCACCTCGGCAAACAGTGCGCGCATTTCCTCGGCGGTCTTGAAATAGACCTCCGGGGAGTAGGTCATGCGGTTCTGGTCGTAGATACTCGCACCGGTGCCGATGCAGATCATGATGTCGTGGGACTCGTGATCGCTGCGGTTGAGAAAGTGCACGTCGTTGGTGGCGACGGTCTTGAGGCCGTATTGTTTGCCCCACTCGATCATCTGGCGGGCGCTTTTGCGCTGCGCCTCCATGTTGTGGTCCTGGATTTCGAGGTAGAAATTCTCCGGGCCGAAGATGTCGCGGAACTCCTGCAGGCTCTTCTCCGCCTCGTCCTTGCGGTCGGAGAGGAGGAATTCGTTGATCTCGCCGTTGATGCAGCCGCTGAGGCAGATGAGGCCCTTGGAGTGCTCGCGCAGGGCGTCCTTGTCCACGCGGGGCTTGTACCACTGGCCTTCGAGGTGGCCCTTGGTGATGAGCTTGGAGAGGTTCTCGAAGCCTTCATTCGTCTCCGCCAGCAGGGTGAGGTGGGAGGAGCGCTTGCGGCCGGCGACCTCGTTCTTGTTGAACATCGAGCCCGGCGCCAAGTAGGCCTCGCAGCCGAGGATGGCCTTCGTCTTGGCCTTTTTCGCGGCCATGTAAAAGTCGATCGCGCCGTAGAGATTGCCGTGATCCGTGACCCCGACGGCGGGCATTTCGAGCTCCTTCACGCGCTTCATCAGTGCGCCGATCCTCACCGCCCCGTCCAGGAGCGAGTAGTCGGTGTGCAGATGAAGATGGACGAAGGAATCAGACATGAGGAGACGGCAGGATTAACCCCGTTTGGAAGCCCGGGACAAGGGCTAGTTGTTCACATTGAACGCGGCTTCTGATGAGCACGATGATGATGGCGGTAATAGCCCAGCAGCCGCCAGCCCACGATGACCAGGATGACGGAGATCGAAATCAGAACCGTCAGGAAGAGCCGACTCGCTGGAGCGGCGGCTTTTGCCGGGGCACCCGGCTGCGGCGCCGCTTTTCTCTCCACCTGCGTCAGCTGAAACTCCCGGCTCGTTTCCCCAGGGAAGAGCACCTGGGGCCGGAGGGCGGACTTCCCCGCCTGGCTGTGCACCAAAATGAGGCTGGTATTGGCCGCTTTTGAAAAGTCGATCTGAAAATTAGCGGCGGAGTCCGGGACCTGACCGGCGGCGGTGGCCAGCAGATGCAGCTCCAGCGTCTCCTCGCTCAGCGGCGTGTTATCCTCCCCGTTGATCGCTTCGATCCGGCAGGCGGGCAGCGGTACTTTCGTTCCGTCAAACAGCAGGCCCAGCGCCCCGGCCAGGTAGTCCCGGGCACGCTCGTGGGTGGCCGCGATCTGCTCAGGCGTCTGCTCGCGGTACCAAGAAGCGGGCACGGGGGGCAGCGTCGTCGGATCGGGCGCCAGGAAGGTGCGGGGATCCACATTGATCTTTAGCCCAAAGCCGCCATCGCCCTGAAACTCCGCCTCCACCGTCATGCTGGGCACGACATGAGCCCCCGCAACACTGGCAAAGGCCAGGAAAAGCAGGCCGAACGACCGCACGGCTCGACGAGGCTGGAATCGAAAACGCATCCGCCACAGTGAATCAGGGGGGGGCGATGGCAAATCCATCATCGCCAAGAACGACAAAACTTCCGCCCCAAAGTCTTGATCATCAGGGCTCCAGCCCCCGTCGGCGAAAGAACCTGTGAAAAACCTTGTAGCTAGTTGGTGCCCGCGCTTGACTAAAGGTGCGGAAATTGCTTCAAAAGACTCGTCTGCAACCTACCCAAATGGGCGCCACTCTCAAATCTGTCGAAAAAGGAACCGAGATCACTCTCGAGGACTTCAACCTGATCGGACGCAGCCCGGATGCTTCCATCCGGCTGCTGGACGGGGGTGTGTCACGCCAACATGCGACAATCCGCCGCGACGGTCAGCTCTTCTGGGTCTCCGACCTCGGCAGCGCCAACGGCAGCTTCGTCAATGACGTGGCCGTCACGACCGCACGGGCGCTGCGTCACGGGGACCGGGTGCAGTTCGGCACCAGCGTTTTTGTTTTTGACAGTGAGGATGAGGAGCGCCCGCCGAGCGAGTCGGGCAACGTCAGCACCCAGTCCCTCCACACCATCGCCCTGCCGATCAAAACGGTGAAGGCCACGCTGCTCGTCGGTGACCTGCGGAATTTCACCTCCATCTCCGCCCAGCTCTCAGCCGAAGAAGTCGCCGCCATGCTGCGCGAGTGGTACGCCCAGTGCGAGGACGTCATCAAGTCACGCGACGGCATCATCGACAAATTCATCGGCGACGGCGTCTTCGCCTATTGGCCGGGGGACGACCACAGCTCCCGCGTCAAGGCCACCGAGGCTGCCCGCCTGCTCAGCAGCCCTGACGCCAGCAACTCACCGAAGCGCAAGTACCTGCGCGATGAGATGAACCTCGAAGTCCACTGCCACATCGGCCTGAACGTGGGCGACGTGGCACTCGGAGCCATGGGCCGCGGCAACACCACGGCCGTGGGTGAAGCCGTGAACGTCACTTTCCGCATCGAAAGCCTGACCCGGAAGCTGCAGGTGCCGGTGCTGGCCGGGGCTCCCTTCCTTCAGGGCTGGGCCGAAGGACATCGCTTGTACCAGAATGCAGGCATCCATCCGGTGAAGGGGCAGCCGGATCCGGTGGAGGTCTATTCGCTGATCGACGCCCCGACGATGTCGTTCTGAAGATACCGCGCCATGTCGTCGCGGGTCATGCGGTAGAGGAACCACTCGCTCAGGCGTTTTGCACCGAGCCGTTGCTCGTAAACACGCTGGG
>CAMAZK010000386.1 GCA_945863205.1 Akkermansia muciniphila | reverse complement strand
GTCGGGCGGGTGGAGAAATCAAGGCCGCAGGCGCAGAGGATTTTCATACCAGACGACGCCAAGCTGATCGCGCTCCTCGCAGGTGATGACGTCGAGGTCGCCGTCTCCATCGAGATCGAGCGTCTGCATGAGGTCGTATTTCAGGCCTTCCGGGCCACCGAGCGTGTGCTGCTTCCACGGGCCGTCAGGCTGCTGCTCCAGCCACACGATGCCCTCCAGCTTTCCTTTGGCGTTTTCGCAGGTGAAAAACAGATCAGGCAGCGAATCGCCGTTCACGTCGGCGATTTTCACCGCTTTCGCATCGCCGAGGTTGTTGCCATCAAGCGTCAAGACGTGCTCTTTCCATCCGCCATCAGCGATTCTCAGGCAGATCACGATCTCGACAGGTTTGGCCGCAACGGCCACGTCGATCAGGCCGTCGCCATTCACATCACCGATGTCGGCAAACATGAGCTGTTTGCCCAATCCGCCGACAGCATGCTCTTTCCACGCCTCGTGTCGGCGATTCGCCTCCGCACCCGGATTCTCCAGCCAGAAGAGGCCGGTGCGTCTGCCTTTGCGATCGGTGAACAGCGCGTCTGCATCGCCATCGCCGTCCATATCATGCGGAATGAGGGACATGAGCCATCCTGCCTCGCGCAGCTTTTGGTAGATCCATGCGCACAGGTCATCCGGCTTCGCGGGAGCCTGAAGCCAGCCCACCGCAGCGCCATCGCCCTTCGAGCCAAGGAGCAGGTCCGGTCCGTGCAAAGCATCGAGATCGACCGCCGCCGCCTGCATCCACATTTGCGTGTTCCTTGCCGCCGGAAAGGCATCCGTGCGCCACTGGCCGTCGATCTCACGATGCCAGAAAAGCGTTCGCGTCTTTCCTTCGCTGCCGCTGACCACTTCAAGCCGTCCATCGCCATCGAGGTCGGTAAAGATCGCCTCTTCCACGTTTTTGACCTCTCCCACCGTTGTTTGCGGCCACGCGTCTCGCACTTTCGCAGCGCCCGGATTTGCATAAACACGCACCACGCCTCCTTCCTCCCATCCGGTGACAATGTCCGGCAGCCCGTCGCCATTGAAGTCACCGAGCTTCACGCCATCAGCTCCTTGCGAGGTGTCGTCGATGGCATGCCGCGTCCAGGGTGAACCCGGAACACTGATCACCGGATCACCAGCCGTGCCTGAAACACGCAGCATCAGGGCCAGGATGAAAATCGTGCGCATGGCGCTAATGAACGGTCAAGAAGGCCAGCAAATCGCGCAATTCGGTGTCGGTGAGCGACATCACGAGCCCGGGCGGCATGAGCGAGGTCTTCAACTCCGTGCGGCTGACGATGTCCGTCTCAGGAAAGGAGCGCTCTTTGCCGGTGAGGTCGCGGAAGACATCGCTGCTGGAAGAACGGAGCAGGATGCCCATGAACTCGGTGCCGTCCTTCAGCTTCACGAGCGACGGATAGAACTGCGGCGCGACTTCGCGATGCGGCTCGAGGATGGAGCGCAGGATGGCGGCGCGGTCTCCCTGCTGCGCGACGAGAGTCAAATCAGGCCCCACCACGTTGCCGCGGCCGCTGTGACGGTGGCAGTTCGAGCAGAGAGCCACCTTCGAGTTGAAAAAGATGCGCCGGCCAGCGGCGGGATCGGCCTTGCCGGGAAGCGCATCGAGCAGCTTCAACCAGTCCTCGATTTTGTCGAAGGCTGGGCGGGTTGTGCTGGGTGTGAAGCCGTCGCTGAATCGCAGGGCGCGACGGACCTCGTCCTGAATCATCGCGTTGTCGCTCTTGGCGAGCTTTTGGAGCAGCGCCGTGTCATCAACACCCAGAATCGCCTCGGCTCGGAAATCCGGACTCTGCGTTTCATCGGCGGCGATTTCCGCCGATGCCCTGCGGGCGGCGAGCGTGCGTACGGCTTCCAGTCGGAGCGCTTGGTCATCACCGGCGGCAAAACTGCGCAGGAGATCGGATGTGAGCTGTTTGTGGTCCGGCGGGACCAGACGCAGCGCGTAGCCTTTGATGCGCGCAGGCGTCTTGGGATTGGTGATGTGATCGATCAGCACGGCGGGATTGGTCACGCCTGCGCCTGGATCATCGCGCAAGGTGTTCACGGTGGCCAGAACGGCCTCGAAGAGGCGGAAGCTGAGCTGCGGATCGGAAAGCATCGCTTCGACCTGGGGCAGGAAGTCTTTCAGCACCGCGTCAGCCGTCCAGCGCAGACATTCGAAACGCATTTCAGGATCTGGATCACCCAAGAAGGCGTGGACCCACCGCTCATCGTTCAAATCGATCCTGCGCATGGCCACCAGCGCCCACACACGATCCTGTGGTGAGAGCGCCTTCACGGCGTCGATGGTCAGACCGGAACGAGAGAGTGCTGTGAGCGCGGCATCGGAGAGATAAGCGTCTGAACCACGGGCGAGTTCGAGCAACGCCGCCGTTTCGAGCCTAGTTTTGCCTTCACGCAGTCCGTGGGCGAGTTCAGCCTCCGGCGTGGGCAGATCGTTCTTCCCCTTGATCCACGGAGCTGCGGTGACTTCGAGTTTCCAAAGCCGCCCGCGTTTGTGGATGGGGTAGGAGCTGAAGACCCAGTCATTGAAATAGAACACGCCTTCGCCTGCGGCGGCCATCCCGGTCGGGCGGAAGTAGTCGCTGCCTTTGACGAGAGGGATGCGCTCGGAGGTGTAGCCCGCACCTTTTCGCGTGAGTGGAAAGTAGTCGATGCTGTGATCGCTCCAGCTCGGGATCAGCACACCGCCGCCGAGCTCAACGATGGCGCAGGGACCTTCGCCGCACGGATGAACCATGCCGATGGTGCCACGGAGTTCGCCATTCAGACCGACAAAGGGATGCACGGGCGCACTGCCATAGACCCACTGAAAACCGTAGTCCGCGCCTTCGACGATGTTGAGCAAGCGACATGGCGGACGGCTGCCGGGGTCGTTCTCCGCCGCGAAGATTTCACCATCGTCCCGGACGAGCAGTCCGAAGGGATTCCAGAAACCGCGGGCGATGCGGCGCAGATTTTTGCCGTCGGCGCTGCAACGGAATACGCCGCCCTCACCGCGTCCGCTGACCTTCCCGCCGTCGGTGCCGGTGAGCGTCCAGTCCTTGCCAAAGTTTTCACCGAGCGAGAAAACAAGCCCGCCGTCTGGATGCCAGGCCATGCCGCTGAGGCCGTTGTGCGGATAATCGGCCACGGTGTCGAGCGTGGCGAGATTCTCTTCCTTATCACCGACTCCGTCACCGTCGGTGTCCCTCACTCGCAGGAGGCGATCCCGCTCCGCCAGATAGATCCAGCCGTCAGGGCCGCATTTGACGTGCATGGTGGCTTCCGTCTTCTGGTAAAAGACACGCCGGTTCCCGCCGTCCGCATCGAAGACCAGCACCTCGTCCTGCTCCGGACCGTCGTAGTCGCCGGGTCGAAAGTGAGTGTGGCAGGCGATGGTCCAGATGTTGCCCTTGTCATCCACGTCGATGCCCGTCGGCGTGACCAGAGCGGGATGCTCGGCCAGCAGCGTGAGTTTCACCCCGGGTTGCAGCGTCTCGATCTGCGGCGGCAGTTCGGCAGGCACCTCGGGAGACTTGTCAGGCGAAGTTCGGGCTGCGCTCAATGAGACGCTCGAAGCGATGAAGAAGGTCAGCAGGTGTTTCATGGGAGTCAGGCTTGAGGACGGCGTACGGCGATGGCTTCCACCTCATAGCGAAGAGAAGGAGGA
>CAMAZK010000385.1 GCA_945863205.1 Akkermansia muciniphila | reverse complement strand
GGGAGGTCGATCTGCAACCACATGTCAGGGGACTGGGCTTTCTTGGTGTCCCAGCGCGTCGTGATGTCGCCGTCGATGGCATGATTCAGCGTCTTGTCGTTGTGGCTGGCGGTGAGTTTCCACGCGGCGCGGTTCGGCAAGGGCTGCGGGTAGAGCGCGTGGAGTTCTTCGATGGTCCAGGGCGTGGTGCGCTTGCTGAGTTCTTTGCGCAAGGCAGCGACCTGCTGCTTTTCGACGAGCTTGCCATTGTTGCCAAAGGCCTTGCGGATGTAGCTGGCGACGTCGGCGATCCATTGGTCGTTGTTGCTGGCCATGCTGACCATGGCGGCTTCGTAGGTCTTGCCGTCGATGGGGCCGGCGAGACCGTTCAGCATGACGCGCACGATGGCATCGCCCTGCACAGCGGTGCGTGATCCGGCGAGCGGCGGGGCGAGCGTGGCACCTGCGCGTCCGGCGATGGGCATGCCCGCGCCGTCGAAGCCGTGGCAGGCGAAGCAGAGGGAGCGGAAGATCTCCTGGCCGCGTTCGAGCTGCTTCTTTTCATCCTTCGTGAAGCTGCCGCTGATCTTTGGCGCTTCGACGAGCAACTGCGCGCCGATCTCCTTCACGCCGAGGCTGGGCGAGGTCATGAGCGTCATCTGCGCGTCGAGTTTCCAGTTCGGCCAGTTGAGGTGCTTCGCGGTGTAAAGCGTCTGCAGCACCACGGTCGGGTCTTTGTCGGCCTTGAGCGCCTGGATGTCGGCGATGAGTCCTGAGGGGTCGGGCAGAATGCCCGACTCACCTGTGACAGGCGGGACACCCGTCCTACTTCTGAGCAGCGATTCGGCGACGCGAATGGCGTTCGCGCGGAGCTGCGGATGCGCATCCTTCATCGCGGTGCGCACGATGTCAGGCGTGAGGGCGTCGAGGCCTTCGAGCGTCCACAGCGCGTGCAATCTCGCGAGGTGGTTGTCGCTTTTCGCGGCCATGTCAATGAGCGCGGGGACCACGGACTTGTCGCCTTGGACAATGAGCATGCGCTGCGCGGTGTCGCGCCAGAAGCCGTTCGGATGCGTGAGATGCGCGACGAGCTGCGCGGGCGCCGCGCCGATCATTTTCGGCTGCGGGCCGGGTTTGAAGTCCTTGTGAACGAGACGCCACACGCGGCCGCGGCCAGTGACGTGCTGCATGCCGGTGGGCTCGATGGCGCTGCGCAGATAGCTGCCGGGCTTCACCCAGTTGCCTTCCTGAATGATGCCGCGATAGGCATCGACGATGTAAAGGCAGCCGTCGGGGCCGGTGGTCATGTTCAGCGGGCGGAAGTTCGGGTCGGTGCTGCGGATGAACTCCGTCATCTGCTCCTCATACGGATTCGCGACGGTGGTGATGCCGTCCTTCACCTCGACGGTGGCGCGGCGGATGAGGCGGCCGACGGGCTCGGGCAGGAAGACGTTGCCATAAAGCTCCTGCGGCAGGCGGTCGCCGCGATAGACGGTCTGACCCGCGCAGCCGGTGAAGTGATTCAGCGTCTTGTCCTCAGGGCGGAAGCGATTCGGGCCGCCCTGCACGTCGGCCAGCCCGACGAGCGGCCACACGGTGTCGAAAAGCTCACCCTTCTGCTGCTTCACATTGATCGCGGCGTAGAGGATGGGCGCCTGGTAGTTCCAGATGCCTTTTTCACCACCGGCATTGCTCCACCACATCTTGCCGTAGTCGTCTTGAGCGAGGCCCCACTGACCGCCATTTGGCGCGGTGTTCTCTTTGAGCGGCGCTTCCTTGCCATCCCAGCGCAGGCGATAGCCGTTGTAAGTGGTGTAAATCCAGTTGTCGAGGCCCCAGACGAGGCCGCTGGGCTGATGCTCCATGTTGCCCCCGCGTGGTCCGCCGACATACCACTCGGATTGCTCATCGGCCACGCCGTCCCCATTCGCATCGCGGTGCAGGGTGATGTCATTCGTGTTCGTGATACCGACCAGCACGCGATCATCCAGCGGCAGCACCATGCGGGGCAGCAGAAGGTTGTCGAGATAGACGCTGTGCTTGTCGAAGACGCCATCGCCCTTCGTCGATTCATGCAGCGAGATGCGACTCTTCGGCGTGAGTTCATCCGTGCCGTCGATGTCCTGCATGTAGGTGCGCATTTCGACGATGTACATCTTCCCATCGCCATCGAACGCGATCGCCATCGGTTCCTTGATGAGCGGATCGCTCAGCACCAGCTCCAAAGAGTAGCCGTCCGGCAACTGGATCGTCTTCAGCTCCTCCTGCGGTGTCTTGGCCAGAATGGGGAAGGTGTAGGTCGGCTTCGTTTCAGCAAATGCGACGGCGCTGACGAGTGCGAGGAGGGATAGAAGACGGAGGTTCATTTGGGGGCGCAGAAGTCGTGGTAAGGGGCGGGCGTCTTGCAACGAGAGATATTCGCCCTCGCACAAGCGGCCAGCTTGTCTAGCCTGCTCGCATGCCTGCACCGCGAAGAACCACCCGGCCCGAAGTCCTGCGCGGACTCGTGGATCGCGTGGTGTTTCACAATGAGGACAACGGCTACTGCATCCTCAAGATCGTGCCGGACGGCAAACGGGATGTCGTGAGCCTGCTTGGCAAGGCTCCGCGAGTCGTGGCGGGTGAGGAATTCGAGGCTCGCGGCGTTTGGGAGCCGAACCGCGACTTCGGACCGCAGTTCAAAGCGGATGAATTGAAGCTGCGGCGGCCGGATTCGCTCGACGGCATCGAGCGTTACCTCGGCAGCGGCTTGATCGACGGCATCGGGCCGAAGTATGCGAAGCGCATCGTCGAAAAGTTCGGGCCGAAGGTCTTCGACATCATCGAGAATGAGTCGAAGAAGCTCGAAGACGTCGAGGGCGTGGGCAAAAAGCGCCGCATGGAGATCCGCGAGTCGTGGATGAAGCAAAAGGCGATTCACGGCATCATGCTGTTCCTGCATCAGCACGGGATCACTTCTTCGCGAGCGCTGCGCATCTACAAGACGTATGGCGAGGAAGCGCAGGCGGTGCTGAAGGAGAATCCGTATCGTCTGGCGCAGGACATTCGCGGCATCGGCTTCAAAACGGCGGATGACATCGCTTATCAACTCGGCGTCGCGGAGGACGCGCCGGAGCGCATCAAGGCGGGGATTTTGCATGTGCTCGAAACGGCAGCGCAAGGCGGTCACTGCTGCTTCCCTGAAGCCAAGGTGGTCGAAAAGGCGACAGAGTTACTCGGTGTCGAGGCGTTGATCGCGCCGCAGGTCGAAGCGCTCACCTCCAGCGACCAAATCGAGCGTCACGACGAGTTTTTGTATCTGCCGTATCTGCGGGCGGCAGAGCACAGCATCGCCGCGAGTGTGAAATCACTCGCCGCACTGCCCGCAGCGTATCCACCGATCGACGACGACGCGGCGCTGGCCTGGGTGATGAAGAAAACGGGCAAGGAACTGGCCGAAAGCCAGCAGCGGGCCGTGCGCGAGGCGCTGCGGCAGCGCCTGCTCATCATCACCGGCGGGCCGGGCGTGGGAAAGACCACCATTCTGCGCAGCATCCTGGTCATTCTGCAAAGCAAGCAGGTCAAGCTCGTGCTCGCCGCACCCACCGGCCGCGCGGCGAAACGTCTCAGCGAAAGCACCGGCCTGGAGGCGAAGACGCTGCACCGCCTGCTTGAATATCAGGGCGACGGCAGTTGGGGAAGGCATCGCGGCAAGCCGCTCGTCGGTGATTTGTTCGTAATCGA
>CAMAZK010000384.1 GCA_945863205.1 Akkermansia muciniphila | reverse complement strand
TGGATTGAGCAAACCGACCGCGCTTTCGCTTTTCCCGGCCTTCACGGCTTCGAGCTGTTTTTTGCGCTCCTCTAGGTCCGGCCCCGCATCGCCCACATGGCCTTGTTTGTCCTCAAAACCGCCGCGCACCGGCAGCGCGGGATCGGGCTGCTTGTCCTTCAGCAGCACGAACTGCCCCTGCACGAGGTTTCCGCCAAACTTGAAGAGCCCCGCCGGATAGATGCGCTTCTTGAAGACTCGCGGCGGCGTGCTGCGCGTGGCGATCGCCGCATCCAGCGCCTTCTCGACCGCCTCTTCATACGCCGCGAGATGCGCGGGCGAGATGTCGAGCGCACCCGCGATCTTGTCATAGCCAGCCACCCGGCCATCCGCCGGCAAAAGGCCGATCACATCGAGCCTCGGCAGCGCCAGCAGGTCCTGCAGCGTGTTTTGAAACTCGACCCGCGTCATGCGCCGCAAACGAATGCGCCCGCCCGGTGCCGGAGCGGTCATCGCCATCAGCTTCGTTTCCAGTTCCTTCACAAACGCCGCCTTCTCCGCCTCCGCAGGCTGCCTTTTCTTCCTCGGCGGCATCTCACCTCGCTCCACCGCATCGTGGACTTTGATGAGCAGATCCACATGCTGCGCGTCCATCGTCAGCGCCGTCATATCGAGGTCGCCCTTCTTCGTTTCGGCATCGTGGCAGTCGTAGCAATGCTGCTCCAAAAAAGCCGTCGGAGGAGCGGCGAGAAGCGTGGTGGAAAGCAGGCAGGCGAGGAGAAAGCGTGGCATCAGAGGAACGGGTCTATTCATTACGGCCAAAGGCGGCTGATCTCGACAATGAGGCGGAGGATCGTCAGGAGAATGGGGACAGAAGAGCCGAGCAAAGCGAGACCGACAGCCGAAGGCTGCCCGCAGGGAAGCGAAGCGCATCGATCAGATTCAGAATATTTTTCTGTCCCCATTCTTCTGTCGATAAAGCATCTCAACGCCCCCTGCTCCAATCCCACCTGAAGTCGATCGCCGAAGGATTCGCCAGTTCGATGCCCGCGTTGACTTTCTCGGTCACCACCGCGCTGCCGATGCGCCCGGGGGCAAAGGAAGGCGAGAGCTTCGCATCGACCGGAGGGTCATCGTGTTGACCGGTGACGTCCTTCAGGTCGTCGTCGAAGCGGAAATGCGCGACGAGGTCGGCGCGGGCAGCCAGCGGCGCGAGGAGGAGGGTGGTGAGGAGTGAGAGGGTGAGTTTCATGTTCTCAACGAATCCAAATGCCTTTCCCCGTTCCACCTTTGGGCGTGGTCTTGGGATAGTCGGGGTTGGGTTTTTGCTCGATGACCTTCACGACCTCCTCGATGGGCAAATCGATCTGTGAATCGCGGGTGCGGACGCCGGTGACGGCGAGATTGCGCACGGTGCAGTCGAGGTCGGGGGAGAAGATTTCAGTCCAGCGCGAGGGATCGGTGCCGGGTGCGCCTTTGTAGGTCATCGATTTCGGACCGAGTTCGAGGAGGTGATAGTCTGCGGGAAGCGCAAAGAGCAGTTTGGCATCACGAACGGTGAGTCCGTCGGTGTTGGCGTGGACTTGGATGCTGCCGGGGCGGTTGAAGGTGAGGTTTTCAAACGTGATGTTCTTCAGCGTGCCGATGCCGGCGCTGAAGTCGTTGGCGCGACCGGCTTCAAGGTTGGGCTGGTCGTAGAGCTTGAAGTCGCGGATGTCGGTGATGTGACGCAGGGTGATGTCGTGGATGGGGCAATCGAGCGTGGTGCCGTCGCTGAAGCGCTTCACCCCGGGGAGCAGGCGGATGGCATCGGTGCTGCGCGTTGCTTCGGGAGCGCCGGTGATGTGCTCGATGGTGAGATGATGGATGGGGCCAAAGCTCGCGCTGTATTGCTTCCAATCCCAGGCGGTGAGCGAAACGGGATCGTCATGGGAATCGCCGCTGACGTTGCGGATGATCCCATCGCTCGCGGGGCCATCGACATGCACGCCATCGCGCCCGTGACGGTCGAGTGTGAGGCCATCGACGGTGAAGTCGCGGATGTTGCCGAGGTGGATTGCGAAGGGCCTGCTCTGGCGCACGGTGACGTTGCGCACGCTGACTTTGCGGACGTTGTGGAGCAGGAAGACGCCGTGGGTGCCAGGCACGGGCTTGAGCTTCGAGGAATGACCGCGTTGGTTGCCGTGGTTGTCTTTGACGCCGTTCGCCAGCGTGGTCCAGATGCCGCCTTCGATGGTGATGTCGGAGTCCGGCTGCGTGTCTTCGGGCACGGGTTTGTCCGCAAAGCCAACGATGTTTTCATTGCGCACCATGCAGGTGTTGCTGCCCGGTTTGAGGCGGATTTCGGCCTTCGCATCTGCGGTGAGCTTTTGGCCGGATTTGAGGACGATGGGACCGTCGAGGTAATAAGGCTTCTCGCGTGCCGGAATGTGCAACACGCCATCGGCGTCGAGATCGGCTTGGAAAGCCTCCGTCCACAACTCGGCGGTGACTTCCATGGTTTGAAGCTGTCCGTCCTGGTCGGGCCATGTTTCGGTCCACGTCCCGGTGCGGACATCGGCGGCGGAAAGCGCCAACAGCGGCGCGAGCAACAGGGCGGTGAGCGCCGAGCGGAGCGAGACAGCCTGCCAAGCTGATTTCAAGAGAATGCAGGCAACGGTGAGAGTAGGTTTCATGAGGCTCTCTTGAGATTTCACTTCTTCGGCGCGGGAGGCAGCGCTTTGATCCAAGCAAGATTGAAGGCGTAGTGGTCCTTGCTGGTAATGAGGTGGATGCGGCCGTCGCGGGTCTGCGTCATGGCGAGGTAGCCGTTGATGTCCGCGATGCTTTTGCCTTCTCCGGCGATGAGGCGTCGGTCGGGCCAGGTTTTGCCTTCGTCGTAGCTCGCGGCGGCGTAGAGGCCGATGCCGGTGTAGGTGCCGCCGGTGGACTGGAAAGTGAGGCCCTGGCGTTCGTCTTTCGGTGTGCGGGCCTGATCGGTGAAGGAGCAGAGCACGATGGGGCCTTCCTTGAGCCGCAGCATGGCGGGGCGCTGCGTGTTGCTCACGACGGGGAACTCGCTGGCGGCATAGTTCCAGGTCTCGCCGAGGTCGCTGGAGTGGCTGACGGGCATTTTGAGGTCGAAACGCTCCTGCGCGGGCTCCTCGGCTGAGAGACGACCGAAGGCCATGAGGCGTCCGTCGGCGAGTTCGACGATGGGTGAGTGGATGCCCGCGATGAAGGGGCCTTTGCCTCCCGGGTGGATGTCATCCGAACCGCGACGATCCCGCCCGGTCTCGCTCCAGGTCTTGCCGTTGTCGCGACTGATCGAGAGTCCCGAAAAGTCGAAAGGGATCGCGATGATCCCGTCCTTCGTGCGGATGGGATTGCTGGCCGACTCTCCGTGTGTGCGCATCACTTCGGCCTTCGACCAGGTGACGCCGTTGTCGGTGGAACGGCGGACGAGGTTGTCGCCGTGGCCGCGTGCTTCGACGAAATGGAAGAGCGTCTTGTCGCCGTCCCACCAGATTTTCGGCGCATGGTCGTTCACGTCCTGCGCATCCCAGAACGACGACGCGGGCTCCCATTCCGTGGCACCGAACCGCAGCCGCGAGGCGGCGTTGGCGGTGGTGAGATCCGTCTCGCCGAGTGTGGAGAACCACACCGCGAGCAGATCGCCATTCGGGCATTCGGTGATGGCCGGGCTGTGATTCTGGCTGATGAACACCGGGCCGAAAGCGTCATCCGGGATGCGCACATAGGGCTTCGGA
>CAMAZK010000383.1 GCA_945863205.1 Akkermansia muciniphila | reverse complement strand
GGCGGTCACATTATGTCACCGATTCCACCGGTTCCCTTGCGCACCGTCCCGTTCGCCTCGCTCATTTCATCGTCCTTGAGCGTTTTGACGAAGGCGGGAATGAGCGTCTGGGCTTTGGCGGAGGTCATGCGGCACGGTGCTTTTCGCGGCAGCGGGGCGCGGGGGGCAAGAGCGGAGGCGGAGCCGCGAAGTCGTGCAGCCATTTGCTTTCCCGGCGGTCATTTTGTGCCGCCGGGCGGGGGCGCGGGGCGTTCCCCTCCGGCGGTCTGCGCGGGCCTTGACCGCGCCGCGCTCCGCCCTTAGCCCTCTGCCCTTCTTTCCCGCCCTTCCCCCATGATCGCCTGGTTTGCCCGTAACGGCGTCGCCGCCAATCTCCTCATGATCGCCGTCATGGGCCTCGGCGCGTGGACGCTCATCTCCGAGCGCATCCCGACCGAGGTCTTCCCGGACACGCCCTCCCGCTTCATCTCCATCAGCGTCCCCTACCCGGGAGCCACTCCGGAGGAGGTGGAAGAAACCATCGTCCTGCGCATCGAGGACGCCATCCAGCAGGTCGCCGGCATCAAGCGCATCGTCTCCACCGCCTCCTCCAGCGGCGGCAATGTCACGCTCGAAATCGACGATGCCGACCTGGCGCGGCAGATCATCGACGACGTGAAAATCCGCGTCGATGCCATCCCGAATTTCCCCGCCCTGGCCGAGCGGCCCATGATCCAGCATGACGACTTCATGAGTTCCGTCATCAGCGTCATCCTTTCCGCCGACATGGCGGAGCGCGACCTGCGCCGCCTCGGAGAGCAGGTCCGGGACGAGCTCTCCGCCCTGCCCGGCATCTCCCACGCGAATCTCAGCGGCGTGCGCGACTACGAGATCAGCATCGAGGTCCCGGAGGCCCGCCTGCGCAAATTCGGCCTCACCCTTGATCAAATCAGCACCGCCATCCGCAGCAGCGCCATCGACCTGCCCGCTGGCGTCGTCCAGACCGAAGCCGGAGACGTGTCCATCCGCACCCGCGGCCGTGCCTACAGCGGCGCCGACTACGCCCGCATCGTCATTCTCACCCGTCCGGACGGCACCAAGCTCACCCTCGGCGAGATCGCCACCATCACCGACGGCTTCAACGAGAACCCGATGATCTCGCGCATCAATGGCAAGCGCTGCGTTTACATCACCGTCATGCGTGAAGGCACCCAGAACGCCATCCACATCGCCGAACAGGTCAAAGAATACATCCTCGAAAAAAACCAGCGCTTCCCTGACGGCGTCGAACTCGAGTTCATGGGCGACCGCTCGAAGATCGTGCAGGGCCGCATCGGCCTGCTGCTGCAAAACGCCCGCAGCAGCCTCATCCTCGTCTTCATCTGCGTCGGCCTCTTTCTCCGGCTCGACGCCGTCTTCTGGGTCGCCGTCGGCATGTTCATGGCCTTCCTCGGCGCCTTCGCGCTCATGCCGCTGTTCGGATTGTCGATCAATCTCTCCTCCGTCTTCGGCTTCATCCTCGTGCTCGGCATCGTCGTGGACGACGCCATCGTCACCTCCGAGCAGGTGGACACCATGCGACAACAAGGCCTGCCGCCGCTGGAGGCCGCCATCGAGGGCACGCGCCGCCTGGCCGCGCCCATCACCTTCGGCGTGCTCACCACCATCGTCGCCTTCCTGCCCATGGCGCTCGGGTTCGGAGACTTCGGCGTCATGTTTCAGCCGATCTCCATCGTCTTCATCTGCGTCATGCTTCTGGCGCTCATGGAGACAAAGCTCATCCTGCCCAGCCACCTCGCCCACCGCACGCCCTTCATCAGCCGCGCGGCGGACGTCCTCGACCCCATTCACCGCTTTTCGGAGCGAAAGCTCGCCCTCTTCGTGCAGGCCGTTTACCGCCCCTCGCTGAGTTTCTGCCTGACTCACCGCTACAGCGTCCTCGCCGCCGTCTTCGGCGGCCTCGGCATCCTCTTCGCCGTTTACGCCAGCGACCGCATCCCCACCTCCCTCTTTCCCCGCGTCGCCAGTGAGCGCATCGAATGCCGCCTCGTCATGCTCGACGGCACCCCCTTCGAAGTCACCGACCGCCACGTCGCCAAAATTTACGAACTCGCCGAGCAGATGCGCAGCGAATACGTCGGCCCGGACGGCCGCCCCGTCATCCGCATCATCATCGCTAATACCGGCATGACCAGCAGCTCCCGTGGCCGCTCCGGCGGCAGCGGCAGCCATCGTGGCGAGGTGACCATGGAAACCTACGGCCCCGAGGAGCGTTCCCTCCAGGTCAGCACCGTCGCCATGGCCGCCGACTGGCGCAAACGCATCGAGGCCGCCTACGACGGCTCCATCCCCGGCGCCGAGGAAATGAACTTCCGCGCCGAAATCATGCGCAGCGGCGACCCCATCGACATCCAGCTCACAGGAACCAATCCGGACGAGCTTCTCGCCATGTCCGGGCAGATCAAGGAGCACCTCGGCACCATCGCCGGCGTCTTTGACATCTCCGACAGCCTCGATTCCGGGCGCAACGAGATCCAGCTCCGCCTCAAACCGGAGGCCCTGCAGTTCGGCCTCACCGTCAACGACCTCGCCCGCCAGGTGCGCGCCGTTTTCTTTGGCGACGAAGTCCAGCGCATCCAGCGCGGACGCAACGAGGTGAAGGTCATGCTCCGCTACCCGCAGGCCGACCGCAAATCCCTGGCCACCCTCGACACCCTCCGTATCCGCACCGCCGCTGGCCTGGAGCTGCCCCTGGCCCGCGTCGCCGAGGCCAAGGTCGGCAAGAGCTTCAGCTCCATCATGCGCGTGGACCGCCGCCGCGCCCTGAACATCTCCGCCGACGTCAACAAGCTCACCACCAACCCCGCCGTCGTCCGCGAGGCCGTGCGCCCCGTCATCGATCAGATCCTGGCCGATCATCCGCAGATCAGCTGGAGCTACGAAGGGGAAGCCCGCAGCGAGCGCGAAAGCCAGGCAGCGCTCTGGGTTTCCTCCATCATGGTCCTCTTCGGCCTCTACGGCCTCATGGCCATCCCCTTCAAAAGCTACCTGCAGCCCCTCATCGTCCTGCTGGTCGTCCCCTTCGGCGTCGTCGGTGCCACCCTCGGCCACGTCTTTCACGACATGCCGCTGAGCCTCATGAGCCTCTGCGGCATCCTGGCCGTCTCCGGAGTCATCGTGAACGACACCCTCGTCCTCGTCGATCGCATCAACGAAGTGCGTGACGACACCGGAGACATGCGGCACGCCGTCACCGAAGGTGGCACCTCGCGTTTCCGCGCCATCTTCCTCACCCAGATCACCACCTTCGTCGGCCTCATGCCGCTCATCTTCAATTTCGGCCCGCTGGTGGACAATTCGCCACCGGTCATCAAGCAGCTCCTCGAATGGATCTTTGGCGACAACCGCAGCGCCCAGGCCACCAGCGCCCAGTTCCTCACCCCCATGTCCGTCGCCATGGGTTACGGCAGCCTCTTCGCCACCGTCATCACGCTCTACCTCGTGCCCATGTGCTACCTCGCCCTCGACGACATCACCCGGCTCGTCCGCAGGCTTTTCTCCCTCATCCGCATCAATCCGGTGTCTGATTCCGCCGCCGAAGCCGCCACATGACCGACTGGCTCCGCCTCTTCCCCGCCGCCGATCATCGCCTGCAAATGAACCTGCGCCCCGGCGATGCCCGGCGCTACTGGGCGCACTCGCCGGAAGCGGAAACCGTGCTCGCCGAACGCCGCCACTGGCTCGCCGAAGCAACGCAGCGCCACCTGCTCGTCCTCCCGGACGGCGTGGAGGCCGCCACCGAAGCCGCCGCCTTCATG
>CAMAZK010000382.1 GCA_945863205.1 Akkermansia muciniphila | reverse complement strand
CGCTTTCGCCTGCATGACACGCTGGGGTTGGAACAGCGGGTAGAAAAACAAAAAAGGCAGTGACCGAAAAGCCTAAAAAGGCAAAAAAGTGCAGGTCCGGCCACGTGTGAAAGCCCCGATGCCCCCGGGCGCGCCCCCTAACGCCTTGATCCTCAAGGCCTTTCCCGCCCTCCGCCACACCGCAGAAACCATGACCCTCTGCCCGCCACACCTCCTGTTGACGGTGGTTGACGCTTGCTGGGTGCCCATGCGGTTGGCCGAAAAAGAGCACGAAGGGGAAAAGCCCTCTCTGCCTGCGTGGTGCAGCGCTTCGTGCCTTGCCTTTCCTACCACACTCCGCTTTCATAGCGCACCTCCATAGGGAAATCATCACAATGGCCCGACTCCTCCGGGCGCAGCTTTATCTCTGGCACATGCCTCCCCCCAACCAAAACCCTGAACAGCTCGCCCGGGATCGCATTGACGCGATGCTGGAGGCTTCGGGCTGGAAGGTGCAGGACAAAAAGAAGATCGATTTCAATGCAGGTCCCGGCATCGCTGTTCGCGAGTATCCCACGGACACCGGCCCGGCGGACTATGTGCTTTTTGTCTTAAAGCAGGCATGCGGCGTGATGGAGGCAAAGAAGGAGGAAATGGGGCAGAACATCACCACGGTGGAGGATCAGACGGCCGGTTACGCGAATGCAAAATTGAAGTGGGTCAGCAACAAGCAGCCGCTGCGCTTTCTGTATGAGAGCACGGGACTCATCACCCGCTTCACCGACATGGCCGATCCCAAGCCACGTTCGAGGGAAGTGTTCAGCTTCCACCGGCCTGAGACATTGCTACGGTGGATCGAAGATGGCGACTCCCTCCGCGCCCGCCTCACGAAAATCCCTCTGCTGAATCCCAACAAGCTCCCCGCAGCCGAGCTCCGCCTGCGCGACTGCCAGGAGGTCGCCATCACGAACCATGAAGTCTCCCTCGCCGAGGCCCGCCTCCGTGCGCTCATCCAGATGGCCACGGGATCGGGGAAGACGTTCACGGCCATTACGCAGGTCTATCGCCTGCTGAAGTTTGCGAAAGCGAAGCGCATTCTCTTCCTCGTCGATACCAAGAACCTTGGCGAGCAGGCGGAGCAGGAGTTCATGGCCTTCACGCCGAGTGATGACAATCGCCGCTTCACCGAGCTTTACACCGTGCAGCGGCTGAAGTCGTCCTCTGTGCCCAAGGATGCCCAGGTTGTCATCTGCACCATCCAGCGGCTCTACTCCATCCTGAAGGGCGAGGAGCTGGACGAGGCTTTGGAGGAGCTGACACCCGCCGAGCAGCTCACGCGACCGAAGAAGCCCATGCCCGTCGTCTATAGCGACAAGGTGCCGCCTGAGTTCTTCGACTTCATCATCATCGACGAGTGCCACCGCAGCATTTACAACCTCTGGCAGCAGGTGCTCGACTACTTTGACGCCTTCCTCATCGGCCTCACCGCCACGCCGGACAACCGCACCTTCGGCTTCTTCAAAAACAACGTCGTCAGTGACTACAGCCACGAAAAGGCCGTGGCAGATGGCGTCAATGTTGGCAACGAAACCTACGTCATCGAGACGGAGGTCACCACCACCGGCACCCGCCTCGTGGCCAAGCAGCCCGTGGAGCATCGCGAGCGCGTCACGCGTAAGCGCCGCTGGGAGCAGCAGGATGAGGACGAGGCGTATTCCGCGAAGCAGCTCGATGACAAGGTCGTCGTGCCCTCGCAGATCCGGCTCATCGTGAAAACCTTCCGCGACAAGCTGCCGGAGATCTTCCCAGGCCGCACGGAGGTGCCGAAGACGCTCGTCTTTGCCAAGACCGACTCCCACGCCGACGACATCATTCAAATTATCCGCGAGGAGTTCGGTGAGGGGAATGCCTTCTGCAAAAAGATCACCTACAAGGCCGAGGAAGACCCGAAGTCCGTGCTGGCGCAGTTCCGCAACGACTACCACCCGCGCATCGCCGTCACCGTGGACATGATCGCCACCGGCACGGATGTGAAGCCGCTGGAGTGCCTGCTCTTCATGCGGGACGTGAAGAGCCGGAACTACTTCGAGCAGATGAAAGGCCGCGGCACCCGCACGCTGGAGCTGGATGACCTGCGGAAGGTCACACCCTCCGCCGTCACGGCAAAGACGCACTACGTCATCGTCGATGCCATCGGCGTCACGAAGTCGCTCAAGACGGCCAGCACACCACTCATCACCAAGCCCGGCGTGCCGCTCAAAGATCTGGCCATGGGTGTGATGATGGGCGCGAGTGATACGGACACCGTCAGCAGCCTCGCCGGACGCCTCGCCCGGCTGAACAAGCAGCTCGATAAGCACGACCACGCCCGCATCGCGGAGAAATCCGGCGGCGTGGTGCTCAGCAGCATCGTCAGCAGCCTCATCGCTGCCATTGATGGCGACAACGTGGAGGCGAAAGCCCTCGAAATCGCCGGACAGGAGCCCGGTACGAACCCTGGCGAGACGAACCGCGAGAAAGCGCAGGCGCAGCTTGTGAAAGCCGCCGCCAATGTCTTCACGGGTGATCTCATCGAACTCATCGACAGCATCCGCCGGGACAAGGAGCAGAAGATCAACCACGATCAGCAGGACAAGATTGTCACGGCTAATTGGGCGCAGGATGAGCAGGCCAAGGCGGAGACACTCACCCAAGAGTTCGCCGCGTGGTTGCAGGAGCATCAGAACGAATTCACCGCACTCACGATCTTCTATGCCGAGCCGTTTCGGCGTCGTGAGATCACCTTTGCCATGCTGGAGCAGGTCATGACCGCGCTGCGGGCGGATGCACCGCGTCTGGCCCCGCTGAGGGTGTATCAGGCTTATCAGCACCTGGATGAGACGAAGGCCAAAACACCGCTCAATGAGCTGACGGCCCTCGTTTCGCTGATTCGCCGTGCCTGCGGCGTGGATGTGAAGCTGACGGCCTTTGATGACGTGGTGCGGAAGAACTTCCAGCACTGGATCATGGCCAAACATAACGAACCCGGCCCCAAATTCACCGATGCGCAGGTGAACTGGCTGAACATGATCCGCGACCACATGACCACCTCCTTCCATCTCGACCGCGACGACCTCGAACTCGCCCCCTTTGATTCCCAGGGCGGTCTCGGCACCATGTATCAGCTCTTCGGCGACCGCATGGATGGTTTGATGGATGAACTCAACGGGGCGCTGGTTGCATGAGCAGTTGCCGACTTTTTCAAATCGCTTAATCTCACTTCCATGAACATGACCCTCCAACTTCCTGATGACCTCTGCAAGGCGGCCCAGCAGCGGGCTGGAGTGGAGTCCAAGACTCTCTCGTCCTGGCTTGCCGACTTGCTGCGGCGAGAACTGCACAAGCCTCAGCCAAAACCCCTCAGCCTCGCTGAGATGCTGCGGAATCCGGCGACTCGTGACCGCGTTTCTGAGTTATCACTGCCGACCACGGCCATGCTTGGCGAACTCTACGACGAAGCCACGGCTGACTACGACTTGCCCCTGACGCCCCGCAGTGAAGACCCAGGCAGACCTTTGGCTTTCCCATGAGTGCGGGTCTTTTGCTGGATACCGTCGCCGTTTCCGAGCTGCGCAAGGGACCGAAGGGGGATGCACAGTTCCGCCACTGGCACCAGAGCACGGCTGAAGTGCCCGTTTTCATCAGCGTGATCACTCTGGTTGAGATCCGCCGAGGCATCCTGCAAGTCGCCAAACGAGACGCTGATTTTGCAGGCAGGCTGGAGACTTGGTATCAGGATTTCTTGCTGCCCAAGTTTGAGCGCACCCTCCTGCCCGTTGATACCGTCGTT
>CAMAZK010000381.1 GCA_945863205.1 Akkermansia muciniphila | reverse complement strand
TGGGATTATGCCTCCGGGGAGTTCACGCGGGTGAGGAGTTCGAACATGGGGATGCGCTGGCCGATGAGAGCGCCAGCGCCGGGGTCCTGGGGATCGGTGCCGGCATCGAAGTACGCGTAATTCAGGGTGAAATCGTCCTCCTGGAGCGTCCCCATCCACGGAGCGCCGAGGTCAAGGCAGTCACCAATCTTGAGACCAAAGTGGCGAAGCCCCTGGAAATCGGCGGCGAAGCTGTCCACGGCGGCCTGGTCGCCATCGCTGGAGACGAGCCCGTCTTTGAGGGTGAAGAATTGCAGGGGAGCCGGGGCGGCTGCGGAATCACTCATACGCGAAGGAATAATGGGGTTGACCCACCCTTCGTCTCAAAATTCAGCAGCCGAGGCAAGCCTAAACTGCGTTCACTGTTCTCCCGTGGCGTTTTCCGAAACAATCCCGGTGGCCTCGCGCGACCAAGGAGCTGGTCAAGGACACAAGCCGCCTGCTTCCCGATCCGCGCTCCATGAACTGACGGCTACAACCGGTTTTCTGCATTGAACCAGCTACTCCCCGCTCTTCGGGTCGAAAGCGTCTCGCAGGCCGTCGCCGAGAAAGTTGAGCGCCAGCAGGCTGGCGGACATGAGGAGGGCGGGGAAAACGAGAAGCCACCACTTGCTTTCCAGCGGATTGATCACCTGCGCACCGTCCTTGAGCAGGGAGCCCCAGCTTGCGGCGGGATCTTCAATGCCGAGCCCGAGGAAACTGAGGAACGATTCGTCAAGAATGACGGCCGGGATCGTCAGCGTGAGGTAGGTGAGGATGATGGTGCTCAGGTTTGGCAGCAGGTGACGGCGCAAAACGCCCCAACTCCCCTGCCCCATCGCCCGGGAGGCGGTGACGAAGGTCATCTCACGCAGCACCAGCACCTGACCGCGGACGATGCGCGCCATGGTGAGCCATTCGACGAGGCCGAGAGATACGATCATCACGAGAACCTTCGAGTAGGCCTTGAGATCATTCATTGCGGCGGCCAGCCACGGCCAGTTGTTTGACTGGGCGGCCAACCGCCAGCCATCGACCCACTCCTTCACGTAGTCATCCAGAGCCGCGATGAGGATCATGATGAAAAGAATGCGGGGCACGGACTGCAGCACCTCGATCATTCGCATCATCACGGCGTCCACCCGCCCGCCCGCATAGCCACTGACCATGCCGTAGAGCGTCCCGATGACGAGGCTGATGAGCGCACCGACCAGCCCGACGCCGAGGGAGACCCGCGCACCGGAAAGCAGGCGGTAGAGCATGTCCTGGCCGTTCACGTCGGTTCCGAGCAGATGCTCCGACGATGGCGGCACAAACGAGTCCCCGCTGGTCAGCTTCAGCCCGGCGGGCAGCAGGATGGGCACGATGATCGCGACCAGCGAAAGTACGGCAAGGAATCCAAGCGCGATGAGCGCCGCACGATTGCGCTTCAGGACCTGCCAGCCGTCCGGGCGGGCGATTTGTGCGGGAGCGGCGGCTTCAGGCATAGAGCTTGATGCGTTTGTCCAGCAGCGTGTAGATCACGTCCACGAACAGGTTAAAGAGCACGAGCAGCACGCAGTAAACGATGACCGCGCCACCGAGCAGGAAGACATCCCGGTTCTGAATCGAATTCACGAAGATCATGCCGGCTCCGGAGATGTTGAAGACGCTCTCCACAATCATCGAACCCGTGAGCAGATGGGCGGCCAGCGGCCCCAGGAAGGTGATGACGGGAAGGATGGCCACTTTGACCGCATGCCTGGCCACGGCCTGTGTTTCCGTGAGGCCTTTGGCACGGGCGGTGCGCAGAAAATCGCTCTTCAGCACGTCAAGCAGGCTGTTGCGCATCAAGCGGGCGACGTAGGCGATGTAAGGCGCGGCGAGGCAGATGGCGGGCAGGATCATCTGCCCCGCCGTCCCCCAGCCTCCCACGGGCAGCCAGCCGAGCCAAAGGGCGAAGACCGCAATGAGAAAAGGGCCGCTGACAAAGGAAGGGACCGAGATCGCGACGAGGGCGCCAAACATCGCCGAGCGGTCGATCCAGGTGTCCTTCCGCATGGCGGCCACGCTGCCCAGCAAGACGCCGGCACAGCTCGCGATCACAAAGGCCAGCGAACCCAGCGCGAAGGAGTTCGGCATTTTTTGCCGCAGCAGCTCCGAAACACGCCAGTCGCGGTAGCGGGTGGACAGGCCCAGGTCGAACCGGGTCAGCGAAGAAACGTACGCCGTGTACTGCTCCCACACGCTGCCATTGAGCTTGTAGCGCAGTAGCAGCGCCTCCTTGATGTGAGGCGGCGGCTCCTTCTCCTTGTCGAAAGGGCCTCCCTTTGTGATCCGTGCGAGCACGAACGTGATCGAGATCACGCAGAAGATCACGATCACGCTGCTGAGGGCGCGGCGGAGGAGGAAGCTGAGCATTGGAGCGAATGTCGAAAAACGACAGGCAAGTCAATGAAGCCGGGTTCCGGAAAGCGCGAGGGAAAAGAAGGTTAAAGCGGCACCCTGACCGTGGAACTCGGGTGACGACGAACATCTGCGATCCCTGAGTCGTCGTCACCAAGTCAGGCCTCGGCCTCGCACCGGGCAGGACTCGTACTTGCCTCCCCACGCATCCGCAGGAAGGTCCGTCCCATGCTCATCACCAGTTCCTCCAATGAACGCGTCAAACACGCCCGCCGGGTCCGAGAGGGTCGCGAGCGTGATTTGATCTTCGTCGAAGGCGAGCGCCTGACCGCCGAGTGCGTGGACTCCGGCATCCGGCTGCACGCCTGCTTCGCCGCCGCCGAGCCCTCCGCATCCCAGCAGTCGCTTCTTGGACGCATCACCTGCCCCGTCCTTCAGCTCTCGGAATCCGTCCTCGAATCCCTGAGCGACACCACCTCCACGCAGGGCATCATCGTCATCGCCGAGCGCCCGTTTCCCGCCGTGGACCGCCTCTTTGAAGGCAGCGCCCCGCTGGTCCTCGGACTCGACCGCATCCAGGATCCCGGGAATCTCGGCACCCTCGTCCGCACCGCCGAAGCTGCGGGCGTTCAGGGCATTTTCTCCTTCGCCGGTTCCGCCGATGCCTTTTCGCCAAAGACCCTGCGCAGCTCCATGGGCTCCGCTTTTCGGCTGCCCATCCTGCCGGATGTCTCCGGGCTCGGCGTCATCGAGACCTGCCGCAAGCACGGGCTTCAAACCGTCGTCGCCACGGGAGAGGCCGACCTCTCGCACTACGACTACGACTGGAGGCAACCCACCCTGCTCATTCTCGGCAACGAAGGCCGCGGAGCGAGCACCGAGATCATGAGCGCCTGCGACGCCCGCGTGCGCATCCCGCTGCACGCCCCCGTCGAATCCCTCAACGTCGCCGCCGCCGGAGCGGCGATCCTGTTTGAAGCGGTCCGACAGCGGCGAGCGTGAAACAGGCTGCCAGCCTGTCGTGGATTCAACGCTTGCGAACCACTCCACCGCCCTGCACCTCTCCGCATGGCAGAACACCATTTCGATTTCGTGGTCATCGGCGGAGGCAGCGGCGGCTATGCAGCGGCAAGAACAGCGCACAGCGCGGGTTTACGCGTCGCGGTGATCGATGGCGCACAGGAACTCGGCGGACTGTGCATCCTGCGCGGCTGCATGCCGAGCAAGACACTCATAGAGTCCGCCAACCGCCAGCTTCATGTGCGTGACGCGGCCGAATTCGGGTTGAAGGCCACGTCGCAGGGCGTTGATGTCAAAACCATCCGTGACCGCAAGCGCAGGCTCATTGCCGACTTCGCTGGCTATCGCCAGGGCCAGCTCGAGGACGGGCGTTTCACGCTCTATCG
>CAMAZK010000380.1 GCA_945863205.1 Akkermansia muciniphila | reverse complement strand
GGGTTTCATGCTGTCAGGTCATTTCAGGAACGGTCGATGACAAAAGCTGGCCGCGAGAGCACGCCTTTCGACAGCGCGCCGTAGTGATCGGAGCGCCAGAATTTCTTCAAATCGGCGGCGGTGATCAGTTGTAGGCCGGGTGTGGCCACGGCGGGATTGCAGAGGATGTAGAGGTCTTCCTTCGCGATGTAGCCGCAGACGTTCAGCGTATGGCCCGCACTGCCATTCGGGTATTGAGGGCCGATGTATTTGAAATCGACGATCACGGGCCGACCGGCATCGAGTTCGCTTTTGAGCATGTCGGTGGCTTTCACGAAGCCGTCGTCATCGGGTGTGTAGGTGACGAGCTTCCACTTCTGGCCGATTTTGGCCGAGGCATCGAGCAAATGGCCCCAGTCCGTGCCGGTGCCGAGGGGTGATGGACACAGCTTTTTGAAATCCCAGCCGCCGATCTTGCTGCCATGGAAGCGAGCGAAGATGGCGCAGGCGGTGGAGCCGCAGTTGTTGTAGCCCTGCTGAATGTGGGGCATCTGCACGAAGGCAAACTTGCCCGGCTCGCCTTTGCGTTGGCGATAGTCGATGAGCTTGAGTAGATCGGCAGCTTGTTGTGCCGAGGCGTTGCCGGAAGGCTGTGCAGGATGACCGGTGGCGTTGGTGGGATGGAGTTTGGAGGCTTTGGTCCAGTTCGCTTTCGAGGCATTGGGGTCACCGGCTTGGAAATGCATTTCACCGAGCAACACGAGGCCGCTGGGATCATTCAACTCCGCAGCACGCTCGGCGAGACGGCGTGCGAGCACGGGATCGGCGGGAATGCCTTCGCCGGAGTGATAGGCCATCGCGGCATTGGCCGCGGCGCGACCGTGTCCACGCTCGGCGGCCTTCTTCCACCATTCGAGGGCTTGCTCGCAGTCCTGCTCCGTGCCTTGCGCTCCGAAATAGCATTGGCCGAGGTTGAAGGCAGCCTGCGCCGAGTCACTCGCCGCTGCTTTGAAGTAAGCGATAGCGATGGCGGGATTCCGCTTTACCACCGCGCCGCGCAGGTAGGCAAAGCCGACGAAGTCGAGTGCGTCGGCGTTGCCTGCATCGGCAGCCTTGTGCGCCCAGTGCATGGCCTCGGCATCATCTTTGGCGATGCCTTTGCCGTCGCGGAGACGAATGGCGAGATCGATCTGAGCTTTGGCATCGCCGCCTTTTGCCCGGACTTGCAACTCGGTGATTTCATCGGTGGATAACGCGTCATGACTCATGAGGAAGGTGGCGATTAGGATGGAAAGAGTGCGGTGCATGATCTCCTCACGGTCTGGCATGAAGAGTCCCTGTGTCTTGACCTTTCTGCCTGCCGCAGCCGTCAAAAACCGCACAATGACGAAACGGCTGGCAGGCGGCCCGCAAGCGGCCATTTTGCGAGAAAGCCACATCTCATGAAACAAGCCGCACCAGCCTTTCCAGGCACCCTTTTCAAACAAGGCATCCTGCTGATGGAAGTGCGCATGATCGAGCAGATCGCCGACCTGATGCACGACACGGCTTTTTTCATCAAGGATGCCTCGGGACGCTACCTGGTAGTGAATCAATCGCTCGTCGAGCGCCATGGGCTCAAGCACAAATCGCAGATGATCGGCAGGCGACCCTGCGATGTCTGCCCCGGCGACTACGGACGCATTCCCACCGAGCAGGATGAGCAGGTGCTGCGCACCGGGCAGCCCATCGTGGAGCGATTGGAACTCTTTTGGCGTCGGCCCAATGTGCCGGTGTGGGGTCTCACGAGTAAGCTGCCCATCCGCGATGAACATGGGCAGGTGACAGGCCTCATTGGCATCTCAAAAGACCTCGCGGCCCCCGTGAGTCGTGACGATGTCTCGCCCGAAATAGCGCGGGTTCTGCGCTATCTCGAAAGCGCCTACGATGATCCCGTGAGCCCCTCCTCGCTGGCAAAAAAAGCAGGCATGACGGCGGCACGCTTTGCCCGCGTGATCAAACGCATCCACGGCATCAGCCCCATGCAATTGATCACCAAGACACGCATCACCGTGGGCTGCCGACTGCTGCGTGAAACCGATGCCAGCGTGGCCCAGATCGCGCTCGACTGCGGGTTCTCGGACCACAGCGCCTTCACGCGGGCTTTTCGAGCCGTGACCGGCATGTCGCCGACGGAACACCGCCGACAGGCACCCTGATCGTGTCGTCTTGCACCGGTCAAAACTACACACGATGAGTCAGTCATGATCCGCCCGATCCTCACCTCGCTACTCCTTTTTTCCATCGCGACCACTCACGCCGCTGCGGAAGCCGTGCCAGTGAAGATTGTGCCGGGAGTCGGCATCACTCGCGGTGGCCAGCCGTACTTTTTCAAAGGCGCGGCAGGCGACAAGCATCTCGATGAACTCGTCGCCACGGGCGGCAACAGCATACGCACCTGGACCACGAATGGTCTGGGGCCGATCCTCGAAGCGGCGCAGCAGCGTGGACTAACCGTCTGCGCTGGCATCTGGCTGGAGCCTGAGTGCAATTGGTTCTCCTACGCGAACGCCGAGCACTGTGCACGCCAAACGGAGCGCGTGAAGAAGGAGGTGCTTCAGTATCGCGATCACCCCGCGCTGCTCTTTTGGGGCATCGGCAACGAAGCCGAAGGCGATGGCAACAACATGGCCTATTGGATTCAATTGGAGGTGCTCGCCAAGGCCGTGAAGGAACTGGACTCTGCGCACCCCTCCTTCACCGCACTCGCAGGCCTCCAACCGCTGAAAATTGCGGGGCTCAATGCGCTCACACCGAGTCTCGACTTTGTTGGCATCAACACCTACGGCGCACTCACTGGACTGCGTAGCTATCTTGCAGAGCGAAAATGGACACGCCCGTGGGTGGTCACCGAATACGGTCCGCGAGGCTTCTGGGAAAGCCCGCGTGCACCCTGGGGAGCGCCCATCGAGCAAACGAGCACCGAGAAGGCCGTGTTCATTCGCAAGGCCTATCAGGCCGCCATTCAGCCCGCAGGCGACTGCTGGGGTGGCTACGTCTTTCTCTGGGGGCAAAAGCAGGAGGCCACCTCGACGTGGTTTGGCATCTTCACCGAAAGCGGTGAATCCACCGCTGTGCGCGATGTGATGCATGAGCTGTGGAGGTGCCAGGCTCCTCCCGATCAAGCTCCCGTGATCTCGAGCCTGGTCAGTGCCACTGCCAAACGAGAGGTCGCCGCAGGCAGTGAGTTCCAGGCGGAGGCCACGGCGCGTGATCCCGATGGCGACGTGCTGTCCTGGCAATGGAGCGTTACCCCTGAAAGCGCCGGACGCGATGCCAAAGGCAAAGAACGCGCGCCTGCTTCGATGCCCGAATGTGTGGTGAAGGTCGAAGGATCGACAGCGACCTTTCGAGCGCCACAGAAGCCCGGCGACTATCGAGTCCACGTTCGCGTGACCGACACACACCAACGCGCCGCGACGGCCAACTTCCCGATCCTGGTGAAGTAGTCTTCGCTCCGCATCATTGGGGACACGATGGGCACCAAAGCCTCACCAGCAGTGCGAACATGCGCTCGTCATTCGAATTTGTTCTCGCCGCTCAAGGATGCGCTGTTGGCGGAGTCTGTGCCTTATACCTGTGAGTTTGACGCCAATCTTATGCTTGCCTAAAGAATGACCGTCTGGCAGCATCCCCGCTCATGAACGATTCCATTCATGAATCCGACCCAGCCACCGATGAGGCACAGCATGACGGGATGCTGGCTCATGAAGAGCCTGATGTCGCCTGGCTTGGGATGTTTCACCAGTTGGTGTTCTATCAGGTACAAAATGGGCACTGCTTCATTCCCAATCGTGATCGGCGGCATCCGCAGTTGGCCGCGTGGCTCGGGAAGCAGGTGGCGCTTTTTCATC
>CAMAZK010000379.1 GCA_945863205.1 Akkermansia muciniphila | reverse complement strand
AGTCGTCGCCCAAACCAACTCCAACCAGCACGGTGACACTCGAATCACTCATGCCATCACGCGGGAAGGGCGACGAATCGTCGCCACTCCAGATCCATGCGCTGTGCCGCACGCAGGCGCACATCGACGCGGCGCTGGTGCTCGGCATTCCGCGTCTCTACCTCGATTTTGAAGACATCCGGCTCTACGCGGGCCTAGTGAAGCAGATCAAGGAACGCAGCGACACGGCGGAGGTCTGGCTGGCGACGCCCCGCATTCAGAAGTCGGGGGAAGCGGGCTTCTTCAAGCTGATCCAGCGGGCGGAACCGCACGGCGTGCTCATCCGGAATCTCGGCGCCATGGCTTTCTTCAAAGACGCCGGCATCCCGATGACCGGGGATTTTTCACTGAACGTGGCGAATCCGCTGACGGCCGGGATTTTGAAGAACTCCGGCCTGGAGCGGCTCACGATCAGCTACGACCTGAACATCGAGCAGGTGGTCGATCTGCTGGCCGCCGCGCCGCCCGCGTGGTTCGAACTGACGCTGCATCAGCACATGCCGATGTTTCACATGGAGCACTGCGTTTTCGCGGCGTTTCTGAGCAAGGGGACCGACTTCACCAACTGCGGCCGTCCCTGCGACAGGCACCGCGTGCACTTGCGTGACCGCGTGGGCATGCACCATCCGCTGAAGGCCGATGTGGGCTGCCGCAACACGCTATTCAACGCCGTGGCGCAGACAGGAGCGCAATTCTTCGATGAACTTCGCGAGCACGGCCTGCGCTGCTTCCGCGTCGAGCTACTCGAAGAAGACGCGGACGAGGCGATGATCGTCCTGCGCACCTACCAGGAGCTTTTGGCGGGCGAGCGCGATGGCGAGGAGATCTGGCGCGATCTGAAAGCGCAGAGCCAGCTCGGCGTGACGCGCGGGACCTTGACGGAGTTAGTGTGATCGGCGGCAGTCTGATCGTCACTGCCCGGATCGCTTTCTAGTGAATTTTTGGCTCTCGATTCACACCTGTCTTGCCAAACTGGGAGGAGCGCCCTTAAATGGACTCATGCCGTCGGTGCCTGACAGTCGCCAAGAGTCCATCCGGTTTGAGCCATTCTCGCCACCCTCGACGGAGGAGCTGGACCGCTTGATCCCCGCGTATCAATTCATCGAGTTCATCGACCGGGGCGGGATGGGGGCGGTTTATAAGGCGACGCAGCGCAGTCTGAACCGCACCGTAGCCGTGAAACTGCTGCCGCAGGTGCATCGCGACAAGGAATCCTTCGCTGAGCGTTTCAAGAGAGAAGCCCATGCGTTGGCGCAGCTCAATCATCCGCACATCGTCGCGGTGTATGACTTTGGCGAGACGCCGGACGGGCAGATGTACTACGCCATGGAGTATGTCTCCGGCATGGATCTGCAGCATCTGCTGAAGCGGAGCTCCCCGGAGCCCAGGCAGATCCTCAGGATCATCAGCCAGGTGTGCGAGGCGCTGCAGTTCGCGCATGAGCGCGGCATCGTGCACCGGGACGTGAAGCCGGCAAACATCCTGATCGACGAGCGTGGAAACGTGAAGGTGGCCGACTTCGGCCTGGCAAAAGTGGTGGGGCCGGCCTCTGCGGACTACACGGCGACAGGCTCGACGCTGGGCACGCCGGACTACATCGCGCCGGAGGCGATGCGGGAGGCTGGCAAGGTGGACCACCGGGCGGACATTTATTCCTTGGGGGTGATGATTTACGAACTCCTCACCGGCTACGTCCCGAAAGGCGTCTGGGAGCCGCCATCCATCCGCTCCGGCGCCGACCGGCGCGTGGACGTCCTGGTGAGCAAGGCGATGCAAAACGATCCCGACAAGCGCTACCAGAATGTGAGCGACATGACCCAACTCTTGGAAAAGCTGCTCCTGAGCGCGGATGAATGGAAAAACTACCGCCGGCCCATGCGCCGCGAGGCTGCCGACGCACCGGCGGCAGGGAAGGTATCCACGGGTGCGGAGACGGTGAACTACCGGCAGCAGAAACGCGTGCAGAGCGGCGTGCGGGCGGGGGTGCTGGCCGCGCTCCTTGTCTGCGGGCTGGCGGCGGCGGCATGGAAGCTCGGATGGCTGGGAGCGCCCGTCAGCGCGGCAGTCGCCGCGAAGTCCCGGGGGCCAGTGACGGCGGAGCAGGAGCAGCTGGCCCAGTGGGTCTTTGCCCACGACGGATTCGTGAATGTCGTGTCCGCGTCTGCGCCTGAAAAGGCGATGGGGGAGGAGGCGGACATCTGGTACTCCGTGGACCTTCCCGACGAGCCGTACACCGTCTGGCGGGTGTGTTTTTCCGCCGCACCGATCAAGGACGAGGTGGTGCTGGAAGACCTGCTCCGGCTGATTCGATACGCCGGGACGGTCACGAACCTGAGTCTGCGCGGGCTGGATGTTCCGCTGGAGGCCCTGGGGCCGCTGGCGGAGCTGGAGTCCCTGGAAAGCCTCGATCTCACCGCCTGCAAACTCGTCGGCCAGCCGATCGCCCCTTATCTGGCGGCCTGCCGCTCCCTGCGGATGGTGCGCGTCAGCGCCGAGCACCTCCCGCCGGGCAGCACGCTCATCGAACACATGGCCATGCTGCTGCCGACCTGCCGCATCAGCGTCGCCGACTGAACTCGCGAACTCCATTTCCCTCCCATCACCCCCACAAGCTCATCAGATCATGAAAAAGCCCGCCCCGAAGCCAGTGTCGAGTCAGCAGTCCACCCCGGCAGCCGCCGGCGCCGCGCTCCCGAAAGCGAAGAAGGTGCAAAGCAAGGCACCGGCCGGGAAGCGCACCCTGGCAAAATCCGCGCCCCGCAGCACGACAGCCCCCAGCGCCGTGCTGGCCAGCGGCGTGGCGAGCGCCAGTGGTGCGCAGGCGTTTGATGCGCCGATTTCTCTGGTGATGGTCGGCTCCGCACGCAGCACCAAGCCGCTGCTGCTTTGGATCGGCGACGCGCTGGTGCCCACAGGCTTCGCCACGGTCACGCATTCGGTGCTGGATCACCTGCGCCAGGATTGGGACGTGGTCGTCTCCGGGGTGAATTATGACGGTTCGCCGCATGGTCTGCCCTACCGCGTCATGCCCGCCTGGCAGGGCGGTGACATGTGGGGGATGAACCGTTTCCAGGCACTTTGCGCCGAGTTCGCCCCTGCGGCGGTGGTCATTAACAACGACTGGTGGAATGTGGCGGAGTTCGTCAAGCTCGCGCCGAAGGGCATGCCTGTGATCGGCTACATGCCGGTGGACGGGGGGAATCTGGACCCGGCGGCGGTGCGTGAACTCAACCGCCTGCATGCGGCGATCTGGTACACGGACTTCGGCCACCGCGAGGCGGTAAAGGCCGGTTTTTCGGGGAAGCGGCACGTGATCCCGCACGGCATCGACACCGGCGTGTTTCAGCCGATGCCCCGTGGGGAGGCGCGGCAGTTGCTCGATCTGAACGTGCCGCGGAGCGCCTTCATCGTGGGCAATCTGAACCGCAACCAGCCGCGCAAGCGCCTCGACCTGACGATCGAGATTTTCGCCGACTGGGTCCGGAGCCATGCCGTTGCGGATGCCTTCCTGCTGCTGCACTGCGCCCGAAAGGACACCGGCTGGGATCTGCATCGCGTGGCCGAGTATCACGGCTGCGCAGACCGGCTGCTTTTGACAGGCAGCGAGGGCATTCGTGACCTGCAAGGCACGCACCACCTGCAGTTCATCTACAACAGCCTCGATGTCCAGATGTCCACGACGCTCGGCGAAGGCTGGGGTCTCACGACCATGGAAGGCATGGCCTGCGGCATCCCCCAGATCGTGCCGGATTCATCCGCCTTGGCCGAATGGGCGGAGCCGGCGGTGAAGATCCCATGCTCCCGCATGCTGATGAATCCGGAGATCAATACGACGGGCGCCCTGGTGGACCACGCGCCGTTTGTCGA
>CAMAZK010000378.1 GCA_945863205.1 Akkermansia muciniphila | reverse complement strand
CCTTCCTTCATCTCATCCGGTGCAGGAGGCAGGCCGGTCAAATCGAGCGACACACGCCGCAGCAGCGTCTCCGGCGCAGCTTTCGGTGAAGGCTTCATCCCCTTCTCCGCCAGCTTGGCCCGCACAAAGGCATCGATGGGATTCTTCGTCCCATTGGCCGGCACCTGAGGCCGCTCAATGCGCTCAAAGGCCCAATGCGTGCCCCATTTCGCGCCCTGATCGATCCACTGCTTGAGAAGCTGCTTCTGCGCCTCCGTGAGCTTGCGGTTGCTCTTTGGCGTTGGCATGACCTCATCGGGATCCGAGCTGAAAATGCGCTCGATGAGGCTGCTCTCGTGACTTTTGCCGGGAATGACCGCCCCACCGGCCTTCGCATCCTTCTCGACGTCCAGGCGCAGGTCGCCTTTGCGCTCGTTCGCGTCCGGGCCGTGGCAGTGGAAGCAGTTTTCGGAGAGGATCGGCTGGATGTCGCGGGAGAAGTCCACAGACGCGCCCGCAGCAGAGGACGCGAGGAGACAGGAGAACAAAAAGGCGGACTTCATGGCGGTTCGACGAGACTACGCCGCCATGAAGCCCGCTGTTGCTCGGACATCCGTGACTAGTGCTTCAGCAGCCACTCGGTGGTGCGGGGATTGAAGTCGGCGAGCTGCTCCCAGTGGAAGGCGTGGCCGGCGTCGTCGTAGAGATGAAGGTCCGCTCCGGGGATGGCGGCGGCGACTTCCTCGCTCATCCATTTCGGGGTGAAGACGTCGTTCTTGCCGCCGATGACCAGGGTGGGGCACTTGATGTTCTGAAGCTCGTTGAGCGTGTTGTGGGTGATGGCGGCGGCGCTCTGGGCCTCCATGGCATGCACCGGCTGCGGAGCGGCGTTGGTGGCGGCGTCTTTGAGGCCCTGCTGCATGTTCTCCCAGCAGCCGTCGTTGTCGAACCACGGCTTCGTGAAGATGAGCATCTGCACGTAATGCATGAAGTCTTCGGGGCGCATGGTGGCCTTGCAATTCATGAGGTGCTGCCAGGTGTAGAGGCCGAAGCGGTCCTGCCGCGCCCAGGTGCACATGAGGATCATGCTTTTCACCTTCTGCGGATGACGCAGGGCGAGCTGCTGGGCGATGACGCTGCCGAGCGAGCAGCCGACGACGCGTGCCTGCGCGATGCCGAGCTGGTCCATGAGGCCAGCGTAGTCGTCCGCCATCATCGCGGTCGTGTAGGGGCCGGCGGGCTTGTCCGTCTCTCCCACGCCGCGGTTGTCGCCGAGGATGCAGCGGAAGTGCGGCTCCCAGGCCTGCGCGTGCGCGTCCCAGACGCCGCCGGGCGCGGTCACCCCCATGATGCAGACGAGCGGTTCTCCGCTGCCGCGTTCCTGGTAAAACATCTTGATTCCGTTGGTTTCGACGTGGGGCATGGTGGTTCGGGTTCTCAGTTTGCTGTTTGCGGTTCGCAGTTGGCGGGCTTTGCCCGGCGGTGGCAACTGCGAACGAGGAACAGAGAACAGGGAACGGCTTTTTCGACAAGCAAAAATAACCTGCCGCTTCCCGAACTGCGTGCATGATGCAGGCCTGACATGGCTGATGCGAATCCCCCCGCCCCGCCCACGACACCACCGTGGGAGACGAAGCGCCCGCCCAGGGCTCGCGGACTGCTGCGCAGAGGGCTGCTCCTCATCGCAGCCTGTGCCGCGATCGCCCTCGTCTTTCAGGCGCTGCGCCCGCAGCCCATCGAGGTCGAGGTGGAAACGGTCCGCAGGGGACCGCTGACGGTGCATGTCAGCGAGGAGGGAAAGACCCGCATCCGCAACCGCTACGTCGTGGTGGCCCCGGTCGGCGGTAGCATGCAGCGGGTGGATTTGAAGCCGGGTGATCCGGTGAAGGCGGGAGAAACCATCCTCACGCGCATCGAGCCGGGACTGGCACCGCTGCTGGACGCCCGCTCCCGCGCCCAGGCACAGGCCCGCGTGGATGCGGCGACCGCCGCACGAAACGGTGCGCTGGAGTCGCTGGAGATGATGCGCACGGCGCTCAAGTATGCCGATGCCAACTGGAACCGGATCAAGAATAACACAGACCCGGGGACGGTGAGCGCGACGGACCGTGACAGCTTTCAACGCGAAGCGGAAATGAAAGCACGGGAGGTGCGCGGTGCGGATTTTTCCGTGCAGGTGGCGGAGTTCGAACTCGCGCAGGCGCAGGCCGCGCTGCTGCAGCAGGATTCCCCCGCAGAGAAAGGCGCGATGATCGAAGTCCGCGCTCCGGTCAGCGGCCTCGTGCTACGGGTGCAGCAGGAAAGCGCCACGATCATGACACCGGGCTCTCCGATCCTCGAAATCGGGGATCCCGCAGACCTGGAGATCGAAGCGGAGATTCTCTCCCGGGACACCGTGGGCATCCCTCCGAATGCGGAGGTGGTGGTGAACCAGTGGGGTGGAGAGCCGCTGAAGGGCCGTGTCCGGCGCATCGAGCCGGCGGCCTTCACCAAAGTCTCCGCCCTCGGCGTGGAAGAGCAGCGCGTCCTTGTTTTGATCGACCTCCTGGGTGCGCCGCCTGAGCTGAAAGCGCTGGGAGATCGCTTCCGGGTGGAGGTGCAGGTGGCGGTGTGGCACAGCGACGAGACGCTTCTCGTCCCCTCAGGCGCCCTGTTTCGCGAGGGCAGCGAGTGGCGGAGCTTTGTCATGGACGCAGGAAAAGCCCGCGCGGTGACGGTGCGGGCCGGCCGCACCGACGGCCGCTTAACGCAGGTGCTGGAGGGTCTGCGTGCGGGTGATGAGGTACTGGTCCATCCACCGGACACGGTGGAGGACGGCAGCGCGGTGGTCAGACGCACGGACGCGCACTGAGTCAGAGCAGCGCCTCGTGCGCACGCCCGCCCTTCGCCTCGCAGTAGAGGATGAAGGACTGGTTCACGACGGAGAATCCACCCGGGGTCGGATAGTCACCGCTGAAGTACCAGTCGCCAAACTCGCTGCCCAGGGCCTCGTGCAGGCCGGGGATGGTCTGGTAGATGACCTCCACCGTGCCATGCCATGACGTTTCCTCCGGCTTGATCATTTCGGCGACCTTGGCGGAGATTTCCTCGTCGGTGAAGGGTGCGTAGATGGCCTTCACGGCATTGCGCACCTGATCGCGGGGTTTCTTGAGCTCGGCCTTGCAGGCGGCGTAGGTTTCCCAGACGATGTGGGACATGTTTCGCTCCCGCAGGAGGGCCACGGCGGCCTGGAAGGCAATGAACTTGCCCAGCTCCGCCATGTCGATGCCGTAGCAGTCGGGGTAGCGGATCTGCGGCGCGGTGGAGCAGACGACGATGCGTTTCGGATTGGTGCGGGCGAGGATGCGCAGCAGGCTTTTCTTCAACGTGGTGCCGCGCACGATGGAGTCGTCGATGACGACCAGATTGTCCTGCGGGGTGACGACGCCGTAGGTGATGTCGTAGCCGCTGGAGACGAGCGCGTCACGCCCGGTCTCCTGGGCGATGAAGGTGCGCATTTTGAGGTCCTTGAGCGCGATTTTTTCACCGCGCGGCCAGTTGCGCAGCACGAGGTCGTCAAGGCGGGCCTCGTCCTCGGCGTCGAACTTGCCGTCCTTCAGCATCTCGACCAGCGCCTCCTTGACCACCACGCGGCGGGCTTTGCGCAGACCGTCGAGGAAGCCGTAGTAGGCCGTTTCCGCCGTGTTCGGGACAAAGCTGAGGACGGTGTGCTCGAAGTCGTTGTCGATGGTTTTCACCACCTGCGGCACGAGCTGCTCTCCCAGCGCCTTGCGCTGGCGGTAGATGACGGAGTCATTCCCGCGGGAGAAGTAGATGCGCTCAAAGGAGCAGGGCTTGAACTCGCGCGGCTCGGTGAAAGGCAGGATGCTCATGCTGCCGTCCGCCTTCACCACCGCGACGTGTGCCGGCGGCAGTTTTTGGACCTCTTTTTCGGTGATGCCGAACACGGACAT
>CAMAZK010000377.1 GCA_945863205.1 Akkermansia muciniphila | reverse complement strand
TGCCGATCTTCGCCGCCGAGGATCGCACCACGCCTACTTATCGCACGCATCGCGTCCATCAGCACCTGCAGCTCTGGTTCATGGAAGGCCGGGACTTCCGCTCGCCGAACAAGATGAAGGACGGCCCAGAGAAGACGATCTGGGGCCGTGAGCAGCGCGACTGGCTGCAAAAGTCGCTCAAGGAGAGCGACGCACAGTGGAAGGTCATCATCACTCCCACGCCCATGGTCGGCCCGGACCGCAACAGCAAGACAGACAACCACGCGAACCTCAGCGGCTTCAAACATGAGGCGGACAGCTTCTTCCAATGGCTGCGCGACAACGGCCTGAACAACATCCTCACCTTCTGCGGCGACCGCCACTGGCAGTATCACAGCATTCACCCGCTCGGCGTGGAGGAGTTCTCCGTCGGTGCCTTGAATGACGAAAACGCCATCCGCGGCGAGAAGCCCGGCGGCCCGAAGACTACCGACCCTGAAGGCAAGATCAAGCAGCCCTACATCTACGACAAGCCGACGGGCGGCTTTTTGCACGTTGCCATCGGTGACGACGGCAAGATCGTGCTCACCCACCACGACGACCACGGCGTGGTGATGAACCGGGTGACCAAGGCCGGCCGCTAAGCGCTGAATTGAGCAGCGCATGCCGCACAGCGCTCCTGCATGGACGCTGCGAGACGCGCCAGGACATCATGCGTGATGCCCTGGCTCTTCATATCCCGCCGGATCTGCTCGACGGCATCCGGGATGAGCGTGGCGATTTCGACGATGCGGGCGCGAATGGCGGCTTCGTCACAGCGCAGCTCGGAAGCGGCTTTTTTCCACTCGCGTGGTCCTATCTGGGCCACCTTGTATTGATTGCCAATCTTCATCGCCAGCGTGGCATGGCGTGGATAGACCTGCTGCGGGTAGGGCAGCGAACTGGCGATGTCATACAAAGGCGCGAGCCGTGTCTGGCCACGCGACGCGATGAGAAGGGAGTAGTTCTTCGCATGCGCATCCGTTCCGGCGAGGAGCCAGTTCAGGATCAGCGCGTCGAGAAAGCGCTGCACGTCGGTTTCGCGGGCGCTGGAGTGCTGGCGGATGAGCTGCATGATTTCCGGAGCGGAGGGGCCGCCCTGGTTCTGGTATTTCATGTGCGGCATGCGCGCCAGGGCCTGGCACATGTCCTCCTGATGGATGCGCAGCACCTTCGTGCCGCTGCGCAGGCGATCATAGCGCTCCACGATGATCGCCGGCACGTCTCCAAAGTGGCGAATGATCGACGACGCGGCGGACAGGCCGAGCTTTCGCGCCAGTGTCATGCAGAAGTGCTCGTTTTCGGCGTAGCCATCGAAGTCACCGGTGGATGGCTTGATGATATGTGTGGTCGGAATGTTGCCGGAAGGCACGCCCCAGCGATCGCCTTTCGGATCGTAGTGAAGCGCGGTCTTCGGCTGTGCGCCGGCCAGGCTGAAATGCCCCTGATCGGTGCTGATGCGCGTGGCGCTGTGATCTTTGAGCAGGAGGCTCATGCGCTCCGCGATTTCGGCATCGCTGAGCCATTTCACACGACCGCCGGGCGGTGCGCCCAGCCATTCGTCAGCCTTCTCCGGCTGCACGAGCTGCACGGCTCCCGCGCATTCCTCGCCCACATGCATGAGCAGCCGGAAGGCGTTCCGTGATGACACATGGAAACGCTCCCCCCAGCGCTTGAGGACTCCGTCATTGTCCGGCAGCAACCCCCAGAGAAAGGCATCGATCGTCGCATGCCTGTGATCCGTGGCCGCAAAGGGCATGGAGAGCGACAGCGGGAACGCCTCGGGATCACTGCGCCAAGTGTCGTCGTAGCGAAAGCCCAGGCGATCACGACGGCGATCCCACTGCACCACACCCATGCGGCGCCCCTGGCTGATGGCGTGAAGCTCCTCGATCATGCGCGGTAGGGCATGGAGGTTTCACGGATGATGCTGTCGAGATCGATCCCGCCGGTTGATGCGGCACGCGTGGCAGGATCCTGCGGCGTGATATCCACTTGCATGGGCACCTCGAGTTCATTCAAAGCTCGAAGCACGAGACCGATCTGGGCGGTGCTTTTCCCCTGCTCGAGCTGCACCACCCATAAGCGACTGACGCCGAGGCGTTGCGCCAGCGTGTCCTGCGTCCAGCGCCGTGCTTTGCGCCGATCTCGCACGAGCATGCCGATTTCTTTGGGGGTCTTGATGATCATGGCGGATTGTCGCATTGTTATCGCTCGATGACAATTCCAAAAAGTATTCGATGAATAACTTTCCGGTAAAGTAATCGCTCGCTGTCACAATGAGCGGTCTTTGCACTGTGTTCGGCCTTCCTGTGACAACCCGTTATGGCCAAAAACTTGCGCAGCGGGCATGGCACCTTGCGATTGCGCAAAGGCAGCGTCGCGTCTAGCTCTCTGGCCCTCAGAACTCCTTGAAATATGTCCGCCAAGATCATCTACACCCTCACCGACGAAGCCCCGCTCCTCGCCACGTATTCGCTGCTTCCCATCGTCAAAGCCTTCACCAAGGCGGCGGGCATTGAGGTCGAAACGCGCGACATTTCCCTCGCCGGCCGCATTTTGGCGCAGTTTGGGCAGCAGGAAGACGATCTGAGCTACCTCGGCAAACTTTGCCTCGAGCCGACCACCAACATCATCAAGCTCCCGAACGTCTCCGCCTCGCAGCCGCAGCTCAAGGCCGCCATCGCCGAGCTTCAGGCCAAAGGCTACAAACTCCCCGATCTGCCTGAAAACCCGCAGACCGACGAAGAGAAAGAGATCAAAGCCAAGTACGCCAAGGTCATGGGCAGTGCCGTGAACCCCGTGCTGCGTGAAGGCAACAGCGACCGCCGCGCTCCCAAAGCCGTCAAAGACTACGCCAAGGCTCACCCGCACTCGATGGGCAAGTGGTCCGCCGATTCGAAGACCACCGTCGGCACCATGGGCAAAGACGACTTCTTCTCCAACGAGAAGTCCGTGTGCGTCGCCGATGCCACCGAGGTCAAAATCGAGTTCACCGGCAAGGACGGCAGCACCAAAACCCTCCTTCCGAAACTCGCCCTCAAAGCCGGTGAGATCATGGACGCCACCAAGATCAGCAAGAAGGCCCTCGTCGCCTTCTTTGAGCAGCAGATCGCCAAAGCCAAGGCCGATGGCGTGCTCTTCTCGCTCCACATGAAGGCCACCATGATGAAGGTCAGCGATCCGATCATCTTCGGCCACGCGGTGAGCGTCTTCTTCAAAGACCTCGTCGCCAAACACGCCGCCACGCTTGCCGAGATCGGCGTGAACTTTAACAACGGCTTCGGCGACCTCATCGCGAAGCTCGACAAGCTCCCCGCCGACAAAAAAGCCGAGATCGAGGCCGACATCCAGGCCGCCTACGCCAGCGGACCCGCTTTGGCCATGGTGAACAGCGACAAAGGCATCACCAATCTCCACGTCCCGAGCGACGTCATCGTCGATGCCTCCATGCCCGCCATGATCCGCGGCGGTGGCAAGATGTGGAATGCCGCCGGCAAGGAGCAGGACACCCTCGCCGTCATTCCGGACAGCAGCTACGCCGGCATCTACCAGGCCACGATCGACTTCTGCAAAAAGAACGGTGCCCTCGATCCGAAGACCATGGGCAGCGTGCCAAACGTCGGCCTCATGGCCCAGGCCGCCGAAGAATACGGCAGCCACAACAAGACCTTCGAAGCCCCCGCCGATGGCACCATCAAAGTCACCGACACCGCCGGCAACGTGCTCTTTGAGCACAGCGTCGATGCTGGCGACATCTGGCGTGCCTGCCAGACCAAGGATGCCCCCGTGCAGGATTGGGTGAAGCTCGCCGTCAACCGCGCCCGCGCCTCGCAGACCCCCGCCGTCTTCTGGCTCGACAAAGCCCGCGCCCACGACGCCCAGATCATCGCCAAGGTCGAAAAATACCTCAAAGACCACGACCTCACCGG
>CAMAZK010000376.1 GCA_945863205.1 Akkermansia muciniphila | reverse complement strand
GGACGCCCGAAAAGATGCCGGTGAAATGACGGGAAAAACTTCGTGTTCGCAGCCATCGTCCTTCAACGAAATAACCCGCAAAACCATGCTCGTTTTTCATCCCAAATGCGGCTTAATTCAGTGCCATTCGAAACAGTGGTCATTCTTTTGTCCCCATTCTCCTGTCGATCTAGCTGATGGTAGTCAGCACGTCTTCACAACTCTCGATGGCGCGAGGACATTTCGTCATTCGAGCTTCGACATTCTTTCGTCCTTCGTCATTCTGGTTTCGTCATTTGCCCGCTCCAATGCTGCCCACCATCACCCTCCTCCTCATCGACGATCACTTTGTCGTCCGCAGCGGCCTCGTGGCCTCTCTGGAGCTGGAGGACGACCTGAAAGTCGTCGGCGAGGCGGATCGGGGCGAGGACGCTTCGAGGCTCTTTGCCGAAACGAAGCCCGATGTCGTGCTCATGGACATCCAACTACCCGGCCTCAGCGGCATCGACGCCACCGCCGCGCTGCTTCGCGAGCATCCGGCCGCTCGCGTGCTCATTTTCTCCACCTTCGCCCGCGACGACGAAATCCACACGGCGCTGAAATCCGGTGCCCTCGGCTACTTGCAAAAATCCTCCTCTCGCGACGCCCTGCTCGCCGCCATCCGCACCGTCGCCCGCGGCGAGCGCTCGTTGCCTGCCGACATCGAAAAGCGCCTCCAGGACCGCCTCTCCGAGCCCGAGATCACCCCCCGCGAACGCGAAATTCTCACCCTCGTCACCCGAGGCAACGCCAACAAAGAAATCGCCGCCACGCTCGGCATCTCCGAGGACACCGTGAAGCAGCACGTCAGCCGCATCCTGATGAAGCTGAAGGTCAACGACCGCGCCCAGGCCACGGCGGAGGCGATCCGGCGCGGCTTGGTGAGTGTGTGAAGCCCTCACGAAAGTGGGGGTGGTGATTGCTGAAAGAGGGGCACCGAGACCGTTAATGGGAGCCTGATGCGTCACGTTTTTCTCAGCACTCTTTTTCTCTCCACCGCAGCACTCGCCCAAAACGACAGCAGCGGTGGCAATGATGCGCAGGACAAGCCGCTCGCCACGCCCGTCATGCAATGGCATTTTGACGATGCCACAGACGCCGGGCCGCGTGCGCCGAGCTATCCCGCATTCCCCAAGGACAACACGGCCATGCGTTTCGTCGGCGATGGCAAAAAGGCGCTGAAGGTGGCGGACAGGCCGGAACTGCGCTTCGGGCTGCATGACACGATCACGCTGGAGGCCTGGGTCCTGGCTCCTGAGGCCAGCGGCGTGCCGTATCTCATCGGCAAAGGGCGGCTGGGCACGAAGGAGTTCGGCGGGAACAATCAAAACTACGCTCTGCGGCTGCAAACGGTGAAGGGCGGCGGCGCTCAGATCGGCTTTCTCTTTTACAGCGCGGATGAGCCAGGAAGAAAAGGTGACGGGCATCGCTGGTGGTCGAACAACACCATGCCGCTCCAGGGTTGGCATCACATCGCGCTGACCTACACCTTTGGAAAACCGGAGAGCATCAAGGGCTTCATCGACGGGCGTCCCACGGATGGAGTCTGGGACGCGGGCGGTGCCACGGACCGTGCGCCGGTGACGGATGGCGACGCGCTGGTGGTCGGCAGCGGTTACAATCTGACCGCGCCGCATTCCTTCAAAGGCTGGCTCGATGAAGTGGCCATCTACCGTGGCCCCATCGACATCACGGCGCTGACGGCGAAGTATCAGTTCGTCCAGCCACCGCCGCCCATCGCGAAAAAAGATGTGCCAGCAGGCCGCGTGCTCGTGCAGCTCGCCGAGGAAGGCATGCCGGACGCGAACGCCTGGCCGAATGAGCCGCCGAAAGTCGGCGAAACCTATACGGAGGACGTTTTCGGCTTCCTCGATGTGCCGCAGAAGTATGTGGACACCGGCGTGCGAGGAGATCGCCATGTGCCCTTTCTTTTTCGAGCTGCGGCCAGCGTGACTTTCCCGAAAGGCAAGCATCGCCTGCTGCTGCGGGCGCGTGGGGCCACGAATCTTCACATCGACGGAAAAACCGTGCTCAGCACGCCTTTCCCACCGCGAGACAGCGACGGGCATCATCCTGTGTCCGAGCAGGACGACTACCTGAACCTCGGCCCCGACTTCCGCTTCGCCCCGCCGGGAAATCGTGAATCGTGGTGCGAATTCGAAGGCACGGGCAAACCGCAGTTTTTCGTGCTGGAGACCCTCGTGGGCAGCTACATCGGCAAAAACATCCGCAGACCCGAACTCGGCGAAACCGTCGTCGCCTGGTCAAAACAAGGCACGGACACCTGGCAACTCGTCACACCGGGAAAACGCGTGGTGCCTTACAACGACGCAGCCTGGGCCGAATATGAAAAGGAACGCAACGTTCACTACGCGGCCATGAACGACAAGAAGCGCGCCGAACTGCGTTCGAAGTCCGATCCTTACTGGGCCAAGCGCCGCGAGGCCGCAAAGGCTTGGCTGGCGCAAAATCCGCCAGGAAAGGGCAGCATCGACGGATTCATCGCCGCCCGCATTGAGGGAGTGAAAGCGCAGGACTCGCACAAAGGCAGCGTCGGCTATTTCAAAGACATCCAGCCCATCCTCGAAGCCAAATGCACCGAATGTCATCGCGGCACGAAGGCCAAAGGCGATCTGAAGCTCGACTCGCTCTCCAATGCCTCCGCCGCCATCAAACCCGGCCATCCTGACGCCAGCGAACTCATCGCCCGCATCACTTCCGATGATGAAGACGAGATCATGCCGCCGAAAGGCAAACCTTTGAGCAAGGACGAGATCGCTCTGCTGACAACATGGATCAAAGAAGGCGCGCACTGGCCGGACATCCGCGCCGATCACCTCACGCTCACGCCGTTGGCCGACGATCTGACCTTCCTGCGCCGTGTTTACATCGACACGGTCGGCGTGCCGCCCTCGCTGGAGGAAATTGACGCTGCATTCAAGGAGCGACGGCTTCCAGCCGTCGGTGATGGCAAGATGCCCTCACTCCTTGGTCGCGCCGCCGTGATCGACCAGCTTCTCAATGACCCACGCTGGGCCGACAACTGGATGGGCTACTGGCTGGATGTGCTGGCGGAGAATCCGAACATCCTCAACCCCACGCTCAACAACACCGGCCCCTTCCGCTGGTGGCTTTATGAGTCGCTGCGTGACAACAAGCCGATGGACTTCTTCGTCACCGAACTCCTGCGCATGAAGGGCAGCGAGCGACTCGGCGGACCAGCCGGCTTTGCCACCGCTTCTCAAAACGATGTGCCCATGGCGGCCAAGGGCACGATCGTCGGCGCGGCCTTCCTTGGCGTGGAAATGAAGTGCGCCCGCTGCCACGATTCACCCACGGGCAAATCGCTTCAACGCGACCTCTTTGAAGTCGCCGCGATGCTGGGACAAAAGGCAATCGAAGTGCCGAAGACCAGCAGCGTGCCGATGGACAAAATCCACGCCGGTGGCCGCAAGCCGCTCATTCAGGTCACGCTCCAGCCCGGCACCAAGGTGCAGCCGAAGTGGCCCTTCGCCGAGTTTTGCGACGAAGCCGCCGTGGAACTCGCGGAAGATCCGAAAGACTCGCGCGATGCACTGGCTGCCATGATCACGGCGCCGCAAAACGAGCGCTTTGCCCAGGTCATCGCCAACCGCGTGTGGTCACGCTTCATGGGCCGCGGCATCGTCGAGCCGGTGGAAGATTGGGAGAAAGGACAACCCACACATCCCGAGCTGCTGCAATGGCTTGGCCGCGAACTCGTGCGCAGCGGTCACGACGTGAAACACCTCGCCCGACTCATTCTGAACAGCCACGCTTATCAACGCGCCACCGATCCCGCGCTGAAACAAACCAGCCCGCTCTACACCAGCCCCGCTCCGCGCCGTCTGTCTGCCGAGCAGATCGTGGACAGCCTCTTCGCCGCCACTGGGAAACCTTTCCGCACGGAGGAAGTCTGCCTCGACATCGACAACACACGC
>CAMAZK010000375.1 GCA_945863205.1 Akkermansia muciniphila | reverse complement strand
TGGCAAGCATTCCGCTCCGGGTGACGCTCTTTGACGAGCGGCGGTCAACGACCGGCCCCGCAGGCTGAGCATGATCTTCGCACATGAACACTTCCAAACCACAGCCGCAGAAAGACGTAGAAAATCCGGCGGGCACGCAGGTGCGGCAGTTCTCCATTTTCCTCCACAACCGCGTGGGTTCTCTGATGTCGCTGGTGAAGCTCCTCGCGGAGCACAAGATCGACGTCCTTGGCCTTTCTTTGCAGGACACGACGGATCTGGCCCTGCTGCGGCTCGTTCCGAGTGATCCTGAGACTGCGGAGATGTTGTTCATCGAGAAGGGCATCCCCCATGCGGTCTGCCCGGTCACGGTGGTGCAGTTGCACGAGACAGACCGCTCTCTTGCCCATGCGCTGGCGGCGCTCCACGTCGCCGAGGTGAACATCGACTTCAGCTATCCGCTGCTGATCCGCCCGGCGCAGTGGCCGCTGCTGGTCCTGCACCTCGACGACCATGAGGTCGGCGCGAAGGTTCTTTCGATGGCCGGCTTCAAGGTGCTGATGCAGGAGGACTTAAGCCGCTGAGGCCGTTCGGAACCGGCTCTTCAGCCGTGAACATGAACGTCGGGGCCAGTTTGGCCATGAACTGTCTGGCATCCTCCATCGCGTTCAGTTCGGCGAGCGGGTCCTCGGCTCCCACCAGTTGCTCGGACACCGGCACGTAGAAGGAAGCCATGGCCCAGCGGTGCTGAATGTTGCGGAAGACCGCGTCGAAGTACGAAAGGAAGACATGCTCGTAATGATCCGGGCACCAGGTGCCGTCCGAGCCGATGTACCAGTAGAAATTCAGTGCCCGGGTGCGGATTCGGACGCCAGGCTGCGGCTCGGTATCACGAAACAGGCGCATCATCATCATGGTGATCTCACGCCCGTCCTGCAGCCGCAGCGGCATCTGCGTCCGGTCCACGATCGTCCAGCCCTGATTCGGCAGGCAGACTTCCGGCCGGTGCAGGCTGCGCTTTTCAAATCCGCTGAGAATCACCGTGGTCATGATCTGTCGGCCGGCCGCTGAAGCGTAAACGGACCGGGCCAGGCGCACCCCCTCATCGAGCAGATTCTTTTCCTGGGCGGTCATGTCATACTCGCGCCCCTGATAGCCTTCCATCTGCACGGGAAGTTTCAGGGCCACGCCCGGCTTTGACGCATGGAATCCGGTATCCGTGGCGGCGCACAATCCCAGCACCAGAAGAGGCAGGGCCAGCGCCGCGATCAAGTGCCGGAGCGTTTGTGGCCCCTCCGGAATCGCAAACCACGATCCGCTGCCGACCGGGCTTCCGTGCCTTTTCAGGTTCGACTTCATCTCCCGGCCCTCGAACAACCAGCAAAGGGCAAACATCCCCGCCAGCGCCACACCGAAGACCGCAAAACCCGCAAAGGTGTGATACAGCGACATTTCCTGGTGATCTCCGACCCGCTGGCCGACGGCAAAGTCCGTCCCGAACTGCAGGGTGCCTACCGCCAGCAGCAGCAGTCGCACGACATTTCCCGCCACCGCCAGCGGTATGGAGGCGGCGAAGAGCAGCAGCCGGAAACGCGGTCGCCGCAGCGCCAGATAGCCGAGCAGGGCCGAGATCATCATCAGCGCGAAGAGGGAATTGATCCCGCTGCACTTCGCGTCCACGTCCAGGCTGAACGCTTCTCCCACGAGCTTTCCGCTGGCCGCATCCGGTGCCGATTGCAGCGCCGAGCCTTCACTGACAGTCGCCACTCCGACAAGATTGAGCAGCGTCGCGGCCATCGCCGCCGTCCGCGGTCGGAGAGGGGAGGCCACGGAATCTTCGAGCGGTTGCATCGGCCAGCTGAAAAAGAGAAACAGCCAGGCAAAGAAGAGTGTGCGCATCCACTGCCGTCCGGCCACCAGCAGGATCACACCCGCGAGCACCAGTTGCACCGCCAGAAAGCCCGGGTAGCCCGTATCGGCCTTGTAACCCAGCCAGAAAAAGAACAAACCGCCGATCAAGGGGGCGAGTCCGAGCCACTCACCCCGCAGGGGCAGCCTCCGCAGCGATTCCCGCTTCAGCCAGACGAGCCAGCCGACGATGACCGGGACGACGAGGCAGAACTGCCAGTCCTTCTGCGTGCTCACCCAGCGGAACCAGCCTGCCAAGATGCTCTCGCGGCGATTGAAGAACCAGTGCTGGTAGGGCCACAGCAGAAACAGCACCACGAGAACCGCAGGAATCCCCACGAGCACCCCGAGCCGCAGCGCGTCAGGTTTGACCTTGGGTTCGCTCGTCCCGCCGGAGCCGCCCGGACATGGATTGGAAGGATGGGTTTCGGTTGCCATGAGTTGGATTGACGGGCAAAGGCTGGCCTTGTTTGTTCCTTGTAGCAACCGACATCCCGTAACATCTCAGAAGCAGTTCATGGCAGACAATCAACACAGCAAGCGCTCCCGTCTTCTCGACAACGTGCAGGATCTGGAGCCATCGGAGGCCAAGGCCGTCTGGATGGATCCCCCGGCGGAACCGGCCTCGGAGGAAGGGGCGTCCGGAGAAGGTAGCAGCGCTGCAGATTCATGGCTTCCACGCCCGCCATTGGCCAATCGGCGCTACATTCATCTCACCGTGCGTCATTTGGTGCTCTCCATCCTGACTTCGCTGATCATCGGCTGCGCCGTCTTCTACCTGGCTTGGCATTTCATGGTCAGGGAGATGGACGCCCGCACGGGGACGGCGACGGCACGACCAGCCCTGGCCCTCTCTTCCAGCACGGGGGATGCGGAGGCGCTGGCGCAGGCTGCCGGGCAGATTGCCGCCTTGCAGAAGCAGTTGGACGTGTTGAGACGCGAGCAGCTCATTACCCAGCAGAACACACGCGAGTCGCTGGAGCGCATCTCCGACGTCCTCAACAACCCCAAGCTGGCACCGGCTCCAGTCACGCCTGTCGCCGGATTGCCCGGAGAGTCACGCATCGCCGACGCCGCTCCGGCGATCACCCCCACGCAGGCGGAATTCATCCAGTTGAAGGAGCGCAATCGCCTCACCCAGTACGCCGACGAGGCCATCGCCACAGGCATGCGCGAGCCTTTGGAGGCCCTTGTGGAGGCCATGGTCGATCCTGACTCGAAACAGCTGCAGGAGGCCGCCAAGGCCGAGTATCTCCGTGTCGTGCGGTCCATCGAATTCATTCCCCGGGATGATCCCGGCTACCGGCTGCCCGTGACCGAATTGTTCAAAGACAAAGGCATTCGGGACGAGGCAGACGTGAAGGCGGAAGCTCTGCTGGCATTGCTGGCGGACCACAAGCAACCCTGGCAGGTCAGAGTGCGCGTCTGCTTCCTGCTGCTCGGCAGCGAGGCCCCAGAGACCAACGCCAGGCTCATTCAAGCCATCAAGGCAGATCCCTCCCTCGAAGTCGCCAAGCATGCGCAGATCGCGCTTGAACAGCGCATCAAACGCCGCTTCCGCATCTTCGACATCCCCGCCATCGACGCATGGTGGCAGTCGCAAGGGCGCTGAGCCGCTGCCTTTTTTCCTCCCTCCCGCTTTTCATGAAGACCCTGTTTCTGACCAACGAATACCCCCCTCACATTTACGGCGGCGCCGGCGTGCACGTCGAGTATCTCTCCCGCGAACTCGCCAAGCTCATCGAAGTCGATGTCCGCTGTTTCGGCGATCAGGACAGCCAGGAGGAAAATCTTTGCGTGAAAGGCTTCGGCCTCGACACCACCGGCTGGGACAGTCCGCTGAATTTGAAGTCCGTTTTCGGTGCCTTGCAACGCTGCCTCGACTTCAACACCAGCGGCATCGACGCCAGCATCGTCCACCTGCACACTTGGTACTCCCATTTCGGCGGCATCCTCGCCAAGCTCAACTACGGCGTGCCCATGGTCCTCACCGTGCATTCGCTAGAGCCGCTGCGCCCGTGGAAGCGCGAGCAGCTCGGCCACGGCTACGATTTCACCGTCTGGCTCGAAAACACCGCGCTGAAAATGGCCGA
>CAMAZK010000374.1 GCA_945863205.1 Akkermansia muciniphila | reverse complement strand
CGGAGGCCGATTTCAAAGCTGTGGCTGGTCTCCATCTCCAGATCGCGGTTCGGGATCGTCTGGTAGCCAAAGGGGATGTTCGTGATGGTGGCGTTGAGTTCCTCGCCGCTGGGATTGCGGAAGCCGCTCGCATACTGGAAGTAGGTCGTGTGCTCCTCGTCGAGCTTCACGAGGAAGGCCAGCTTTGGCGCCAGGGCGAATTGCTCGAAGTCCTGCGGCGCCCGACCGCCGCTGGCGCGTGCGAAGAGGTCGTCCAGCTCCGTGGCCACGTTGTAGTACTCCAGCCGCACTCCCGGCGTGAGGCGGTAGCGCCGGTCTGCGCCCCAGGAGATTTCATCCTGCAGATAAACGCCGACGCGCGAGGTGCGCGTGTCCGGCATGTCCTTCAGCGGGTAGGTGTCCGGGAGCAGCACCTTGGTCTGAGTATTCGCGGTGAAGTCATACTCCGTGGCGTCGCGCACCCGGCGGGAAAAGGAAGTCACGAGTTCAGCTCCGTAGGCCAGGGAGTGTTTCACCGCGCCGATCTCCAGATCCTTGGTGAAATTCACGTTCAGGCCCAGATGATCCTGGCGGTACAAGAAGTCCTGAATGCGCAGGCGGTCGCGGAAGGTCGGTGTGAGCCGGTCGCGGTCTCCGGTGATGTTCTCATTGGTCTCCGAATTCTGATAGTAGCCGTTCCACGAAAGCTTGTCGAAGACCCAGCCGAGCCCGGAGGCGTCATACTGGTGCTCCAGGCTGAAGCGCATGCGGCGCATGTCGTCGTTGAGCAGTTGCGAGTTCACCCGAAACTGAAAACCGCCGCTCAGAAAGGTCCGTCGGCTGCTCAGGAGGTCATTGTCGCTCTCACGCTCCAGATATTCTCCGGCCAGCTCGAAACGGTGGCGCGCCGATGGCTTCCACACCAGCTTGGCCAGCAAGTTGTTGATGTTGTAGCTGGTGAGGTCCGGGTGGATGGCTCCGCGATTGTCCAGCTCCTGGCCGTCACGCCGCGTGTAGTGCAGCAGCCACTCCAGATTCCCAAGGCGCTGCGCCATGCTCAGTGTGTGGCCCCAGGATTTGTCCGCGCTGTCGTGGCGGTTGATCGCGCGCACCGCGAAGTCATTGCCCGTGAGGTCCAGAATGTCCGCCGGGTCGATGGTGGTGAAGGACACCACGCCGCCGAGCGCGTCGCTGCCGTACAACGACGAGGCGGAGTTCTTGAGGATCTCCACCTGCTTGAGCGCATCGACGTCGATGTAGTCGCGCCCCAAATTGTAGGCGCCGCCAAAGGTGAACTGGTCGGCCTGCCGCGCCCCGTCCACGGTGATGAGCACGCGGTTCCCGTCGATGCCGCGGATGTTGATGCTGGAGGTGCCTGCACGCGAATTGGCGCCCGGCCCCGTCCCGCCTACACCGTAGGAGAGGCTCACGCCCGGTTCGTAGCGCTGAAAGTCCCGCATGCTCGTGGCCAGGGAGAACACGCTGGCGTCAGCGTCGAGCACGGTGGTGGTGGCCGGGATGTCCGCCGCTGAACGTTCGCTGCGGGTGGCGAGAATGACGATCTCCGGCAGCACGGCGCCGGAAGAGGATTCGTCCTTCTTGGTCTTTTGTGCCGGTGGTGCAGACGGTTCTTGAGCCGGGCCGGCCCAGGGAAGACAGACGAGCAGGAGCGCGATAAGTTTTTTCATGAGGGCCGCTGCTGTAGTCATCCGTGCAAGCCGCGCTTTCGCTGGGATGATCAAGACTGCCGTTCATTTGCGTCGTCCGCCGTCCGATGTCATCCCACCGTCAGAAACGCGCAAGCAAGCGCCATGCGGCCCTTTCACCCGGCATCGCGCAGCCGAATCCCTTCGCTCTAAAATTTGTGATGAGGCGGCACCGGCTCGCTTCATTTCACCACGTCGGTCGGAACTGAAACCGCTTCAGGACCCAGCGGTGCGATGAACTTCAAGGCCTCGGCGAAGCGTTGACCCAGGCCCTGCTGACCGGCGGTGTCGTAGTGGACCTGGTCCTTGGCTTTGGTCAGGCCGTCGGTGCTGATGCAGACGGTGAGCGAGTCTTTGGCTGGAAAGGCACGCTGGGCGGCGCGAACTTCATCCACGAAGGGAAAGGGCGAGACGGTCGTGACTTTGGCGGGGTTGATCTCGGCGATGACGGCTTTCATCTGCGGTGCGCCGAGATCACGCCGGAGCGCGGCCAGGAGTCTGGTGAGATGCTGCTCGTAGTCTTTTGCCAGCTCGGGCACGCGGGCGTCGGACTCGCCCTGCATCCACAGGAGGGCGGCGGGTTTGATGTCGCCTGCGGGGAAGGCTTTCTTCCACGCGGCGATGAGCTGCGCGTAGGCATGGCCGACGCGTTGATCATGGCTGAGCTTCAAGCGGTCGATGCGAGCCTGATCCAGCTCCGGCTGCCAGGCGAGCTGCGACGTGCCGCCGTGCGCGGCCTTGAAGAGCACGATCTGTCGTTCAGGCATCGCCCGCGCCAGCGCATGAGCCAGCGTGACCTCCGGCCCGATGCTGCCCTTGGCGAGCACCTGCGTGCGGCCCCAGTTCATGAGCGTGACGTTCGCTGGCGGCGTGCGCCATTCGTCGGAGAGCTCGGCGGCCTTGCCATAGCCTGCCATATTCGACTGACCGGAAAGGATGAGCACCAGCGGCGGTTCCGCAGCAGTCAAAACAGCCAGCGGGGCGAGAAGGAGCGCGGTGAGGATGGAAAGCGTGGGCTTCAGCATGGCGATGAATTTCGTGCCGGGTGACAAATCTATACGCCCACGATGTCTGCGATCTACCTTCGCCCACCGGGTGGCTGATGAGCTAGGCTTCACTCCTTAAATTTGATCCGTGCCGAGTGGATGTCCCCGAAAAGCTCACCGGTCGAGTTTTTGATCTGAGCCCAGATGGCGACGAGAGTGCCATCGGCGAGTTCGGTGAGAGCGGGATAACAGATGGACCAGCCACTGCCTTTCGCGGGCCGATCAGCGAGGAGCGTAGGTTCGCTCCAGGTCTTGCCTTCATCTCGCGAAATGCGCAGGTGAAGCGGGAAGCGGTGTGGCGTGGGGCCGGGATTGAAGGTGAGTACGAGGGTGCCATCGCGTGTGCAAAGCAGGTGGCTGGCGCTGGAAGTGGACGTGAGGCCGGTCTTCTCGGTCGGGCTCCAGGTTTCGCCTTTGTCGCGACTGATGGAGCGCCAGAGCTGGCCGTCCTTCGTGCGGAGGATCATGTGAATCTTGCCGGACTTCGTCTCCGCGATGGTCGGCTCGCCGCCTTGGCCTTCGGGATTGGCCACCATGCCGGATCGTTTCCATGTCTGGCCGCCATCGCTCGATTTCAACACGCCGCCGGCCTTTGTGCCGCGCAGGTGCAGCGGCACGAGGAGTTCACCCGAGGAGAGGCGGATGCCGTTGGCGCGGGTGGTGTGATTCGGCTGGTTCAGCTTCACTGGCTCGGTCCACGTCTTCGCGGAGTCGGTGCTGCGACGGAAGTAAATGTCGATCTGCGGCCTGAACGCCGAGAAGAACAAAAACGTCTCCTTGCCCGCGACGAACAGCGACGGATCAAAGTCCGCCTGCCCGTCGAAATCCTGCAACACCGTCGCCGCGCCCCAGGTGCGGCCTTGGTCCGATGAAAATGCCTGCATGATGCGCTGCGATGTCGCCCCCTCCGATGGCGACGAAAACCAAACCGCCATCACCCGCCCATCTGGCAGCACCGCGATGCACGGCCCGAGATTGAAGCCCGAGGTGTTCGCCGGGTCTTTTGGGTCCGTGCTGGTGTGGGTGAACACGACCGTGTGGTCGGTGATCTGGATCGCAGGTGCCTCCTGAGCGTGGAGTGAGGCGAGCCAAGCGGCGGAGAGCAGGATGAGAGCGGGTTTCATGGCTTGGATACGGGCGCTGCCTTCTTCACTTTCGGCGGTGGCGGCACATACTCGATGGATTCCGGCTTGAAGGCCGCGAGGTCGGGTGCGGATGTTTGTACGCCCTCGGCGGGCACTTCGAGCCTCGCGGTCCAGACGATGCCGTTGAGGATGAAGCG
>CAMAZK010000373.1 GCA_945863205.1 Akkermansia muciniphila | reverse complement strand
CTCACCCAGCACCGCTTTGAAACGCCTCAAGAAAAGCCGCAGGAGCCACGCACGACACCCGACGATACGAACAGTTGCTGGAAAAAACCCGGCCCCGTCGCCGGCCCCTTCAAAGCCAAACTCGGCGATGGTAGCACGGTCACCTACTACTGGTATCGCTTCGCCGACCAGCCCGCGATGCTCAACGCCGACCTCACGCCCGAAGAACGCGAGCAAGTGCAGCAACGCGTCGAGAAACTGCACCGCGCCTGGACGAAGGATCGCGATTACCTGACGCCGCCCGATCTCGGCAAGCTGGCGGACATTGATCCTGCTTTGATTTTGACTCCGCTGAAGGGCTTTGAGATTGGTTATGTGCCCATCGCGACGAGACAAGAAATCGAAACGCCATGAAAACCTTCCTGCTGCTTCTTTCGGCCTTCGCTACGCTGAATGCCTCCGACAAAGTGGTTTCGGCTTTAGCAGAAAAGAATGCGGCTAAAGCCGCAGCCACTTTACCGAACATCCTCCTCATCCTCGCTGACGACCTCGGCTATGGCGATGTGCGTTGCTACAACGCCGATGCGAAGGTCGCGACACCAAACATCGACAAGCTCGCGAGCGAAGGCTTGCGCTTCACTGATGCGCACAGTCCGGCCACGGTTTGCACCCCGTCGCGCTACAGCCTCATGACGGGGCAGATGGCCTTTCGCGTGCCGAACGGTGGCACGGTGTTTCAGGGCACGGGCGGGCCGTCGTTGATCGCACCGGGCAAGCTCACGCTGCCGGGGATGTTGAAGAAGCAGGGCTACGCCACGGCGGCGGTCGGCAAGTGGCACATCGGGCTCACGTTTCGCGACAAGGCGGGTGAGGCGATTCACTCGGGCGAACGCGCCGCCGTGCAGCGCATCGATTACTCGCGCCGCATCAAGGGCGGGCCACTCGATCATGGTTTCAATCGTTTCTTTGGGACCGCCTGCTGTCCCACGACGGACTGGCTCTACGCGTTCATCGACGGCGATCGCATTCCCGTGCCGCCCACCGGTCCCATCGACAAATCGAAGCTCCCAAAGCATCCGTATGCCAACGATTGCCGCGCCGGATTCATCGCGCCCGACTTTCCGATGGAGGAGGTGGACCTCGTTTTCTTGAAGAAGAGCCGCGAGTTCATCGCGCAACATGCACGCACCTCGCCGAAGCAGCCTTTCTTCCTCTACCATGCCACGCAGGCCGTGCATTTGCCGTCCTTCGCCGCGCCGGAGTTCCAAGGGAAATCGAAGGCCGGACCGCATGGCGACTTCATCGCCGAGTTTGACCACATCGTCGGCGAATTGATGCGCGAACTCGAAAAGCACGGCCTCGCCAACAACACGCTCATCATCCTCAGCAGCGACAACGGCCCCGAAGTGGCAAGCATCGTCCACATGCGTGCCGACCATGCTCATGACGGTGCCAAGCCGTGGCGCGGCATCAAACGCGATGCCTGGGAAGGCGGCCACCGCGTGCCCTTCATCGTGCGCTGGCCCGGAAAGGTGAAAGCGGGCAGCACCAGCGATCAAACCCTCTGCCTCACCGACATTCTCGCCACCGTCGCAACGATCGCCGGCACCGAATTGCCCCCCGATGCCGCCGAAGACAGCTTCAACCTGCTCCACGCCCTCGAAGGCACTGCCACCGCTCCCATCCGGCCCTATCTGCTCACCCAAGCCTTCGCCGGGCAGCGCACGCTTTCGATTCGTCGCGGGAACTGGAAATACATCGCCCACCGCGGCTCCGGCGGAAACAACTACGACAAAGGCGAGATGAAGCCCTACGCCCTGGCCGAGGCCGATCCCGAAGCTCCTGCCCAACTCTACGACCTCGCCACAGATCCTGGCGAGACGACGAATCTTTACTCCCAGAAGCCGGAGATCGTGAAGGAACTCAAGGCGTTGCTCGAACAATCCCAAAGCGCTGGCCGCAGTCGCCCATGAAGAACCTTTTCGCCATCCTCTGCATCCTCGCCAGCCTGCCGCTGTCTGCCGCCGAACCGAGGGCCAACGTGCTTTTCATCTCCATCGACGATTTGAACGACTGGGTCGGCTGCCTCGGCGGGTATCCGCAGACGAAGACGCCGAACCTCGACCGCCTCGCGAAGAGCGGTGTGCTTTTCACGAATGCACACTGCGCAGCGCCCTCCTGCAATCCTTCGCGCACCGCGATCTTCACCGGGTTACCGCCGCATCGCTCCGGCATGTATCACAACGGCCAGAAGCTGCGCGACGTCCTGCCGGATACCGTCCTTATGCCGCGCCACTTTGCCAATCACGGCTACTGGAGCGCCGGTGCTGGCAAGCTGCTCCACTACATGATCGACCCGCCCTCGTGGGACGACTACTTCCCCGCCAAGGCGAAGGACAATCCGCTGCCGGAGACCTTCTATCCCGCTCAGCGTCCGGTGAGCCTGCCAGTCGGCGGCCCCTGGCAATACGTCGAAACCGACTGGGCCGCACTCGATGTGACGGACGAGGAGTTCGGTGGCGATTACAGCGTGACCCAGTGGATCGGCGAGCAACTGACCCGCGAACAAGACAAGCCCTTCTTCCTCGCCTGCGGCATCTACCGGCCACATGAGCCATGGTTCGTGCCCGAGGAGTATTTCAAACCGTTCCCGCTTGATAGCATCCAGCCAGGGCCCGGCTTCAAGGCGGACGATCTGGATGATGTGCCGCCCGCAGGACAGAAGATCGGGCGCAACCGCTACTTTGAGCACATCCAAAAAAACGGCCAGTGGAAGCAGGCCATCCAGGCCTACCTCGCTGCGATTCACTTTGCCGATGCCATGCTCGGCCGCGTGCTCGATGCGCTGGAGCGTGGTCCGCATCGCGACAACACGATCGTCGTGCTGTGGAGCGATCACGGCTGGCACCTCGGTGAAAAAGAGCACTGGCAGAAGTTCACCGGCTGGCGCCTCGGCACGCGCGTGCCACTGATCATCCGCGAGCCCGGCCGCAAAGAAGGTGCCGTCTGCGAGCAGCCAGTTTCACTCGTCGATCTCTACCGCACCCTAACGGACCTTTGCGAGATCCCGGCGCCGAAAAACGTCAGCGCGAACAGCCTCGTGCCTCTCCTGAAAAATGCGAAGGCCGGATGGCCCCACGCCGCCATCACGCAGCTCAGCCATCCTGACGAGTATGCCATCAGCACCCGGACGTGGCGCTACATTCATTACCGCAACGGCGATGAGGAGCTCTACGACATCGCCAGCGATCCGCACGAATGGACCAACCTCGCCGCAAACCCCGAGCACGCCGCCAAACTTGCCGAACTCCGCACCCTCGCTCCGAAAGATGCCGTTCCCGTGCCTGAGGTCCCCATCCTCTCTCTCCCCGAGCTCAAGTGGCATCCATCCGCACAAGCCGCCCCCCCTTCCCGACCTGACGGCGGCACCTTCGACGTCATCTTCATCAATCAGAGCGCACAACCCGTCGAGCTATGCTGGATGACGGCCGCCGGCGAGCCCAAGACGCACGGCCAGATCCCCGCCCAGGGGCAAAAGCGCCAGTCCACCCGCCCCGGTGCCGTGTGGTTCATTCGCGATGACCAGCAGCAGCCCCGAGGCTACTTCATCATTGGCGACCGCAGCGCCAAAGCCCTCATTCCGCCACGCTCGGCCCCCTGACGGTGGATGCGCCCTTCAGTTGGGGAAAGAGCTGGGGGAGCAAGCCGATCATCATCTGCGATGCAGGCCATGAGGGCGGCGCGGCGACAAGATGGATGTTGGGCGCAGGAACGTAGAGTGGTCCGCAGAGTCTCAAATCCGAATCTCCGGGGCTTCCTTCTAGCGCAGGGGCGTCCAAGTGGAGCCTTGGCGGCGGCAGGTGTGGCGGATTGGGGTGATGTTCGGGGCATGATGACCGGCTCCTCGGATTCCTGAAATCCGACCCCGGAAACATCAAATCCGACCTCGGAAACGCCAAATCCGACCCCGGAAACGCCAAATCCCACCTCGGAAACGCCAAATCCCACCTCGGAAACGCCAAATCCGACCCCGGAAACGCCAAATCCGACCCCGGAAAC
>CAMAZK010000372.1 GCA_945863205.1 Akkermansia muciniphila | reverse complement strand
TTTTGCACGCGTTTCGCATCCTCCAGCACCGCATCGAGCACGCTGCGCTTCTGCGCGAGCATCGCCTGCCGTTCGCTCAGCGGCGTCGTTTCATTCGAAAAGAGCCGGTGAAAGGCCGCGACAGGATTTTCCAGCCCCGCGACCGGTTTCCCGCGCACATCCCACGCCAGCGACAATCCGGGTCCGTGACCCGAGTTCTGCGCATCCGGCGTGTTGAGCTGGATCGAGCCAAAACGCGTGTCCGCGCCCAAATGCGCCGCCGCCACCTGATCCGCGCTGATGCTGTTGTGAAAGCTCTGCCCCGGCTCCGCATAACGATTCGCTCCTGTCAGCCAGAACGTGCTCCCCCAGTGCGCCTCATTGGCAAACTTGTTCGAGCAACCCTGCACCACCGTGATGTCCTTCTGATGCCGTGCGAGCGGCCTCAAGCCCTCCGACAACTCCCACGCCGCCCCCGTCTTCTTCACATCCGGAAACCACGTCTCATTCGTCACTCCCCAGCCAAAGCCAAGGAAGACCATCCGCTTGGGTGGTGCGCCGACTTTGGGAGCCGCGAACGCTTTGAAACCCATCGACTCCAACGCGGGCAAGGTGATCAACGCGGAGGTGCTGCGGAGGAAATGGCGGCGGTTATTCATGGAGCTACTTCGTGTGGAATTCTTTGCTGCTGACCAGCGCGTGAATGAACTCCCTCATCGCGAGGTCTTTCTTCCCGGCTTGGATGATCATTTCATCGATCAGCGGCTCATCGCGGAAGCCGATTGGCCTTCCCAAGGCGAACTCGATCAAGGCTTCGCTGAAGCTGCGGGCGAAGGCGTTGGACTTGCTGGCGATGATGTCGCGGAGGGCGAAGAAGTCGGTGAAGGACGGGCCCTTGAAGAAGGCGGCGGCGGGCTGGATGGGCCAGCGTTTGGTGCTCTTGGGGTCGGGTTTGCCGCTGGCGTCGAGGGCGGTGTAGCTGTCCTCGGTGCGCCATTGGCCGGCGGCGTCGAAGTTATCCAAGCCAAAGCCGATGGGATCGATCTTGCGATGGCAACTGGCGCACTGCGGGTCCTCCTGATGCGCGAGCAAGCGCTCCTGCGTAGTGAGCACCTTGCCGGCGAGTCGCGTGATGGCGGGCACGTTGGCAGGAGCAGGCGGTGGTGGATCGTGCAGGAGCTTGCGCAGCACCCACGCGCCTCGCTCGACGGGGCTGGTGCGCTCACCATTGCCACCCATGAAATGAATGGCCGCCATGCCGAGCAATCCACCGCGTGGCGAGTCCTTCGGCAGTGACACTTTTTCATAGCCTTCGCCCTTCAGGCCTGGGATGCCGTAGTAGTGCGCGAGCACGCGATTGATGACGACGTAGTCGGCTTTGAGCAGATCGCGCAGACTTGAGTTTTGCTTCAGAATGTGCGCGATGGTCTCGTGGATCTCGCCTTTGGCGGCGACCTTGGTGCCGGTGTCAAAACGCGGATACAGCGCCCGATTCACCTCAAAGAAGTCAATGCGATCCAATCCAAGCCATTGATGCACAAAGGCGGTCAAAAAGCCCTCCGAGCGCGGATCATTGAGCAGGCGCTCGGTTTGAGCGGCGAGCACTTCGGGCTTCGAGAGATCGCTTTTTCGCAGCTCGGCATCCGGCGGTGCGCTCCAGAGGAAATACGAGAGTCGGGTGGCGAGTTCAGCACTGTTCAAAGAGCGGCGTTTTTCATCGGGGGAAGGCTCGGCGAGGTAGAGAAACATCGGCGAGGCCAGCACGACGGAGAGTGTCTCCTTGAGCGCGACCATGGGCTTGTCACCAGCTTTGCGGCGCACGTCGTAGAGGCTCATCAAGCGGTCCACATAGTCCGCAGGCGGCGTGGTGCCGCGAAAGGCCTCGGTGGCGAAGCGCTCGAAGGCCGCACGCAGATCGGCAGCGGCTGGCGCGGGCGATTTGTCATCTAGCGGCAGTTTCAGCGCGGCAAAGCCGGGCGGCACGGGCTTCGCGGCATTCGGCACGCGTTCGACCTCGATCCAGTCCACCCACAGCGCCAGCTCGGGGCCGATGCCGTTGCGCTTCACGGCCTCGGCACGTTTGCGTCCACCTTCTTCGTTGGTGTCCCAACTGCCTTTCTCACGGAAGAACAGCGAGCGATTCTCGCGCGTCATGTTCGCCCGCGTCAGCGTGAGCGGGATCTCGATGGTTTGCGGGTTTTCCATCGTGCCGGTGATCTCGTAGGTGTTCAGCACCTTGCCCGTGCGGGCATGAATGCCGAAATCGAGGAAGCGACGCTCCGCTGGTGCGTCCTTTACCGCCGCCGTTCGCACGCGAACAATGTAGTCGCCCACCGGCCAGTCAAAAGGCACGAGCAGCTCGATGTAGTTCACGTTCAGCTCCGCCGGATGCCGCGTCTGCACGCCAAGGTAAGCTCCGCGATCCACGTCGGGCATGCCGATATAATACTCGTGATACTTCAGCCAGCCCGCGCCGAGCGAATCGTTCGCGAGGTCGGCATCGTTCTCGCCTTTCTTATCAAAGCCAAACGTGCGCGGGTTCGGTGCACCGGGAATGCGGGCCCACTCGCGGCGGAAGCGCGACACATTGTTCTTCACCTCCTCTTGGATCTTCGCGACGATTTCCTTGTTCTCCGGCTTCGCGGCGGCGTCATCGACGGCCTTCACCCACTTCTGCGCACGCTCGCGGGCATCGATTTGATACTTCACAAAGTCCTTCACCTTCGGCGTCGTCGTTTCGCCTTCGTAATGCAGCTTCTTCGTCACGCTCGCGGCGGTCTGCCAGGCAAAAGCCTCCTCCAACGCCTCACGACCCAGCGCCTGATACTGCTCGATCTGGTTCGCCGACATGAAGAGGTTCGAACCCACGGTATCAAAGGCCCCCGAGCCACCATCCGGCGGCAGCTCCGCCACATTGATCTCCACGCCGAGCAGTTCCCGCAGCGTGTTTTTGTATTCGCGACGATTCAGCCGCCGCATCGTGATCACACCCTTTTGATCACCAAGACTGCGCCGCGCCGCGACCATCACATTCGCTAGATCATCGAGGAAATCGGCCTTCGCAGCACTGGGAGGCTGTTTTTCATCCTCCGGCGGCATGTCGCCCGAATTCATCGCATTCAGCACCTTCTGCCACTTCTCCGCGATTTCGACATTCGTGATCGAAAGCGGCAGATCATCGACCCGAAACTTCCCTTTCTGCTTCTCCGGCCCGTGACAGCTCACGCAATGCTCTTTGAAGAGAGCACGGTGTTTCTCCGGAATCGCCGGATCGGCGGCATGAACTGCCAATGGAAAGAGAAGGAAGAATACTGCTTGTTTCATGAACTTTAGAATCGACCACCATCCACCATGAACTGTTGTGCGGTGCAAGCAGCGCCATCATCAGCTGCAAGAAAGAGGACCATTTGAGCAAACTCATCCGGCATGATGCGGCGTTTGATGGCCTGATCACGCATGGTGCCTTCCTCGCCTTCGCGCGACCACCATTTGGTGAGCTGGCGCTCCGTGGGCACCCAGCCGGGGAGCACGGTATTCACGCGCACACCATGCGGACCAAAGGTGCGCGCCATGGTGCGTGTGATGCCTTCCACGGCCGATTTGGCGATGGCGTAGCCGGGGAAGAAGTCCTCCTGCATCATGTAGCTGCTGGAGCCGATGTTGATGACCGAGCCATGCGCAGCGGTGATCATCTGCGGTGCCAGCGCCTGGATGGCGAAGAAGTAGTGCCGCAGGTTGGTGTTGATGCGGTTGTCGAAATACTCGGGTGTCATGTCCTGCCAGTCGTGGCGGTCATCGTTGGCGGCGTTGTTGACCAAAACGGTGACGCTGCCGAGATCGCGAATCGCGGCGTCGCAGGCAGATTTCAGCGCCTCGATGTCGAGTAGATCGACTTCATAAAACAAGGGCGCATGAGCCGCGCCAGCGTCGATGCAGCGCTGAATCGTGGCCTGAGCATACGCGACGTTTTTGTCCACAAAGGCCACGCGGCTACCCTGGCGGGCGAACTGCTCCACGAGGGCGCTTCCAATTCCGTCTGCGCCACCGGTGATGAAGACGGTGCGATC
>CAMAZK010000371.1 GCA_945863205.1 Akkermansia muciniphila | reverse complement strand
CAGGCCAACGGCATCCCCGACCATGAACCCGGGCGCTTCCCCAATCGCAACAACCCCAACACCATCTCCGCCCAGCGCTACGATTACAAAGTGCCGCTCAAGCCCGCAGTCGCCGCGCAGCCCACGCCTTACCGCATGCAGCCCTTCGGCATCGGCGTGAACGGCGTCGTCTTTGACCCCTTCGCCGCCGAGTGGTGGAAGAACGATCCAAACAGCGGCTGGCAGTATGAACCCTCCGGCGGGGCCATCGACCTCGGCCTCGACGAGAGCAATGCACATGTCCAGCCCACGGGCGCCTACCACTACCACGGCATCCCGCACGGCCTCATCAAAGAGGTCGCCGGAGATCAGCCCGCCGTCACGCTCGTCGGCTGGGCCGCCGACGGCTTCCCCATCTACGGCCCCTGGGGCTACAGCGACGCCCGGGATGCCACCAGCACGCTCAAGAAGCTGACCTCAAGCTACGCCGTCAAGCAAGGCTCCCGTCCGAAGAACTCGCCCGGCGGCAAGTATGACGGCTCCTTTGTCCAGGACTACGAATACCTCGCCGGCACAGGAGATCTCGATGACAGCAACGGCCGCTTCGGCGTGACACCCGAGTTTCCTGAAGGCACCTACCACTACGTGCTCACGGAGCAGTATCCCTTCATCCCGCGTCAGTTCGCCGGCACGCCGGACGCCAGCTTCGAACGCCGGGGGCCTCCCGGTGGCGGTTTCGGCCCTCCCGGCGGCCCGGGCGGGCGGCGCGGCGGTCCTGGTGGTCGTCCGCCCGGTCGTCCCGGCGGCCCGCCACCTCCCGGTTTCCCACCACCTCCTCCACGCTGAGTAGACGCCCGCTGAAGATCGCCTTCGCCAGCCTATGCGAGGAGCTCGGACGGCGGATGATCGATGAGCGCCAGTGACTCGCAGCAGAGCCGAAGTTTGCTGCGAACGACGGAGGCACGCGCCGCGAGATCGCGCTGCTCTTTTTCATACCGTGCCCGTCCTTCCGCAGTCTCGATGCGGACCGGCTCATAGCCTAGATCCCGTAGATCGTAAGGGCTGGCGCGCATGTCGAGATCACGCCCGGCCAGCGCGAGTTCGAAGCACTCGCCGATGAGCTGGGAGCCGGTCCACGGCCAGAGCTTGGAGGACCACTTGTAGAGGTCCATGTTTGCATGCAGGCAGGCGGGCTGCTCGAGATCTGGCCGCGTCTCCAGCGTGGGCTGCAGGGCGTTCAGAGGACGCGCAGCAGGCGTGAAGAAGCGGAAGGCGTCGTAGTGCGAGCAGCACACGGGCTGCGACTCGACGAAGGCGGCGAGTTCCTCCGGCGAGAGGCGCAGCTCGAAGCCCTGATGCCGCACCTGCTCCGCCGGCTGGCGATAGACCATGGCCCACTCGTGCAGGCCGAAGCAGGCGAACCTTCCCGCCCTGCCGAGGATGCGCTCGCACAGCATCGCGACCCAGGCGGCGAATTCGCGCTCCCGGCTCGTGAAGCGGTGTTCGTTCAGCCGCAGCAGGCCTTCCTGCCGGATGAAGCGCTCGCTTTGCAGCCAGGGGCGGGCTTCGAGATCCGCATCCGTGCATTCGATGCTCACGCCGAAGGGTGGCACCCACTGTTTGAGCTTCGCGGGCGGGAAGCTGTAGTAGGTGAAAAGAAAATCATGCACCGGGTGCTTAGCCTCGCGACTGCGACGCTCCACGAAGGCGTCCGCATGCGCTGCGACGCGCTCGTGATGGGCGGCGGCACGCTCCAGCCACTGCTCCCGGCTCAGGACGACACCGCTCATGGGAGCATCCAAGTCGCGAGACCGAGGAAGGTGCCCATGCTGACGACATCTGTCCCTGTGGTGAGGAAGATGCTCGAAGCCGTGGCCGGATCGGCGCCGATCCTCCGCAGCAGCAGCGGGATCAAAGCACCGCACAGGCCGCTGACGACGCAGCTGACCACCATCGCCAGCCACACCACCGCCGCCAGGGTCAGCGCGTTCGGATTGCCCTTCATCCACGCATAGATCCACATGCCGATCGCGGCCGAAACGCCCACCAGCATGCCGTTGAACAATCCAAGCAGGCCCTCCTTGATGACGAGCTGCCGCTCCTCTCCGGCCTTCAAATCCCCCAGTGTCATGCCGCGCAGCGCCACCGCCAGCGCCTGGCAGCCCGTGTTTCCCGACTGACCGGAAAGCACCGGCAAAAAGACGGCGAGCAGCACCAGGCGGTCGAGTGTTTCCTGAAACACGCCGACGACCGCCGCGGCGACGAAGCAGGTGGCCAGATTGATCTGCAGCCAGGGATGGCGGAAGCGCAGGCTGCGCAGCAGCGGAGTGGAAAAACGTTCCTCCTTTTCCACACCGACCATGGATCCCACCTGGGCGCTGATCTCAATGGCGCGAGCCTCAAACAGATTCTGCCCGCGCACCAGTCCGAGCAGCTTCCCCGCTGCATCACAGACGGGATAGACCGGGTAGTGCTTGTTCACGACGAGCTTCATCGCGTCCGTCAGTTCCAGACTGGGATCCAGCGTGAAGGGCTCCGGCACCATCACATCACGGAGTTTCGTCTCCGGCCTGGCGAGCATCAGGTCACGCATCACGAGCAGGCCGAGCAGCCGTCCTTCGCCATCGGTCACGTAGGCGTAGGTGATGAAGGCCTGCTTGGCCAGCAGGCGCAGTTCCTCGATGGCATCGTGAACGGTAAGTTCCGGAGAGAAAACGGCCACCGGCGGCTCCATGAGCCAACCGACGCTGTCCTCCGGAAACTCGCGGTTAGCCTGCCATTGCCTGACCTTGGCCAGCGGCACGAAATTCATGGCGGCGGTGCGCGGCACCTCATCCATCTCTTCGAGCACCTGCTGGGCGAACATGGGGTTCAGCTGCTGCAGCACCTCCGCCGCATTCTCTCCGGAGGCGGTCTTCAGCAGGGCTGCGGCATTCTTCGCGCCGCCTTTGGAGACTTCGGCGAGCAGTGTTTCAAGGGGGGCTTCCTTCATAAGCGAGACTGCGCCGAGCGTACACGACAGCCCCCGCCTTGTCACCGCCCGGGCGAAAAAAACCTCGCGCACGGCAGTCGAAGGCGCACATTTGCACCATGTCCCTCTATGACCGCGACTACATGCGCGATGACCCGAATGACCACGCACCACGCGGTCTCTCGGCGTTTGGCGTCGTCGTGGGGCTGAACACGCTTGTTTTCCTCTGCCAGTTTATCTTTGAGATCGGCTGGCTGCGCCATCCGCTGACCGGGGAGCTTTTGATACCGCTCGGCGGTGTCAGCGCCCACGAACTGGCGCGGGGGCATGTCTGGACGATCTTCACCTACATGTTCGTCCACCACGGAGCTGGGCACTTTCTCCTGAACATGCTGATGCTCTGGTTCGCGGGACGCGGCGTGCAGCAGTTCTTTGGAAATCTGCACTTCGTGCTCATCTACGCCGGAGCGGGCATCATCGGGGCCGCCGCCGAGATGGCGGTGAACGGCTTCGTGCACGGTGACACCATCACGCCGCTGATCGGCGCCTCCGCATCGGTCTTCGGCCTGCTCACGGCCCTCGCCACGGTGATTCCAGAGCAGAAGGTCACCGCGTTCATCTACTTCATCATCCCCGTGCACCTGCGCATGTGGACGCTGGTGAAGGGCCTGTGCATCATTCAGCTCGTCCTCGGCCTGTCGGGCGCGATTTTCGACTTTCTGCCCGAAGGCTTGCAGATCGCCTACTTTGCCCACCTTGGCGGAGCGCTGGCGGGCTGGCTCTACGCCCGGAATCTCGGGTACGGCGGCCGGCCGATGCGCTTCGCACGCCAGTGGCAGCCTCCCGGCCTCGAAAATCCGCGCAGCCCGGTGATGGCAAAAAAACGCCTCCGACCGGTGCTCGATCTCGAAGCCGGACCTGAAGACGAAGCCAGTCCCGCTCCATCGGCAGATCCCATCCAGTCTCTCATGGACGAGGTGAACCCCATTCTCGACAAGATCCACAAACACGGCATCCACAGCCTGTCACCCGAGGAGAAGCTCCGTCTCGAGCACGCCAGCCGGGAGGTGAAACGACACCGCGATGCCGCCGGCGGACTCTGACCGCCCTTTCG
>CAMAZK010000370.1 GCA_945863205.1 Akkermansia muciniphila | reverse complement strand
GGATCGCGGACGATGCTCCAGCCGATTTCATCGGTCTCGCCGTAAGTTTGGCCGCCTTTGATGCCGCCGCCTGCCGCCAGCATTGTGAAGGCGAAGGGATGATGGTCGCGCCCTGTCGCGTTTGGATTTCCGCCGCGATTCTCTCCCAGCGGCGTGCGCCCGAATTCGCTGCCCCAGACGACCATCGTGTCCTCCAGCATGCCGCGCTGTTTCAGGTCCCTGATGAGCGCGGCGATGGGCTGGTCGGCCATGCCGGCGTTGTGGCTGAGTTCGTCGTTGAGATTGCTGTGGTGGTCCCAGCTGGCGTGCATCAGGCTGACAAAGCGCACGCCACGCTCCACGAGGCGACGCGCCAGCAGGCAGTTCTTGGCAAAGGACTGATACTGGCCCGGTCCGCCGCCACGCGTGGCCTTGGTGGGGGGATCCTTGCGATCCACTCCGTACATTTCAAGCGTCTGCGGGCTCTCGTCCTTCAGGTCGATCAGTTCCGGTGCGGAGGACTGCATGCGGAAGGCCAGTTCGTAGGCGGAGATCCTGCTGGCGATCTCCGGATCGCGCAGATGCTCGTAGCGGCTTTGATTCAGCTCCATGAGCGTGTCGAGGCCCTTGCGCTGCAGGCTCATGGGGATGCCAGCCGGGTTTTTCAAGTTCAGCACGGGCTCGCCCTGATTGCGGAAGAGCACCCCGGCATAGGTGCTCGGCAGGAAGCCGCTCTGCCAGAGCGATGCGCCGCCGCTGGTGCCGCGACCGGAGCTGAGAACGACGTAGCCCGGCAGATTCCGTGACATGCTGCCGAGGCCGTAGTTCAGCCAGGAGCCGATCGTCGGCAGTCCAAATTGGGCGCGTCCGCAGTGCAGCACCAGCTGGCCCGGGTGATGATTGAACTGGTCCGTGTGCAGGCTGCGGATCATGAGCCAGTCGTCGGCCTGCTTGGCCATGTGCGGCAGCAGATCGCTGAATTCCATGCCGCTCTGGCCGTGCTTCGCGAACGTGCGCGGGCTGCCCATCAGCTTGGCGGTCTCTTTGCGAATGAAGGCAAAGCGCACGTTCTTCGTCATGCTCTCCGGCAGCGGCTGGCCGTCGAGTTCCTTGAGCTTGGGCTTCGGGTCGAAGAGGTCCATCTGGCTGGGACCGCCTTCGAAAAAGATGAAGATGCAGTTCTTCGCCTTGGCCGGAAAATGCGCGGACTTCGGTGCCAGCGGATCCGCGGCTGTGTCGGCGTCCATGGCCGTGGCACGGGAAATGAGCCCTTCTTCCGTCAGCAGGGCGCCCAGGGCCAGGGCGCCGATGCCGTTGGCGCTGGTGGTGAGGAATTCGCGGCGTTTGAGGAGGATCTGCTGCTCGACGGGATGCATGGGGAAACAACGCTCTCTGCGGGGTTGAACTAGCCCGCATTTCTCACCCTCTTTAGCTTGTGCGGCGGCGACCTCGCCTGTCCTCAGGTTTTGTGAGTGTGCCGTTCCTGTTCCTTGTCCTCATCCTTCCGGCAGAAGCTTGAAGATGAGGAGAAATCGCCAAGGCTGCCCGTCCCTGGAACGGCATGGCATGGACTGCGGAAGCCTGCTGCGGCTTTCGGCAGGCCAGCCTGCTGTTCGTCGAGCGTTGCAAGGTGAGACCACGCCGAGGCGCTTCGGCGTTTGCGCCAGCGAAGAGGTGGCTTCGGTGACGCGGAGACTTCGGCGGCGTGCCAAAGCTAGCCAGGGGAACTGCTGAAGGATCCAAGGGGGGGCGAACGAGGCTTGGTGACGGAGGTCAGAGGGCGGACAGGGCGAGGCGAAAACGGATGTCCGGTTGCACTCGGCGGCGGCTTCGCCTAGATGCGGGGCACGATCCCATGCCTCACGCCCTCCTTTTGAAATTCCCCGGAACGAATTGCGATGCCGAAACCGCCCGCGCCCTGGAGGCGGCGGGTTTTTCCACGGAGGTGCTGCCGGTGGCGCTGCTGGAGCCCGCAGCGCTCGACAAGGCGCAGATGATCGTCTTTTCCGGCGGCTTCAGCTACGGCGACTACGTGATGTCCGGCCGCATCGCCCAACTGATCACGAAGTCGAAGCTCGGCGACCGCCTGAAGTCCTTCGTCGAAAAGGGCGGCTACGCGCTGGGTATCTGCAACGGCTTTCAGATCCTGACCCAGCTCGACCTGCTGCCAAAGGGCAGCCTGATTCATAACACGAGCGGTCGTTTCATCTGCAAGTGGGTGGGTCTGAAGAAGACCGCCGCCAAGGCCAGCCCCTACCTCTCCAAGCTTCCGCAGACCTTCGAACTGCCCGTCGCCCACGCGGAGGGGCGGCTGGTGGCGGAAGGGGACGATGCGGCTGGTTATGTGAAGTCCGGCCATGCGGCGCTGCTCTATACGAGCGATGTCAACGGCTCCAGCAGCGCAATCGCGGGGATGCAGGACGACAGCGGGCGCGTCTTCGGCCTGATGCCACATCCCGAGCGCTTCATTTTCAAAGGCCAGCACTATGACCCGGACTGGAACGGGGACGCACAGCACGGCTGGGGGCACTACCTCTTCGAGTCGGCCCGTGAGGCGCTGAACTGAGTCTTTGCTTCAGTAAAGCGAGGTGGGCATGGGCGGCACCATCATCATACGCATTTGCGCCGTTGATCCGCGACCGTAAAAGGGTGGTACGGAAAGCACGGCTGCGCGTCGGGCATTGTAGAGGCTGAAGACGCGGTCGTAGGCTCGGCTCATGCGTTGGAGGAGGGCGGCATTTTGCGACGTGGGAGGAAGCTGCCTGGCGTTGGAGCGGAGGAGAGTGATGGCTTGCCGGGCGTTGAGGCGACGCGGATTTGACGAAAAATCCGAGCCCCCGGACGTGATGACGATCAGGGGATTCGCCCCTCTCGGACCGAGGATGGGCTGGACTAGGCCCGCAGGCCCGAGGTCGTCGTAGGACACCTGCGCCGTGCGACCGGTGATGGCTTGCTGCCGTTGGGCGGGGGTGCAGGCGGGGATGAGCAGAGTGACGGCGGCCAGGAGGAGAAGGAGACGTTTCATGAGATGAGTGACGGTATGGGAAGTGAAACGCTGGCGAGGGCGATTGGAAACGTGTTTTCGATCAGGGCGGATTAAATCCTTGTCATAATATGGTAATTATATATAATTATTGTTATTCAGCGAATCCTTATGACAAGCAACCCCGCATCATCCGCCCACTCCCGCACCCAACTGACCGCTTTTGCGTTGGCTCTGATCCTGTTTTTCTCCGGGTTCTGCTCCCTGATTTACCAGACGGTCTGGCTGCGGGAGTTCCGCCTTGTCTTTGGCGGTGCGGCACCGGCTGCGGCGGCGGTCATGGCAGTCTTCATGGGTGGGCTCGGTTTCGGTGGGAAGCTATTCGGCGCCTGGGTGGAGCGTGTCGGGCGGCCCTTCCGGTTTTACGCCCGCCTGGAGGTCGGCATTGCCATCGCCGCCTCGGCATCGCCCGCGATGCTTGGCTTGGCGCGATCGCTTTATCTGACGACCGGCGGCACGGCGGGCATGGGACTGGGTGCGGCGACCTGTCTGCAGATTCTTATGACCGCTCTGGTGCTCGGTTTGCCCTGTTTCCTGATGGGTGGCACACTGCCTGCGGCGATGAAATTCGCCCAGCGCGATGACGATCCGCGGCGCTCTGACACCGCGTTTTTCTACGGCATCAACATCGCCGGAGCCGTCACCGGAGCGCTGCTGAGCACCTTTTGGCTGCTGCCGGGCTTTGGGAACAACGGTGCGCTGACCATCGCCGTGCTGGTGAATCTCGGCATCGCCCTGGCTGCCGGTGCGATCTCCATGTTCCAGGAAAAAGAGCCGCGCCAGCCGACGGAAGAGGCCGCCGTGGAGGAGCCCGCCATCGCGGCCAAAGCGCCGCAGTCCTTCGTGCTCGCCGCCGCCTTCATGAGTGGTTTCACCTTCTTCCTGGCGGAACTCGTCTGGTACCGAACGTCCACGCCGCTGCTGGGCGGTTCCGTGTATGGCTTTGGCCTCGTTCTCTGTGTCGTGCTGGCCGGGATGGGCATTGGCGGCCTGCTTTACTCCCTCATGTTGAAGAGGATGGAGCCGAGCCTCGGCGGCTTCACGCTCGTGTCCGCGCTGCAGGCGCTGG
>CAMAZK010000369.1 GCA_945863205.1 Akkermansia muciniphila | reverse complement strand
CACCACCCACAAGCAGGTCATGGAAGACATCGTCGGCTATCTCCACAGCCTGCTCGACCAGTGCAGGGCCCTCCCTTGACGCCGGGCGTCAGGTCCCACTTGTCGGATCCCTTGAGTTCTGCCAGACTGCCGGTGTTCTTCCGCGCATGTCCCACCGCATTCACGACATCCCTGAAAACGACCGCCCTCGTGAGCGGCTGCTGCGCCTGGGACCTCAGGCGCTTTCCGATGCAGAACTCCTGGCCCTCTTCATCAACACCGGAACCCGGGGCGAAAACGCCCTCGAGATCGGCCAGCGCATCCTCAGGGAACACAAATCACTGCGTCAGCTCTCGCGCCTCGAACCGGCCGCATTGAACGAAATCAAAGCCCTCGGCCCGGCCAAAACGGCCAAACTGGCCGCCGCCTTCGAGCTCGGCCGCCGAGCCGCGCAGGAGTCCTCCAGCGCCGAAGTCCTGCTCAACACTCCCCAGAGCATTTATCACTTCATCGGCGCCGAAATGCAGGCCCTCGGTCACGAATCCGTCCGCGTCATCCTGCTCAACACCAGGCTCGCCGTCACCCGCACCGAGGAGGTCTTCCGCGGCAGTTTGAACGAATGCACCGCAGCTCCGCGCGACCTGCTCAGAAAAGCGCTCATCCACAACGCGCACGCCTTCGTCCTCATCCACAATCACCCCTCCGGCGATCCCACACCCAGCGACGCCGACCGCCGCATCACCCGCCGCCTGCGCGAGGCCTCCGAGACCACCGGCGTCGTCCTTCAAGACCACATCATCATCGGCTCCCCCGCCGAATCACGCCCCCTGCCCTACTTCAGCTTTCGGGAGCACGGCATGCTGTAGCGCTGGCCCCGACGGAAGCCCCTCGATGGCGCGACCAGCGGCCTCTTCGTTGCAGAAACGTCAGCGAAGCGACGTTTCCATTTTTCCCATGCGCCTCTCCGTCCTCTCATCTCTGCTCGCCTTCCTGGCGATCCCTTCATTCACCCACGCCGCCGACCTGGCGCTGGTCACGGCGAACACGCCGCCGCTTCCGATCATCGTCGATGCAGGTGCCCCGCCGCGGACCCACGATGCAGCGGTGACGCTGGCAGATTACATCGAAAAGATCAGCGGCCAGCGGCCTGAGGTGATGAAGGCTGCGCCGCAGACCATGCCTGAGCACGCGATCTGGATCGGTGTGTCGCCAGCGATCAATGCCCTATTCCCAAAGGCGGACCTCGATTTTCACCATCCTGAGGAGACGCTGATCCTCGCGGATGAAAACCATCTCGTCATCGCCGGACGCGATCGCTGGGATCCCGATCACATGGAAGCCAAAGGCCGCCTCGCGATGAAGACGAACATGCAGCAGGAGTATGGCACGGCCAACGCGGTTTACAGTTTCATTCAGGATCAGCTCGGCGTGCGCTGGCTTTGGCCAAACGAGGAGGATGTGATCGCACGCAAGAGCATCAGCGTCGCACCATGCGAAATTCGCTATCATCCGACGATACGCGCACGCGGCGGCATGCTGCAGAAGCTGTCGCTGGGCGACACCAAGGAAGGCGTGGATGAATTGTGGGCGCGTTGGCAGCGCGTGCAGCTCGACTCGATGGAGACGAGCGGCGGCCACGGTTTTGGCGACTGGTTTGATCGCTACTACAAGACCCGTCCAGAGTTCTTCGCAGCCGCACCCGACGGCAGCCGCCCCCCGGTAGCGTTCAACACTCGCAATACCAAGCTCTGTGCTTCAAATCCCACCGTCTGGAAGCAGTGGCTCAGCGAAGTCGAAGAAGAGCTGAAGGAAGACCCGACCAAGAAGATCTTCAACGTCTCGCCCAACGACGGCTACACCTCCGGTCACTGCACCTGCGCGAATTGCCTCGCTTGGGATCATCCCGACGGCGAGAAGGTCACCTGGTCCTTCCCTGGCGGTGTGAAATACGAAGGCGTATCGCAAAGCGACCGCGACGTCCGCTTTGCGAACAAGCTCGCCAGCCTTTTGAACGAGAAGTATCCAGATCGCGAGCTCTTCGTCCTGCTCAACGCCTACGGCCTCGCCCGCAATCCGCCCATCGGCGTCGCGCCCGCGGACAACGTCATCATCTCCAGCGTCGCGAACTTCCACATGCGCTCGCCTAAAGAGCGAGAGCTCCCGATGCAGCAACACGCGGGCTGGGCAAAGGTCGCGAATCACCTCATGTGGCGCCCCAATCTCGGCAGTCCGGCCGGGCTGAGCTGGGGCATGCCTGATGTGGCGATGACTCAGGCGGGCGAGGATTTCCGCTTCGCGGCGGAGCATCACTGCATCGGCCTCTACTTCGATCTTTTCTGGTTTCACTGGGCCACCCAAGGACCGCACTACTACGCGCTCGCGCATCTGGCCTGGAATCCTCAGGCCGATGTCGCCGCACTGATGGACGACTACTATCAACGCGGCTTCGGCCCCGCCGCCGCCGATGTGAAAGCCTATTGGAAACTGCTGGAACAGACACGCATGGAATTCGTCGCCGAAGAACCCAGCCGCCAGCGCGCCTACGACCTGCCGAAGAAGTACATGCCCGAACTCTTCGCCAAAGCGCAGTCACACCTCGATGCCGCCGCAGCCAAGATCACCGGTGCTGATGAAAAGTACCGCCGTCGCCTGCACTTCACACAATGTGGCCTCGATTACACCAAACTCGTCGTCGATACCCGCGCGTGGATGCAGAAGCTCGAGGCCAGCAAGGGCAAAGATGCCGACGCCAAGTCGCGCGTGATGGCAAACTGGGATCGCGTGGAGGAAATGAAAAAGACCTTCCCCGAATTCAGCATCAACTGGTCCGCCATTTTCCGCGCTCCTGAACCAGGAAAGGAAGCCAAGCGCGTCATGGGCCTGCATCCCAATGCACCGCTGAGCGGTCGCGTGCTGAAAGAGCTGCGGGAAGCCGGTCTGGAATGACCTGCGCCGCTCGTGCATCGTCAGCGAGTTTTTACCCTCAACTTCGTTTGTTTTTCTCCATGCGTTCACTCCTCACCGCTTACCTGCTCGCCGCCGTTTCATTTTCTCAGGCCGAAGACACACCCGATCTGCCCGTCGTGGACATCTCCGATCAAAAGGACCGCCACACGATCGTCGCCGCAGGCACGGAGCAGACTTATCAAGGTCACCCGACCACCGTCTCGATGCCGGACGGCAAAACGATCTTCTGCGTGTGGTGCATCAATCACGGCGGCGCCGCCGGACCCATGGCGCGCAGTGACGACGGCGGCATCACCTGGACTCGCATGGATGAACTCATGCCGCCCGGCTTCAAAACCCATCAAAACTGCCCCAGCATCTACCGCATGACTGATCCGGCGGGCAAGGAGCGCTTGTGGGTCTTCTCCGCCGCCAAGGACACGCGCAAGGGCCCCGGCATGCCGAGCATCATGAGCGAGGACGCGGGCAAGACATGGAAGGAAATGCCACCGCTCGGTTTCCCCTGCGTCATGACATTCAGCAGCGTCGTGCGGCTCAAGGATGGCAGCTACCTCGGTCTCTACCACAAAGGCCCCGGCGGTGCGGACAAAGCACCGCTCGAAGTGCTGCAAACGATCTCCGCCGACGGCGGCTTCACCTGGAGCGAACCGCATGTCGTCGCCAGCGTCACCGGCAAAAATCCCTGCGAGCCCTTTGTTTTCCGTTCCCCAGACGGCAGCGAGCTTTGCTGCCTCATGCGCGAAAACACGCACAAGGAACGCAGCCTCGTCATGTTCAGCCGGGACGAAGGCAAAACCTGGAGCACTCCCGCCAACACCTCCTGGGGCCTCACCGGCGACCGCCATGCAGGAGTCTTCACCCAGGACGGTCGCATGGTCGTCGCCTTCCGCGATCAGGCGCTCAACAGTCCCACCAAAGGCCACTTCGTCGCTTGGGTCGGAACCTATGATGACATCAAGAACGGCAAACCCGGCCAATACCGCGTCAAACTGCTCCACAGCAACGCAGGCGGTGACTGCGGCTACCCCGGCATGGAACTCCTGCCCGACGGCACCATCGTCGCCACGACCTATGTGAAGTACGAGCCCGGAGCGAACAAGCACAGCGTCGTCAGCGTCCGTTTTAACCTGGACGCCACCGATGCGCTGCTGCCCAGT
>CAMAZK010000368.1 GCA_945863205.1 Akkermansia muciniphila | reverse complement strand
CAGACGGCGTCTGCGAAACGGCAGACGGCGTCTGCGAAACGGCAGACAGCTTCTGCGAAACGGCAGACGGCATCTGCGAAACGGCAGACGGGGTCAGGGAAGCGGGCGGGGGCCCCTCCCGACTGACGAATCGCCTCCGAAGCCGGGGCAGCAATGACGGCTTTTTTAAGCGCCTGCTCCGCCGCCTGGCGGTGCGGCCAAACTTTCACCGGAGGGTCCAATCGTGGCACTGTGGTCCAGTGGTGTGACGTGGTCCTCGGGGGCTCTCTACGGGCCGGCGGCTTTGCGGCTGCGAGGGTTGGCCGCAAGAAACGAAAGAGGTCAAAAAGGGTCGGAATTTTGTTCCTTTTTCGTCCTTTTTGCGGCTGAGCGGATCGGGAGGCCACGCCTTTGCAGGCGCAGCTACCTGGGTTGGCCGAGCCGAGCGGCGCGAGAAAGACGAAGCGAAGCGGCGCCCGCAGGGTGAGTGACCACGAATCAACGAAGTGAAAGAGGTCAAAAAGGGATCGGAATTTTGTTCCTTTTTCGTCCTTTTTGGCTGAGCGGATCGGGAGGCCACGCCTTTGCAGGCGCGGCTACCGATGGAAGCATGACAGGCACCAGTCCGCGGAGATCGGGAGGCCACGCCTTTGCAGGCGCGGCTACGATAAGGAGTGACGCCATCTTGGCGTCAGGGGAAGGGCGGACGGCAGGCTGCGCAGCCGCGAAGCGATCCGGTCGCTCCCCGGCTTGAGATCCCCTGCCCCGCCCCTGGGAACTCAGGCCTGCTCGCTGCGATACGCGGCGGGGGAGGCGTTTCGATACTGGCGCATCATGCGGCTGAAGTAGTGGCGGTTCACCAGTCCGCAGCTTTCAGCGATGTCCTCGATGCTGTCCTCCGTGTGGCGCAGGAGGCGGCAGGCCTCGTCGAGGCGATAGTCGAGCAGCACGCGCATGGGCGGCTGCCGCAGCTCCTGCTGAAACAGGTGGTTCAAATTCCGCACGCTGAGCCCGGCATGCCGTGAGACCTGCTCCGCGGTGAGTTTGAGCCCGAGATGCTGATGCATGAACTCCATGGCCCGCTGCACCCGCGCATCGAGCCGCTGCTTCTCCCAAATCCCCTCCGGCAGGCCCTGCACGGCCTCCACGACGAGCTGGATCGAGAACCAGGGGAAGCGGACTTCAGACGGTTTCGCGGCCATTTTGACCAGCCCCTTCAGCAGGGTGCGCATGTGCGCCGTGACCGGCAGCGCGTAAATGCCCGGCGCGGCGCGGTCCGCCGCAGGCCCCAGATTGAAATGCGCATACCACTTGGTGAAAGGGCGCGTGGTGGTGGTGCTGAACGTCGTGTGTGGCGGAATCAGATACACCTGGCCCGTCTTCAAGGCGGTGGTCACGCCGTCGATCTCCACCACGCCGCCGTCGTTGGTCGGCCAGTAGAGCCGCCAGTAGGGATCGTTCAGGCGGCGCAGCTCCCACTGCTGAAGTTCGATCTTCCGCGTGGTGAGGATGTCCACCGTCACACCGGGCAGCGCCACGGTGCGCTGGCCCAGGACGCTGTGCGCCGAACCGGACGGCACGAGGCTGAGGATGCTGCGGTTGGTTTCCATGGCGATTGCAAAATCAGACACAAGTCTGGCGGGTCCGTGCATGGACGGCAAGCGCGATGTTTGCCACGATGGCGGCTGCATCGCGGTGCCGGGCTTCAACAGCGCGGCGACCCTTTTTCCAAAACCCACGCACACAACCCCAACCCACCCACCGACCATGGCCGACATCCAAACCAGCGCAGCAGACAAGAAGGAAAAGGAATTCTTCACCCACGTCCCCCAGGAGGCTCCCGGCTTCTTCCTGAAGGGCTGCCACCAGTATGACTGGGGCCTCAAGAACCGCCTCAGCAAGGTCTTCAACCCTCAGGACGGCCGCACCGTGATGCTGGCCTTCGACCACGGCTACTTCCAGGGCCCGACCACCGGCCTGGAGCGTGTCGATCAGACGATCCTGCCGCTCGCTCCGTATGCGGACTGCCTCATGCTGACCCGCGGCATCCAGCGTTCGGTCATTCCTGCTTCCACGACGAAAGCCATCGCCCTGCGTGCCTCCGGCGGCACCTCGATGATCAGCCCGATGGAAGAGTGGGAAGGCGAAATCGACGGCAAGAAGGCCAAGTTTGCCCGCCCCGGCTTTGAACCGCTCTCCAATGAGTCCACCGCGCTGAACATCGAAGAAGCCATCCGCCTCAACGCCAGCGTGCTGGCCGTGCAGGTCTTCATCGGCAGTGCTTACGAGCGCCAGAGCCTCAAAAACCTCACCGACCTCGTCGATGCAGCCAGCCGCTACGGCATCGCCGTCATGGGCGTGACCGCCGTGGGCCGTGCGATGGCCCGCACGCCGCAGTATTTCCGCCTAGCCACCCGCATCATGGCGGAGCTCGGCGCGAACGTGGTGAAGTGCTACTACACCGAGAAGGAATTCGACACGGTGACGAGCTGCTGCCCGGTGCCGATCGTCATCGCCGGTGGCAAGAAGCTGCCGGAGCTCGACGCGCTGAAGATGTGTGCCAACGCGATCAAGCAAGGCGCCAGCGGCGTGGACATGGGCCGCAACATCTTCCAGAGCGACGCTCCGGTTTCCATGATGCAGGCGGTGCACGGCGTGGTGCACGGCGGACTGAATGCCAACAAGGCCTTCGAACTCTACAACGACCTCAAGCGCAAGGAGCTGCGCAAGAAGTAGGTCCAAGCCAGGAGTGATGGAGTCATGGAGTGCTGGAGTGTTGTTCCAAACCCCCAGCACTCCCACCTTCCATCATTCCATTCCTCCATCTCTCCACCCCTCCAGTCCTCCCCTCCCTCCATGGAACTCAACCCCAACCAGGTGCGGCTCATGATGCTGCAAGTCGCCGATGCCATCATCGCCGCCGAACCCATGCTCTCCCAGGCCGACCGCGATCTCGGTGACGGCGATCACGGACTCGGCATGAAGCGCGGCATGGAAGCGGTGAAAGCCCAGCTCGAAAAGCTCGACCCCGCCAGCGTCGAGCAGGTCTTCGTGACCACCGGCACCGCGATGATGACCAGCATGGGCGGTGCCTCCGGCGCCATCTTCGGCACGGTCTATCGCGCCGGTGGCAAGGCGCTCGCGGGCCGTCCGGCCTTCGATCCCGAAGGCCTCGCGCTTTTGCTCGAAGCCGCACTCGAAGGCGTCATGAAACGCGGCGGTGCCAAGCCGGGCGACAAAACGATGATCGACGCCGTGGCCCCTGCGGCGACGAAAGCCCGCGAATCCCTCGCCCTGCCACTGAATGAAGCGATTCAAGCCGTCGCGGCCGCCGCCGAGGCCGGCAAGGAAGCCAGCAAGGACATGATCGCCCAGTTTGGCCGAGCCAAAACGCTCGGCGAAGCCTGCCTCGGCTTCCCGGACGCCGGCGCCTGCTCCGTGGTGATCATGCTCAACACGATGCGCGACTACGTCACGCAGTCATAGTCCCAGCAGTTCACGCATCTTCTCCTTCGGGATGCCGCCCACCTGCCGGGCGGTTTCCCGACCGGACTGGTAAGCGATGAAGGTGGGAATGCCGCTGATGCCGTGCTCGCGGGCGACTTTTGGCTGTTCATCAATGTTGATGCGGATGACGAGAGCCTTTCCCTGCAATTCACGAGAAAGCTCCTCGACCATGGGGCCGACAACCTTGCACGGTCCGCACCAGTCGGCGTAGAACTCGACCAGCACCGGCACCTTGGCCGTGCGCACAGCGGCGATGGAGGCCGAAGCGCCCGCACCACCACGCGCGGGCGGACGCAGCATGTCGAAAGCGATCCAGCCCATCAGGAGGATGACGGCGCCAGTGAGCCAGAGGGGGATGTTGCTCTTGTTCATCAGGTACGGTCCGGTCACGCAACGAATCCGCAAGCCAAGAGTTGGTTTCGACCGCAGCGCTGAAGCAGACCGGGTTCGAAAATGGCCTTCGATTTGCCGACTCAAGGGTCACCGAATTCCGCCGACGCTGCGAGTCGGCGGCAGCCGTCTGCTCATCTCGCAGGAGCGAGATGGCTACCGTGCTGACGCGGCAGTCACGCCGCCAGACTTTGGCGATCGTTTTTGAAACACCGCCTACGACAACCGGATCGTCG
>CAMAZK010000367.1 GCA_945863205.1 Akkermansia muciniphila | reverse complement strand
TAAAGTGGGTGATATCAAAGGGAAGCCATTTGAGTTTCCTTTGTCAGCCTTTGCACCGCTAACCGAAGACGAACTGAAGGAGTGGGGACTATGAGATACCTGCTCGATACCTGCACTTTCCTTTGGCATTCTCAACAGCCATCGATGCTGACTACGGCTGCCGTCGTGGCTCTTAATGACCCAAGTAGCGAGCTTTACCTTAGCGACGTGAGCGTTTGGGAAATCACGATGAAGCACTCGATCGGAAAACTCCCATTGCCCGACATCCCTCGCGTGTGGATTCCGGAAAAACTCAGCTATCACCAAGTCCAGTCTCTGCGCCTTAATCAGCATGCCATCTATCTGAGCGGTGAACTCCCAAGAGTCCATCCCGACCCGTTTGATCGCCTGCTTGCGGCGCAAGCCATGGAATCCGGCATGACCATCCTATCTCCAGACACACCGCTCTCGTCGTTGGGAGCTTCGCGCCTTTGGTAAACACCCCTTCAATCACCATGAACTCCCACTCACACCGCTTCTCCCGCCGCACCTTCCTGCGCGGCACCGGCGTCACCATGGCCCTGCCCTGGCTTGAATCCTTCAATGTCTGGGGCGACGAGCCGAAGCGCAACCGTCCCGCCAGCGAGGCGCCCGTGCGGCTATGCGTCACCTTTTCCGGCAACGGCTTTCACTCAAAGGAATGGTGGGCCAAAGGCGAGGGCAAGGCGATGGAACTCGGCCGCGTCCTTGAGCCGCTCGCGGCGTATCGCGAGAAAATGCTCTTCGTCCGCGGCCTCTATCACGAAGAGGCGCGCAAGGGCAACATCCACAGCTCGCAAACCGGCAACATGCTCTCGGGCGCACCCATCGCCAGCGGCGGGGAAATCCGCTCGGGCACCAGCTTCGATCAGGCTCTCGCCCAGACCTACGGACGCAGCACGAAGGTGCCCAGTCTCGTTCTCGCCTGCGAGAAATCGAATCCTTCGGTGCACAAAAATTACTCGATGCTCTACAGCTCGCACATCTCATGGAGCTCGCCGACCACGCCGACGCCCCTGGAGCTGTATCCGGCGCTGGCCTTCGACCGGCTTTTCAAGGACGAGACTTCGCCCGCCGATCGCAGCGTCCTCGATGCCGTCATGTCCGATGCCACCGACCTGCGCCGCGGGCTCAGCGGCGACGACCAGCGCAAGCTCGACGAATACCTCGACTCCGTCCGTGAGGTCGAGAAACGCATCGAGAATGCCGGCAAGCGCGGCGAGTTGCAGGGCTGGAGGCCCACCCTGGACAAGCCGAACATCAAGCGCCCCGCCGACGGCATCCCGCAGGACATCGGCGAGCACATGCGCCTGATGATGGATCTCGTGGTCCTCGGCTTCCAGACGGACACCACGCGGATCACGACGCTGAAGTTGAACAACGACCACAGCGCCCTCCGTTTCCCGAACCTTCCCAGCCTGCAACAGCCGGGACACGGGATCGATTACATGATCCACCACCTCCTCAGTCACAGCGACGGCGAGGACTGGCTGCACGTGAACCGCTTTTTCATGGAGCAGGTCGCCTACCTCGCCGGCAAGCTCGACAGCATTCGTGAAGGCGAGCGCACCCTCCTCGACAACACCATGCTCCTCCATTGCTCCAGCATGATGGCCGGAGCGAAACACGACAACGACCAGCTTCCCGTGATCGTCCTCGGCGGTGCCGGCGGGCGTCTCTCGGGCGGTCGAATGCTCGACTACAGCGGAAAACCGGAGCGCCAGCTCTGCCGCCTCTTCATGTCGATGATGAACAAGATGGACGTGCGCCCGAAGACCTTCGGCGATGCGAAACTCATGCTGGAGGAGGTGTGATGAAGGCTCTCGTTTGCCTGCTCCTCGGTGCTGTTGTTTCCGCCGCAGCGGAAGACCATGCCTTCTTCGAGTCGAGAGTCCGGCCGATCCTCGTCGAGCATTGCTACGATTGTCATTCCGGGGTGAACTCCAAGGGCGGACTCCTCCTCGACACCCGTCAGGGCTGGGAGAAGGGCGGCGACTCGGGGGCTGCGATCGTTCCCGGCCAGCCGGACGAATCGCTATTCATCAGGGCCATCCGCTACCACGACGAAGACCTCGCCATGCCGCCGAAGAAAAAAGGCGGCAAACTTCCCGAGGCAGACATCGCGAGTTTGGTCGAATGGGTGAAGATGGGGGCACCCGATCCCCGTGTCGCCGAGAAGAAAATCGCGGGCATGAATGCCGATGAAGCAAAGGGTTGGTGGGCCTTTCAGCCTCTCCCGAAAGTAGCTTCGGCTTCAGCCGAAAAGGCATCTCGTGGGCAAAAGCTCAAGCCACTTTCCATCGACGACTTCATCGACGTCAGACTGGCCGAGGCCAAGCTCGCTCCCGCCCCTCCCGCCGATCCGCACACGCTCCTCCGCCGTCTTAGCTACGGTCTCACCGGCCTGCCGCCGACTGCGGAAGAAGTGGAGGCGTTTGCCAAAGATCCCTCCCCCGGGACCAGTGCGACACTCATCGAGAAGCTGCTCTCCTCGCCGCAATACGGCGTGCAATGGGGACGCCGCTGGCTGGATGTGGTCCGCTACGCCGACACCGCCGGCGAAAACACCGATCGCCCCCTGATGCATGCCTGGCGCTATCGCAACTGGGTCTTCGACGCCTTCAACCGCGACTTGCGCTACGACGACTTCGTCCGGCAGCAGCTCGCGGGTGACATTCTGTTCGACAAGGCGGACGCGAAACAACGAAGCGAGGGCATCATCGCCACCGGCTACCTCGCCATCGCACGCCGCTTCGGCCATGACATCGACAAGGACATGCACCTCACGCATGAGGATGTGATCGACACGCTGGGGAGAAACTTCCTCGGCCTGACCACCGGCTGCGCGCGGTGTCATGATCATAAGTATGATCCGATCACCGCCGAGGACTACTATGCGCTCTACGGCATCTTCAGCAGCACGCGTTTCGCGTTTCCCGGATGTGAGCCGAAGGGCCAGCCGCGCGACATGGTGCCGCTCATTCCAAAGGCGGAGGCCGACGCCCTGATGAAGCCCTGGCTGGAAAAAAACGCGAAGTTCGAGGCGGCGAAGAAAAAGCAGCTCACCGCCGCCAAGTCTGCGGGCGAGGCCATCGCAAAGCTGGGCGGCACGAGCAGCAAGGTGCTGGCCGAATCCAAAATCTCCGAAGGAGCCAGCGTGCCCTTCGAGCATCGCATTCATGTGCGCAAAGGTGAGGTGGTGCAACTCGCGGTGTCGCCCAACGAGAGTCACGGTGCGGACACCACGCTCATCGAGTGGCGCATCACGGAGCAGGATGGCGCGAAACGCTCGTGGAGCGTGGCGGAGCTGGTCCCGGACTTGATGAAGGGTAATCCCCATCCCGCACGCGAGGGCGCATCGTGGTGTTTCCTCGAAACAACGAGCGCACCTGCGTTCCTCACCGACAAGGCCGATTCTCTCAACGGCAACAGCGCTCTCCAGAAGTGGAGCATCGGCGACCTGCCATCGGTTCTGGTGAACTCGGCGGATCAGCAGGTGATGGTGTGGACTACCCTCGCAGCGGAGTCGTTCTTTCTGCATCCCGGCCCGCAACGGCCCGTGGCCGTCGCATGGATCAGCCCGCTGGATGGCGAAATCACCCTGAGCGGACGCGTGGCAGATGCACATCCGAGCGGCGGCGATGGCGTGGCCTTTGAACTCAAACACATCGCAGCACCCGAATATGGCCCTGCGCTGGCACAACTCGGCGCGAGCTTGAAGCCAACCGAGCAGCCCGAGCCGATGCCGGTGATTCCCGTCGCCTATGCCGTCGTGGACGCGAAGCCAAAGAATGACCGCCTTCATCTGCGGGGTGATCCTGAGAAGCTCGGCGACGAAGTGCCGCGCCGCTGGCTGTCCATCCTCGGCGGCGAAAAAGTGACCGCTGATGCTCGCAGCGGACGCAAAGAACTTGGCGACTGGATCGCGAAGTCACCGCTTGCTGCCCGTGTCATGGTGAACCGCCTCTGGGAATGGCATTTCGGAAAGGGCCTCGTGTCTTCTTCGAATGATTTCGGCTCTCGTGGGGAGAAGCCCACGCATCCCGAGTTGCTCGACTGGCTCGCGGCAAAGTTCGTCGAGAGCGATTTCAGCGTGAAGGACATGCACCGCCTCATTTTGAGCAGCGCCGCCTATCAACGTGCCAGTGCCGCGCCCGTCGCCGCCGATCCCGACAACCGTCTCCTCGCGCACTTC
>CAMAZK010000366.1 GCA_945863205.1 Akkermansia muciniphila | reverse complement strand
TGGAACCGCATCCCTCACAGACTTTGTACTGCTCCGGATGGGTGGCGATTTTTTCCGCCTGCTTCAGACGCGAGTCGGGTGTGTGCTCGTGGGCGCTCATTATTTCGGGGCATGCTACGACGCCCTTCGTCAGGCGCAACTCCGGTGATGGCAAACTTCTTCCGAAATTGCGGTCGCCTTTGAGTAGCTGCGCATTCGTCCGCCAAACGGATCAACCCAGGCCCTCGACGCTCCAGCCGTCGCGATATTTCCGCGTGAGCTGGGCGTTGAGTTCGGGCTTGTTGCTCACCTGCCCCGCCACGGCATCCCAGTCGATCCAGCCGCCGGGATTGCGCTCGGCCAGCACGCCGAGAAGCACGGCTTCCGTCACCGGACACCCGTAGCTCGGCAGATCGGTGGCGGCTTTTTCGCCTTTCATGCAGGCATCGACCCAGTCGGTGTAGTGATTGGCGATTCGCGTCTTCGGATACGCGTATCCGGTGAAATTCGCCTCTGGCACCAGCCACGGGCGCTGGCTGTGCGGTTTGAAGATGCCGCCGTTCTCGCCGATGAAGAAAATACCGCTCGGTGTGTCTTTGGTGAGCACGCTGGGTTTGATGACTCGGCTGTCATACGGATAGCCACCGTCGGTCCAGGTCATCTTGAGCGTATCACCCACCGTCAGCGGCGTGCCGGGGAATTCGAGCTCCAGATGGCGCTTCTGTGCATACAGATCGCCCTTGCTGCCTTCGTCGAAGCAGCGCACGCGCTTCGGCGCGGCGAGACCGAGGCAGGCGAAGACGACATCGAAATAGTGGCAGCCCATGTCACCCATCATGCCGACGCCAAAATCGACCCACGAACGCCACATGGACGGATGATAACCGCCTTCGAGAAAAGGCACTTCATTCGCGACACCGAGCCACAGGTTCCAGTCGATGTGCTCCGGCACTGGATCGGCCTGCGCTTTACGTTCGGTGACTTTCGGCCACCAATTGGCTTTCTTGTTCTCCCAGCAAATGACCTCCTTCACCTTGCCGATGGCACCGCTCTTGATCAAATCGACCGCGAGCGAGGTTTCGATGGCCGAATGGCCTTGGGTGCCCATCTGCGTCGTCACGCCGGCCTTCGCCGCCTCGGCGCCAAGAATCCGCGCCTCGTGGATGTGATGCGTGAGCGGCTTTTGCAAATAAACGTGCTTTTTCGCCCGCAAGGCCGTCACCGCGATCGCCGCATGCATGTGGTCCGGCGTGCCGATCGTCACCGCGTCCACGTTCTCGCCCAGCTTCGCGATCATCTCGCGATAATCCCGGAACACCCCGGCCTCCCCCAGCCGCTCCTTCGCTGCGGGATCCTGCAATTCCTTCCGCCGTGAACTCTCGCCACGCTGCGCCAGCGCCAGGGTCTTCGAATCCACGTCGCACATGCCCACGATGCGCACCTTCGGATGCTGCAACACGCTCATCATCGTGTTCCCGCCCATCCCGCCGACCCCGATCGAGGCGACCTGAAACATCGAGTTTGGCGACCTCGCACTCAGGATGGCAGGCGCGGAAACATAGGCCGAGGCGGCGAGGGACTTCTGGAGGAAATGGCGGCGGTTCATGACTCGGATTCAACGCGACGACCAAACCAAGTCTCTCCTCCATTGGATCTTCAGCCCGCAGCGCCTCAAAATGGGCCACTTCACCGTAATTGCGGAGACGATTGACCAGGCGCTCAAGGAAGCGCTCGCGATCCGGCCATCGGCTGACTTTGAGTAATCTAAACTGCCAGTTTAAATTACTCAAAAAGTCCAGGACGGTAGAATCACAGCTTTTCTACCATTTCACCCGTTTGTTTGAAGGAAACTACCTGCATGCCCTCCGCAATGGCGCGTGACGTGCTGGCCGCGTGCGCCGGACGATGCACCAGCGTGCAGCTCACCTCGCGTTTCGGGCCAAAGTGCTTCTTCCAGGCATCGCTGAGGCGGCGCATCGGGATCACCATGTCCGGTTTGGCCGTGCGCGATGCCTTTGCCTCGATCAGGTGCATGGAGCCGTTCTTTCCCGGCACCACGAAATCGACCTCTAGCCCCTGCTGGTCGCGGAAGTAGTAAATCTCGCGGCGCTTGCCCGCGTTCACCTGCGCCTTGACGATTTCAGCGGCCACCAATCCCTCAAAGATGCTGCCAAGAAACGGCGAGCGTTCCAGCTCGGCCTCCGTCTCAATGCCCAGTAGGTGACAGGCAAGTCCAGGATCAGCGATGAAGATTTTCGGCGAACGAATGATGCGCTTGCCGATGCTTTCAAAGAACGGCGGCACGATGATGATCTGCGCCGTCATCTCCAGGATGTCGAGCCACTTGCCGATGCCCGGCACGCTCATGCTCAGCGGCGCGGAAAGATCGGTCTTGTTCAAGATCTGGCCGTGCCGTGTCGCCAGCAGCGACAGGAAGCGTCGAAACGCGCCCAGGTCTTGAATGGCTGAGACCGTGCGCACATCACGCTCGATGTACGTTTGCAGATACGAGCTGAACCACAGCCGCGCGGCCTTCGGACGCGCCACCACCTCCGGGTAGCCGCCGTTCAGCATGCCGACCTTGGGCGCTTCGCTCACCGCCAACGGCATGAGCTGCATCACCGCCGCACGACCGGCCATGGATTCAGTTACGTTGCGCATCAGGCCGGACTCCTGCGAGCCGGTGAGGAACCACTGGCCCATCTTGCGCGGGTTCGCGTCGATGCGGCTGCGCACATAGTTGAAGACCTCCGGCAGGTGCTGGATCTCATCGAGAATCACCGGCAGCTTCACGCCATCCAAAAAACCCTGCGGGTCGTTGCGGAAGCGGGAGATGATGTCCGGGTCTTCAAACAGATAGTATTCCGCCTTTGGCAGCAGCTTGCGCAGCAGAAAGGTTTTCCCCGAGCGGCGCGGCCCGGTGATGACCACGGCGGGGAAATTTTTCGCCGCTGTGAGCAGGTTTTTTTGGATGTTTCTCGTGACCGCCTTCATTTGAGGAATCTAAACTGGCAGTTTAAATTCCTCAAATTCGCATTTCACACCTTTCGACGTTTCGCCCGCCCTGAATCATCCCTGCGTTCACCTCCACGGTAAACGCGAAGCCCGCCCTCGCACGATCCAAAGTCCATGCCAGCTTCAAGCTGACGTTGTGGTATTCAACGGTAGGTTTCGACAGGGATTGTTTCGGCAGTGATCTGGAACTTGGCCTGGAGCCATTCACGAATCTGCCACGCGTGTCGAAACGTCATATGACCGCCATCGCTGTTCGTTAGGACGCGTGTGGCTCCATTCACAATGACCACTAGATAACACTCACGGTCGATGCGCTTGATAGCTAGACTCTCAAAGGTTCGCGATCTGAGCGCGTCTTCGACTGCTGTATCGCTTTTATTCATTCAAGATTAGAACACACAAGCGAGGCCTGACCAATTGGCCCAAAGTGATAAAGACCTCACACCTTCACCCACCCCTTCACCTTGCTACTCTCAAGGATGGCTTCGCAGAGTTTGACTTCGTGGTGGCCGTCTTCGGCGGTGGCGAAGAGGGCGGGCGTTTTCTTGCCGCTGGCGATGTGCTCGTAAACGGCGCGGTAGTGCATCTTGTGGCCGTCGCTGAAGCCTTCGGCGTGACCGGGAGGGTAATCGGTGAAGTTGGCGACGTCTTCGAGGAAACCGGGGGTGCCGCGGTTCATGGTCTGATTCGGTTCATCGCGACGACCGACCTGGATTTCGTTCGGCTGCTGGAGATCCCAGCGCACGCTGCCCTTCGTGCCGTAGATGCCGAAGCTGAGGCTGCATTTCCAGCCGGCGGCGACCTGCGAGATGCTGGCGTTTGCGTGTACGCCCTCAGCGAAACCGTGCTTCGCCTTGCCGAACTTCAAGAGCACGCTGCCGAAGTCCTCGGTATCGACCTTGTAGTCGATCATCTTTTTCGGATCGACCTTCGCAAAGGTCTGCACCTCGCCTTTCGGGCGTTTGCGGGTCTTGTGGAAGGTTTCGAGATGCGCGAAGACGCTCTGCGCCTTGGAACCGAGGACGAAGCTGACGGCATCGATCCAGTGCGTGCCGATGTCGCCCACGGCGCGGAGTTTGCCGCCTTCACCGGAGAGGATGCGCCAGTTGTAGTCGGTGTCATGCAAGAGCCAGTCCTGGAAGAAGTGCCCCTGGACGTGCATGATCCTGCCGAGGTCGCCGCGGGCGATCATGGCGCGCATTTGCAGGATCGCGGGAAAAAAGCGGCACATGTAGTTCACCGCAAAGAC
>CAMAZK010000365.1 GCA_945863205.1 Akkermansia muciniphila | reverse complement strand
GCGCCGCGTGACTGGCGGATGTGCGGTGTGCCGTCGGCGTTGAAGGCTGCGTCATCCGCGCCGCGTGACTGGCGGATGTGCGGTGTGCCGTCGGCGTTGAAGGCTGCGTCATCTGCGCCGCGAGACTGGCGGATGTGCGGTGTGCCGTCAGCGTTGATCGCTGCGTCATCAGCGCCTTGTCCTTGTCGAACCTCCGCAGTAGCGGCTGTGGCGCTGTCTCTGAACCCAAGGGCGCTGCTCACAAAGTTGACGAACGTGCTTACAATGCCGCGTTCCTCGGCCACAATGGGTGCCACTGCATCGTCAGTGCCCCGGCCTTGGCGGGTGTCGGGAGTTGCGGTGATTGCATCGTCAGTGCCCCGGCCTTGGCGGGTGTCGGGAGTCGTGGTGACGGCATCGTCAGTGCCCCGGCCTTGGCGGATGTCGGGAGTTGCGGTGACGGCATCGTCAGTACCCCGGCCCTGGCGGATGTCGGGAGTTGCGGTGACTGCATCATCAGCGCCACGGCCCTGGCGGGTGTCGGGAGTTGCGGTGACTGCATCATCAGCGCCAGGGCCTTGGCGGGTGTCGGGAGTTGCGGTGACGGCATCGTCAGCGCCCCGGCCTTGGCGAACGTCGGGCGTCTTGGTGATGGCGTCGTCAGCGCCACGTCCTGGGCGCACTTCCTTGACGGCAATGGCCCGGCGGATTTCCATCCGGGTATCTTTTGCATGAGCAGGGGAGGCACCAGATGACACAAAGGTAGCAGCAGCGATGATGATAGCGGGGGTCTTTTTCATTGGATTGGGTCGTTGTTAGTTTTGATGAGTTGGCCGGTGGCCGGCTCGAAAAGCTTTTTTATCGCCGGCTTCGGCGGGGAAAGTCGCGGATGAGTTTTTCACGTCGTAGCCTCAGGCGCTCGACTGCGTTGGGTGCGACCTCTTGTTCAGGAGTGAGGACGGACTCGTAAGTGGCGTCCGCATCGAGAAGGACGGGGCCGTTGAGGCGGGCAGCGCGGGAGTCGGTGGTGGTGGGCGGGACTACGGTCTCCTGAGCGGGCCGGGTGCCGGCAGCGCCAGGCGGGGGGGTGCGCACTTGGGTGGCAGGGTTTGTGCTGGCCGTCGGATTCAGGCAGACCCATGCGGTCATGCCGTTGATGCGGATCTGGGCTCTCCCGTCCAGAATCGTGTCCTCACCGCTGAGGGCGAGCAATTGCGGCGTGTCCGGAGTCTCGGCTTCGTCTTCCTGCAGTTCCAGCGTGCTGCCGCTGCTGAGACGCGTGAGGAAGACGGTCAGCCGCCCGTCCACCCGCGTCCAGCCTGAGAGTTCGAAGTCACCGGCCCAGTCTGGAAGTGCATCCGACACCGGCTGCGGTGGCGGCGGGGTGGCATGCGTGGTGAACATGGAGCGCTGCCACAGTTTGGCGAAGGAGTCGATGGGGGGCGTGGCGGCGTTCTCGGCTGCATCCGCTGTAGGTTCTTCGGTGGCCGCTGGTTCGAGGGGGGCTTCCGCGGAGTGGGACATGAGCAAGGGCATGAGGACCGCCGTGAAGGCGGGATGGCAGCGCTTGGTCAGTGCTCTGGGGAAGCGGACAGTCATTTTGTGGAGGAGGAGAGGAGGGGGCTTTCGATGTGAAACGCAGCTTTAACGCAGGTCGGGCTCGATCTCGGCGGTGGCCGTGGTGCCATCGGCCCCGGTGAGAACGGCTTGGAATTTTGTGGCGGCGGTTCCGAGGACGGGATCGGCGGTCGGCGGCGTGATGGCCTGGAAATTCCAGACCCCAAACTTCGTATTGGCGCCGTCCGCCACCAGGGTGGCGAAGCCGAGTGATGTCAGCACCCCGTTGTCGTCACGGAACACCTGGATGCGGGGCAGCACGCCGTCGGTCGTGTAGTAGAAGCCGCGCATGTCCACCTCGTCGCCGCGGTTGTTATTGGGGGTGCGTTCGCGACTCTGGGCGCGCTGGATGTTGAGCTGGTTGATGTCTTCCACCAGTGGCGCCTCCGCCCCCAGTTCGATGGCATAACAGTAGAGTTTGCCATTGGAGAAATAGCCCTCGCCGGCGGCCGGTTCGCCGATGCGCAGATTCTCGATCCGCACGGGGAATCCGAAGACGTTGATGACCTCGGTGGTGATCCGCGGATCGGTGAGGATGGCCAGCTCGGTTCCCTGAATCTGGAGGGGAGACAGGGAGGTGATGACGCCGATCGCCACGTTTTCCGCAGGCTCCACCGTGACGTTGGTGGCGGTGAAGCGGAAGGTCTGCAGATCCACCTCCCCATTGATCAAGGCTGTGCCGCCGAGGAAGCCCGGCTCGATGCGGCCGGGCAGTTTGTTTCTCATGCAGAGCTGCCGGACGGTGAGCGTGGTCGTAGGCGAGTCGGCCATGAGATCCGCAGGGACATGGACGGTGACGTTCTGGACAAGAAGTGTGCCCGTGCCATCCGGATTGTAAGTGATCTCACGAATCGGACCTTCAACGTATCCGATCGTCGTGGTGGGCACCACTTGGGAAAAGCTGGTGCCGCAGGAGAGGAGCAGAAAAAGGGAGACGAGCAGGGTGAAGGTCTTCATGAGTCAAAAAGGAATGGAAGGTGAGGCGGGTGAGGCGGGTGAGGGCGGGGAAGTGAGCCAGGGGCGGCGCCACCCGGCGCCCGCCCCTGACCTGGGTCATCCAACAGCCATGCAGGATGATGATTTGTGGGAAGGGCGGCGGCGGCGCAGCGCGAGCAGGGCTGAGGCCCCCAGAAGGATGGCAGAGCCGGGCTCCGGCACGGGCACGGCGGCGGTGTAGCTGTCCACCCAGATGTCCGAGAGGTAGGTCATGCCGTTGGTTTCGCGCAGGGCGAAGCTGGTGACCGTCGTGCCGGCATCGAAGCCGCTGTTTTGCAGCAGATTGGCGAAGTCGATGCGGCCTGTTTCGTTGGCGGCAGCACCGTAGATGGCAGGATCGAGTTCGAAGAAGGTCGCTGCCTGGATCTGCTGCTCGTTAAAGCTGATGACACCGAGGTTTGTGTTGAACCAGAGCATTGGATCGTCCTCATCCAGGTTGTATCCGGGGGTGGCGGGGATGTTGAAAAGGCTGGGACCAAAGTTCAGGCTGTTGACGACGAGGTTGATGCTGTCCATTCGGGCGCTGCCGCCGTTGAAGTCGAAGGTCAGCTCGCTGATCTGGCCGAAGTCACCACGGATGCCGAGCATGGAGCTGCCGATGCCGCCTGCCACGAAGGCGGGGTCATGCTGGTAGTAGAGGGTGCCGGCGGTGCCGTTCGTGAGGGAGCCGGCGCCCGTGTAGTAGTCGGCCAGATCCGTGCGGGCTCTGATCGTCAGCGCTCCATCAAAGATGCTGACCGATTCACCGAGGGTCTGGTCTGCACCATAGTCGAAGATGTGGTATCCGAGGCTGGTCTGGGCGCGTGCCGAGGTGGCCAGGAGGGTGAGTCCCAGCAGGAGGGATGTGAGGATGGATTTCATGGGTGTGTTTGTTGGTGTTTGAGGTTCTTTGAGGGGTGGGTCGGGATTACTTGGAGCTTACCTTTTCGAGGGCCTGGATCTGGAAGTCCGAAGCTGAGCTGCCGAGGGCCTTCATGGCGGCCTCGCGGGTCAGGGCCGGAGAGGTGGAGGTGATTTCGAGACGTGGCACCGAGCCGTCACCGCTGATGGAGATGCGAACCTCCTTCACGCCTTTGATGCTCATGAGCGCTTCCTTGACGCTGGAGGAACAGGCTGCGCAGACGACTCCGGCGATGCGGCCTTCGTAGTGAACCAGACCTGTTTTGTCCGCCGCATGACTGGCGGAGTGGGCACCAAACATGGCGGTGATGGCAAGGACGATGCGAGGGATGGATTTCATGGCTTTGGGGATGCGGGTTTGAGAGAGGTGGAGATGGCAGGGCTGCCGTTGATCAGGGTGCGCACGTCTTCGTGAAGGGTGCTTGCGGCGTTCTGGCTCACATCGGGATCAGGATGGAAGACGTTGTAGCGCCCCCGCACCCGGCCCTGCTGGTCCACGAGCACGAGTCGGAGATCGTTTTCGTAGAGGTCCAGAGGGTTGAGCCGCTCTTCCGGCGGGATCTCGCGCGGAGCTTTGAGTCCCAGTTCGGAGGTGACGAACTTTTCCAACACGGGCTGGTCCAGGCTGGTGAACCACCACGGCGCGGAGTCATTCACGGAGAGGTTTTCGGCGTAGGATTTGAAGAAGGCCGGTGTTTCACGGGGGGAGGCCAGCGCGAAGCTGACCTGATGAAAATCCCCGCGTGGACCGAATTCCTCGTTCAGGGCCTTCATGGTCCGAAGCACCGCCATGGAGCCGTGCGGGCAGACGGTGTAGAG
>CAMAZK010000364.1 GCA_945863205.1 Akkermansia muciniphila | reverse complement strand
AGCTTACCGCAAGCTCGCGGTGAAGTACCACCCGGACAAAAACCCCGACGACAAAACCGCCGAGGCCAAGTTCAAGGAAGTCGGCGAAGCCTACGACGTGCTCAGCGACGACCAGAAACGCCCCGCTTACGACCGCTACGGCCATGCGGCCTTCCAAGGCGGCATGGGCGGCCCTGCGGGCGGCGGCGGCGGCTTTCACGACCCCTTCGACGTCTTCCGCGAGGTCTTCAACGGCGGTGGCGGCGGCATTTTCGAGCAGTTCTTCGGCGGCGGCGGTGGCGGAGGAGGGCGTCGGCGCGACGGCCCCCAGCGCGGCAGCGACCTGCGCTACGGCATGGAAATCTCCCTCGAAGACGCCGCGCACGGCGTCGAGCGCGAGATCGAATACGAGCGCAGCGCCTCCTGCAAACCCTGCTCCGGCTCCGGCTCCGCCAGCGGCGGGGGCGGAAAAAAAACCTGCCGCACCTGCGGTGGCGTGGGCCAGGTCATCAGCTCACGCGGCTTCTTTCAGATTCAGCAGGCCTGCCCGGACTGCGGCGGCACCGGGGAAACGATCAGCGACCCCTGCCGCAACTGCGGTGGCACCGGCCGCTCTAAAGAACGCACCAAAGTGCGCGTCAAGGTCCCGGCCGGCATCGAGGACGGCTCCCGCCTCCGCTCCAGCGGCAATGGCGACCTCGGCACCAAGAACGGTCCGCCCGGCGATCTCTACATCGTCGTTCAGATCAGGCAGCATGAGATCTTTGAGCGTGAAGGCGACGACCTCCACTGCGACATGCCGCTTTCCTTCTCCACCGCCGCGCTCGGCGGTGAGATCACCGTCCCCACCATGGAGGCCAAGGCGTCCGTCAAAGTGCCCGCCGGGACTCAGAACGGCACCACCTTCCGCCTCCGCGGAAAAGGCATGAAAGTCCTCGGCCAGGACCGCCACGGCGATCTCTACGTCCACGTCCAGATCGCCGTGCCCACCAAGCTCAATGGCGATCAGCGTGAAAAACTCGAAGCCTTCGCCGCAGCCCTCGGCGAGCAGACCTCCCCCATGGAAGAAAGCTTCCTGGAGAAGGCTAAAAAGTTCTTCCGCTAACCCTCCATGACCGCCCGCGACCTCCTGACCCTGACGAAGTTCCGCCTCAGTGCGCTCGTCATTGTCACGACTTTCGTGGGCTTCTGGCTGCGTGCGCCGCAGGGCTTCGACGGCTGGCTGCTGTTTCACACCATCATCGGCAGCACGCTGGCGGCTTTCGGGGCGGCGGTGTTCAACCAGTTGATGGAAATCGAACCCGACTCGCGGATGGATCGCACCTCGGATCGTCCCCTGCCCTCGGGCCGCGTCAGTCCTTCCGCCGCGTTTGGCATCGGCTGGCTGCTCAGCGCCTGGGCGCTTATCCACCTGACCATTCGTGTGAATCTGGAGGCCGCCGCGCTGACAGCGCTCACGCTGGCGGTCTATCTGTTCATCTACACGCCCCTGAAGCGCCAAAGCGCCACCAACACGCTCGTCGGCGCGGTTTCGGGAGCTCTGCCGCCGCTCATCGGCTGGGCCGGAGCCGCCGGGCCGCTGCCAGCGGGCACCACGCCGCATTTCCGCTGGGAACTCATGCTGGAGCCGGGCGCGATCTACCTCTTCCTCCTGCTATTCCTCTGGCAGCTCCCGCACTTTCTCGCCATCAACTGGATGTACCGCGACGAGTATCGCAAAGGCGGCTTTGTGATGCTCGCTAATGATGACGAGCAGGGCGCCCGCACCTCGCAGCATGCCCTGGCCTACGCCGCCAGCACCGTGCTTCTCATGTTTTATCCGGTCTATGCCGGTGCGGCGCACGCATGGCGGTTTCTCCCGCCGGCGCTGCTGCTCAGCGGCTGGCTTTGCGTGCTGGCCCTACGTTTCAACCGCCAGCCAGAGCGCCCCACGGCACGCAAACTTTTCTTCTGCACGCTGATGTATCTCCCGGCCATCCTGCTCGTATCCATCATCGCCTGGAAACGCGCGTAAAACGCCCCCCACCATGAACGAATCTTCCGCCAAGCCGAAACTCAGCCCCTGGACCATCTGGGTGCCGATCATCATCGCCGCGCTCGGCTTCGTCGTTTTCTACAACTACCTCATCTACCGCTCCCGCGTGGACAATGCCGAGCGTCCGCCCATTCTCGGCCGTCTCGAAAAAGACCTCGAACTCACCGAGCGCAGCGGCAAAACCGTCCACATGGCCGATCTGAAGGGCAAGGTGCTCGTCATTTCCTGGGTCTTCACGCGCTGCCCGCGTGGCTGCGCCGCCGTGATCGCCAAGCTGAAAAAACTGCACGAGGAATTCGCCGACGAGCCCGGCCTGCAGCTCGTCAGCTTCACGCTCGATGCGGATGACACGCCGGAGATGATGAAAAAATTCGCCAGCGGCCTCGGCATCGCCGACGACGCGAACTGGTGGTTCGTGAACGGCGAAAAAGAGGAAGTGCGCAAGTTCATGACCCGCCAGGCGCAGTTCCGCCCGGTGCAGGACATGCCGGAGGCCGACCGCCTCTCCCCGGATGACAAGTACATCCATGACCTCCGCGTCGCCGTCATCGACCACCTCGGCCACGTCCGCGGCCTCGCTGACATTTTGAACGCCGACCCTGAATTCGCGAACTTCTGGGACGAGAAGCTGCGCAAAGACCTGCGCTACCTCCTCAAGGAACAGAAAAGCAGCTCCTACACCGCCCAGCCCGCCAACTGACCCCATGACCGTCACCGAGCTCCCAAAACTCTACACCCTCTTCAACGCGGCCGCCCTGCTGCACATCATCCTGGGCCTGGTGATGATCAAAATCGGCCAAAAGAAGCCGCACATCGTCAGCATGGTCATCGCGCTGTTGTTTTCGACCGCGTTTCTCGGCTGCTACCTTTATTACCACTACCACGCGGGCCATGTGAAGTTCGCCGGCACCGGCATGACGCGCCCGATCTACTTCACGATCCTCTTCACGCACATCCCGCTGGCCGTGCTGAACCTGCCGATGATCATCATGACCGTCGTTCCCGCCCTGCGTCATCGTTTCGACAAGCACAAGCGCATGGCGAAGTGGACCGTCCCCATCTGGCTCTACGTCTCCGTCACCGGCATCATCGTCTATCTGATGTGCTACGTCTGGTACGGCCCGCCGATCCGCGGGTAAGGCGTCGCTCCGGCTCAGTCGCCGAACGTCCATGACTTCCGCTTCGGCGGCTTGAGATCGGTGCGGCCATGGCGCTTCCGAAACACATCGAACACGATGTCGGAGCCGTCCGCCTTCATCTGGTGCACCATGCGCAGCAACTCACCGAGGCGTCCTTTCGGAAACCCCGCCTTGTTCGCAAACCAGCCGAGGTACTCCGCCGGAATGTCATAAATCGGCACGCCGTTCGGCGGAAAATGCGCGGGGCCGTATTTACCAAACGGCATGAACGTGCGCCCGATCTCCTCCAGATCGTCGCGCATGCGTTGAGCGAGGTCGTTCATGGGGAGAGCAGGTGCGTGGTGAAGAATGACGAAACCAGAATGAGGAATGAAGAATCAATGACGAAGTCCGAACCACGTCATTTGAATCATTCGGGCTTCATTCCTCATTCGCCATTCTGATTTCGTCATTTCAGCACTTCATGCGCCTCACGCAGCAGCGCTTCCGTCGTGTCCCAATCAATGCACGCATCCGTGATCGACTGACCGCGCACGAGCTGATCCAGCGGCTGGGGAAATTTCTGGCTGCCGCCGACGAGATTGCTCTCCAGCATCGCGCCAATGATCGCTTTCTGACCGGCGGCACGCTGACGCACAATCTCGCGAAAGACGTCGGGCATGCGGCGGTGATCCTTGGCGCAGTTGCCGTGGCTGGCGTCGATCATGATCGCGGGCTTCAGTTTCGCGTCTTCGAGGCCGTCGATGGTCTCCATGACGTTGTCCGCGCCGAAGTTGGGGCCGCTTTCACCGCCGCGCAGGATGATGTGGCAGTCGGGATTGCCGCTGGTGGTCACGGCGGAGGCCACACCGTCCTCGTTCACGCCGAGGAAGGTCTGTGGCTGCATCGCGGCCTTGATCGCGTTGATGGCGGGTGCGATGTGCCCAAATGTGCCATTCTTGAATCCGAGCGGCATCGAAAGGCCGGAGGCCATCTGGCGATGCGTTTGAGATTCCGTCGTGCGCGCACCGATGGCGCTCCAGGAGATCAAATCGGCGATGTACTGCGGCGTGATGGGATCGAGCAGTTCCGTGGCCGTGGGCAGACCAAGATCGATCACATCGCGCAAGATGCGCCGCGCGAGGCGGAGGCCGTCGGGAATGTTGCAGGTGCCGTCGAGGTCCGGGTCCATGATGAGGCCCTTCCAGCCGACGGTGGT
>CAMAZK010000363.1 GCA_945863205.1 Akkermansia muciniphila | reverse complement strand
TTGACCCGTTCTGAGAACTCAAGGCTGCGGTAGCGCTCCAGGGCGAAGGGTTCGCGGGAGGCAAAGAGGTTGCGCAAAAGAGGCCACGCGAACTGGGGGAACTGACGCCTGGACCAGGCGGGCAGTCCGCGAAAGTGAACGTGCTCGACGTGGTGGGCGTAAGGCACACCCTCGGGTGGTGGCGGGGGATCCTGTTGACGATGCAGTTCCAGCACATGCAGGCGACAGCGGTCCAGCATGTGCTTCAAAGTGTGGAAGGATCGGATTCGTCCGCCACTGTTGAGCGGCAGGCAGCCGCCGACCCGGACCCAGAGAATCCGCGGGAGGGGCGCTGGGTCGGCTGGGGGCAGGGTTACGGGATACTCGGACTTCAAGCGCGTGTTTATAACGAGGGCTTCAAGACAACAAAAGTGTTATCTCCTTCCGAAAGTGCTTTTGAGGCCGTGCCATGCCCTGGCTGGGAACCAGCCTCTGGCCACCATCAGGACCGAGAGCTTGAAAAACAGAAAGCCAAGCGGCGGCAGACCGCGCCAACCGAAGTGGTGAAGCTGAAACCGAACGACCCCCGGGGCGTACCACCACATTTTCACCGACCAGAGGCCGCGGAGCAGGTCCGCGCGGCTCAGTCGTGGATCCAGCCATGACCAGTAGGAGGCTGATTCATTGACCTTAGCGAGAGCGGTGGCGGAAGGAAGAAGATCGACGGGGATTCCTGACCGGTGGGCGTCGTAGGTGTAGGAAATGTCAGCGAGATTGTGCGGCATGTGCGCGGCATCCGGCAGGCCACAGCGCTGCCACACGGCTGCGGGAATCGCCACCAGATTGCCGTGAAGCCAGTGGACGGGGAGGGGAGCGGTGCCTCCGAGGTGAGCGAGAGGTTGCGGCCAGTTCCTGGGTAGCCAGCCACCAGCGTAGGCTATGGGGCGTCCGTCGTCGCCACGGCAGACGGCACCGCAGACGCCTCCGGTGCGCTGTGAGTGCTCGACCAGACGTTCCAGGGTGTGCGGATCAGGAAGGGTGTCGTCGTTGAGCCAGAGGATGCATTCGGCTCCATGCTGGATGGCGGTTTCCATGCCCAGCCGGATGGCCCCCGTCCACCACAGGGTGCCGTCCGCAGGCAGCAGGTGAACCCATGGATGGTCCCTGAGAATCATCTCGGCGGTGCCATCCGTGCTGCCGTCATCGACGACAATCACCCCCGCCCAGTCGGGCACTCCTAACTCGGCGAGTCGAAGCAGGCAGATTCGGGTGGTCTCCCGGCGGTTGTGGACCGGGATGACGATTTGAACATTTGCGGGCGTGATCACTCGGGGGAGGGTGCTGCGCTCCCGCACATTCGGACCTGCCGCAAGAAGAATCTTGCGTTGCGTGCGAGCCACAGGTTCGCTAAGCGTGTCGCGATTTACCATGCGCTCCTTCCTCCCACGACTGCTGCGGCGGATCTCGCCCAAACTGGGTGCGGCGGCGGCCACTGCCGAGATCCTGTGGCAGAAAAACGGCTGGTGGAGATCGGCTTCTCAATTGAGACCGGTCGATCACGCGGGTGTCCCGCTTCCATGGATGACCTATCCAGCCCAGGCGTGGCTGGATCTCCTGGATCTGAAGGAGTGCCGGATTTTCGAATATGGCGCGGGCTGGGGGACGCTGCATTGGGCGCGACGAGCCCGTGCGGTCACTGCGGTGGAGCGATCGGCGGAGTGGGTCGAGGAACTGCGGCCGATGCTCCCGTCCAATGTGACCCTCCATGGCCCGGTGGATGGGCAGGAATACATCGATGATGCCCGCCGTGATGCCCCGTGGGATGTCGTGATCGTCGATGGCAGTCGCCGCAAAGAGTGTGCGCAGGTCGCTGCGGAAGTGCTGAAGCCGGGCGGCCTGATCGTGCTGGACAATGCCGACTGGTTTACGGATGCGGCGGACCATCTGAGATCGGCGGGGCTGACGCAGGTGGACTTTCAAGGCTTCGGGCCCTGCAATGCCTACACGTGGACAACGGCCGTTTTTTTTGGTGCAACCTTCGTGATTCCACGGCTGCCCGCCCCGTGGAGCGGGGCGGATCGCGGAGCCATCCCCTATCAGCCATGACGCGACGCGAAAGGTTGAACAACATGCTCCGTCCCGTATTGGAGTTCCTCCGCGTTGATGCACTATCCTGGCCGGGGTTGAACGGGCTGGATCGCAAGCTCGCCCGTCATCTGCCAGAGCGGGGAGGGTGGTTCGTCGAGGCCGGGGCCAATGACGGCTTCCAGCAGAGCAATACTTATCATCTCGCCCGCTTTCAGCGGTGGCGGGGCGTGCTGATCGAGCCGGTGCCGCATCTCGCCGCGCAGTGCCGAAAACGCCGGCCCGAGTCGAAGGTGCATGAGTGCGCCTTGGGTGCTCCGGAGAGTTCCGGGAGTACTGCGAAGCTGCGCTTTGCGGGACTGATGACGAATGTCTGTGGAGCGCTGGGAGACGAAATCACCGAGACCCGACGTGCGCAGGCCGGCCTGGCGGTGCAAGGCCTTCCGGTGGAGCCGCGAGTCGTCGAGGTTCCGGTTCGGACATTGACCGAAGTGCTGATCGAAAGCGGGACTCCTTCGCGATTTGACCTTTTGAGTCTGGACGTGGAGGGACACGAAGTGGAAGTGCTCAAGGGATTCGATCTGGACCGGCACCAGGCCAGGCTTATCTGCATCGAGTCACGTCGCACCCGGCTGGAAGAGGTGCGGGAGAGGCTGTCCGCCAGATACGAAATGAAAGAGGTGCTGCATGAGGCAAGCGAGCATGGGGACTACCTCTTTCGCCTGAGGTAGAGCTGCTGCAGCGCAGCGGCTTCACATCGGCGGCTCTGTTCTGGAACAGACTTCCGACAGGGCCTGGGCGACGACTTTCGGCTGGATGTGAGTGATGCAATAGGGCTCGGGATGAATGCAGTGCCATCGGCACTGGTAACACTCCATGGCATGCTGTAACCAGATCTGCCGGTGGCTGGTTTGCCAGGGAGCGAACATGCCGAAGTGCCCACCGCCCAGCAGGAACACACCGGGCTTGTCCATGGCCGTGGCCAGATGCGCCGGAGCCGATTCCACCGCCAGAACCACACCTGCGGCGGCGATCAATTCAAGGAGTCCGCTTTGGGAGGTCGGCTGATGCCACGACGTTTCTCGCAATCCCGCATCGTCCATCGCTCTCCGCCAAGGTTCGGTATTCGCACCCGGAGGCAGACAAAATGCGATCTTCATCGGCGTCGTCCCTATCGCTGATCGAATAGCAGCCGCCAGCAGGTCCGGCGGATAATGTCGGATCGGCGTGCCGGCGACCGGGCAGACGAGCAGGTCGGTGCCATCGACGGGTCGAGCTGAAGAGATGACCGGCAGGATCGACTGAATGGAAACCTGCTTTTCCAGGAGCAGTGAGAGCAGGCTGCGGTGAGCTTCAAGTTCGAGGCACTGCCCTGCTGGATCTGTCGGATAAGGTGCCGTCGTGACACGTGGGAAGGTGAGGCTCACGTTTTCCCAATCCTTCTCCCAACGGAGCGCATAGCACTTCTTCGCGCCGATGAGATGTGCGATGATGTGCAGGTAGTCGGAAGGCTGATGACGCAGGCAGATCAGGGACTCCGTTGAGATCGCGCGAAGTCCCACAAGGTGACGCCACAGAAAGGCGATGAGATCAGGGAAGTAGCGCTGACAAAAGGCCGGAAGCACCAGGAGGTCCATGCGCGGGAACTCCGCTCTGAAGAGCGGCTCGGCCACGGACGACACGACCAGGAGGGTTTCGCTTTCACCATACTCTTTCAGTAGCACCCGGACGGCTCCGAGCGCCAGTACGGCGTCTCCCAGGTTGTCGAGTTTGAGGACCGTCAGACGATACGTCTGCACTCTGCTTCTCGGCCACAGCCTGGCGACAGCGAGCGTGAGCGAATAGATGAGGCGCCTTAACCAGCGGGTCATGACGACAATGCGGAGCGAAGGAGATTCAGGTAGTTCTCGCGTGTCTTCTGGATGAATGCAGCAGGCACGGGGACGGGATGGAGGTTGTGCATGTCCTCCACAAGGCCTTCGAAATCCCGCCCGGCATCGGAGGCCGGCATGATCCTGATGCCCGGCACTTCGGCGGCGGTCAGCAACCGCGTATCATTGCCGGTGAGCAGCACAGGCTTTCCCATCGCCGCCGAAACAACAGCCCCGTGAACACGATTGACGATCGCGAACCGGCAGCGGGAATAGGCGTCCAGATAGTCCTGCCAAGAGGTGGAAAAAAAGCGCGGAACCTCCGGAAGCATTCGCGCTGCTTCCGCCAGTTCCTTTCGATCATGACAGATCATCAGGCAAGGATGCCGCCCGGCCAGACGGCGTGCGGCGGCAGTGAAGGCAACCTC
>CAMAZK010000362.1 GCA_945863205.1 Akkermansia muciniphila | reverse complement strand
GATGGCTGGCGGGAGTTCAGCAAAAAACTCGCCTCTCACTCATCTTCGTGCAAATGCAGCAGTCCAGCAATGCTTGGTGTCAAACAGTTAACACCGGGAGGAACTTTATCCTTTGCGCTGAGAATGAGAGTGATAGAGTCGCCCTCCTTTTCGCAAAAATGCCGCCCAAACCCACCGGCAGCTCCTCCTGGCCGCACGATCAAGCGACCAATGGCGGCAGCGTACAGGGGTTCTTAAATCTGTGATCGTACTCGGACTCAATGCTTGGCATGGCGACTCCTCCGCCGCCCTGGTAAAAGACGGCAGGCTTGTCGCCGCCGCTGAGGAGGAGCGTTTCCGCCGCATCAAGCACTGGTCCGGCCTGCCCACGGAAGCGATGAAGTGGTGCCTGGCCGATGCGGGCCTGCGGCTGAGCGATGTCGATCACATCGCCATCAACCGGAATCCCAAGGTCAACAACCTCCGCCGTGCACTGTACGTCCTGCGCAAGCGCCCCAGCCTCGGCCTCATCTTCAAGCGCCTCGCCAACATCAAGCGTGCTGGCTCTTTTGAGGACTCCGTCCGCGCAGCTTTTCCGAATGAAAACCTGAAGGCTCAGATGCACAGCGTCGAGCACCACCTCGCGCATCTGGCCTCCGCCTTCCTCGTGTCGGACTTTGATCAGGCCGTGTGCCTTTCGGTTGATGGCTTTGGCGACTTCGCCAGCTCCGCCTGGGGCATGGGGAAGGGGAATGACATCACCATCGACGGGCGGGTCTATTTTCCGCACTCGCTGGGTATCTTTTACACCGTCATCACCCAGTTCATCGGTTTTCCCTATTACGGCGATGAGTACAAAGTGATGGGCCTCGCCCCCTACGGCGAACCGAAGTATCTCAAGCAAATGCGCCAGCTCGTTCGGGTGCAGCCAGGCGGCACCTTCAAGCTGAACCTCGACTATTTCCGCCATCACAGCGACGATGTGCACTACAGCTGGGATGACTGCTGCCCGGAAGTCGGTACGCTTTACCGTAAGGAGCCCATGGAGGCCCTCTTCGGTCCGCAACGGGAGAAAGGTGCCGCGCTGGAGCAAAAACATCGCGACATCGCCCGCAGTGCCCAGGCCATGTATGAGGAGGCCTTCTTCTCCATGCTGCAAAGCCTGCACGCGAAGTACCGGTGCGACGACCTCGCACTTTCCGGCGGCTGCGCCATGAACTCCGTCGCCAACGGCAAGGTCTATCTCAACTCGCCCTTCAAACGCATGTACCTCCCCGCCTCCGCAGGTGACGCCGGCGGTGCCATCGGCTGCGCCTTTGTGGTGGCCCGCCAGCTTGACAACAGCGAACCGCGAACCGCGAACCGCGAACGCTTCGTCATGGACCACGCCTACGTCGGCCCGCAGTCCACCGATGCTGAGATCAAAGCCCTGCTCGATTCCCGCGCCGCCGACATTCAGGCCGAAGGCTGCACCGTGCGCCGGTTTGACGATGAAGGCGAGCTTTGCCAGAGCACCGCCAGCGCCATCACTGAAGGCAAGGTCATCGGCTGGTTCCAAGGCCGCATGGAATGGGGCCCGCGTGCTCTCGGCAACCGCAGCATCCTCGGCGATCCGCGTCGTGCGGACATGAAGGACATCCTCAACCTCAAGATCAAGCGCCGCGAGTCCTTCCGCCCCTTTGCGCCCAGCATCCTGCGCGAGTGCGTCACCGAATGGTTCGAGCAGGACGACGACGTGCCCTTCATGATGGAAGTCTTCCAGGTGCGCGAGGACAAACGCCCGCAAATCCCCGCCACCACCCACGTCGATGGCTCCGGTCGTCTGCAGACCGTGCACAAGGAGACCAACCCGCGCTACCACCGCCTCATCAGCGCCTATCGCGATATCACCGGCGTGCCGATCGTCCTCAACACCAGCTTCAACGAAAACGAACCCGTCGTCTGCAAGCCGCAGGAAGCCCTCGACTGCTTCCTGCGCACGAAAATGGACGTGCTTGTGCTGAACGACTGGATGGTGACCCGCTGACGCGGGAATGACGAAACCAGAATGGCGAGTGACGAATCAAAATTCAAATGACCCAATGACCGCAGCGAATGGCCGGGTGTCATTTCCTCATTCGGACTTGGTCATTCATTCGTCATTCCTCATTCTGGTTTCGTCATTTTCAACCCTCGCCACGTCTTAACCATTCGTCATTCGCATGAAGGGCATCCTCCTCGCTGGCGGCACCGGCTCGCGGCTCTACCCGCTGACACAGGTCGCTTCGAAGCAGCTTCAGCCGGTCTATGACAAGCCGATGGTCTATTACCCGCTCACGGTGCTCATTGCCTCCGGCATCCGCGAGTTTTGCCTCATTTCCACCCCGCACGACCTGCCGCGTTTCCGGCAGCTCCTTGGTGACGGGTCGCATTGGGGCATCTCCATCGTGTATCGCGAGCAAGCCCGCCCGGACGGCATCGCCCAGGCTCTCATCATCGCGGCGGACTTCATCGGTCAGGACCCCGTCGCCCTCATGCTCGGTGACAATCTCTTCTTCGGTGGCGACGCCTTCCCTCGCGCCATCGCCGACTTCCGGTCCGGTGCCACCGTCTTTGCCTACCACGTCAACGATCCCGAGCGCTACGGCGTGGTCGAATTCGACGCCGAAGGAAATGCGGTCTCGCTGGAGGAAAAGCCCGCCGATCCGCGCAGCAATTACGCTGTCCCCGGCGTCTATCTCTACGACAACGATGTGATCGAGATCGCCCGTAGTTTGAAACCCTCTGCTCGCGGTGAACTCGAGATCACCGATGTGAACAAGGAATACCTCCGCCGCGGCACTCTCCGTGTTCAGCGTCTCAGCCGCGGCACCGCATGGCTCGACGCGGGCACCAGCACCAGCCTGCACGAAGCCTCCGCCTACGTTCAGACCATCGAGAAACGCCAGGGCATGAAGCTCGGCTGCCCGGAGGAGGCCGCTCTCTATCGTGGCTTCCTCACCATCGACCAGTTTGAAACCCTCGCCTCCTCTCTGCCCCCCTGCGAATATCGCGACTACCTCACCGAACTCGCCGTCGAGGTTCGGCGTGTTGGCTTGAAGAGTGCTTAACCTCATGACTCCGCACCCCGTCATTCCCAATCGCTACGCCGCCGCCGAGGAGCGTCCCGCCTATGTCCGCGATCTCTTCGATGCCGGCGCTCCGCATTACGACCCCGTTGTCGGGTGGGGCTTCTGGGGCACCGGCAATCTCTACCGAAAAGACGCGCAGCGCCGCCATGGTCTCCGCCCTGGCATGCAGCTTCTCGATGTCGCCTGCGGCACCGGTTTGATGGCCGTCGCCGCCCGTGATGTGCTGGGTGGGGACGAAACCATCACCTGCGTCGAACCCAGCGCCGGCATGCTCGCCGTCGCCCGGAAAAAGCTCAAGGCCCGCTTCATCCAAAGCCCCGCCGAAAGCATGCCCGTGGAGTCCGCCGCCTACGACTTCCTCACCATCGGCTACGCCCTTCGCCACTTCGCCGACCTGGAGGCCACTTTCCGCGAGCTTCATCGCGTTCTGAAACCCGGCGGAAAAGTCCTCATCCTCGAGGCCACCCGTCCCGCTGGCAGGCTCGGCTCCTGGCTTTTCAAGCTCTACTTCGGTCGCATTTACCCCTTCTTCGCCCGCCTCCTTACCCGCAGCCAGAAAGCCGAAGAAATGATGGCCTACTTCTGGGAAACCATGAACGCCTGCGTCCGTCCGGAAGACGTGCTCAAAGCCCTCCAAGCCGCCGGTTTCCAGCACACCGCTCGAAAGTCCGTGCTCGGCTGGTTCAGCGAGTACAGCGCCATTAAACCTTCCGCAGATTTCGCAGATTCCTCAGATTGAAAATAGGGATTAAATTCCGCTCATGCGTTCGTCCGGTTCATTCTTCAAAAAGCTCAAATTCTCGGATTGGGATGGACTCTCGCTAGCCCTTGGCTGCAGAATTCTCGGGCTATGAAATCCATCCCATCCTCTTCTCGTTCATCGAATCCATCCGCGAGCCGAGTCTTCGAGACAGACAACGTCAAATCAGCAAAGTCTGTGGACCGTGATCCAAGAACCTACGCCATCATCGGTGCCGCCATGGAAGTTCACCGCGAACTCGGCTGCGGGTTTAACGAGATCTTTTTTCAGGATGCCCTTGAGGTCGAGTTCCAGCTTCGCGGCATCCCCTACGCTCGTGAGCAGGCCTACCACGTTTTTTACAAAGGGCGCAGGCTTCCTTCCTCGCTGCGTCCTGACTTTGTTTGCTTTGGCGAAGTCATCGTCGAGCTGAAGGCGCTCACTGAAATCACCGGTCGTGAGGAGGCGCAGATTCTTGGCTATCTCAAAGGCACCGGATTCCAAACCGGGCTCCTCCTTAATTTCGGCACCCCCAGCCTTTTTCAGCA
>CAMAZK010000361.1 GCA_945863205.1 Akkermansia muciniphila | reverse complement strand
GTTCTTTGTCGAAGAACTGGATCATGCGCTCCGTGCGAACCCAATCGCCCATGGCCTCCTGGGAATCGGCGAGACGGATGAGCGAGACGCGTTTTCGCTGCTGGCCGAGGTCTTCATCGAAGAAGGTGTTTTGGGTGGGCAGCTTCGGTGCCATGTCCTCGCGCTTCACCCGCACATCCCAAGCCTTTGGATCGGTGAAGGCGTCGTTGGGGTCGTCGTGGTCGATCTTGCCGATGGCGGCGGTTTGATAGCCATGCTCGCGGAACCAGCGGCCCATGGTCATCGTGTCGGGATGCTCGATGAAATGGTTCGCCCGAGCATGACGAGTGTTTAGCCCGAGCATGAACGAAGTGCGACTGGGCGTGCAAACCGCACCCTGGCAGTAGGCCTTGGTGAACACGACACCTTCGCTGGCAAGTTGGTCGAGGTTCGGCGTGATGGCGGCTTTGTCTCCGTAACAACCGAGACGCGTCGCAAGGTCATCGGCGATGATGAACAGGATGTTCGGCTTCGATGACTCGGCAGCGGTGAGTGACGCCGCTGCGGTGAGGATGAGTAACAGGTGACTTTTCATGATTCGGATTTTCGACAGAAGAATGGGGACAGGAGAATCAGATTCAGAATATTCTTCTGTCCCCATTCTCCTGTCGATCTCAGCTCAATTGAGCAAAGGCTTCAGCTTCTCCGCATACACCGCATAGCCTGCTGGCGAGAGATGGATGTTGTCGGGGGTGAAGAGGTCTTTCTTGATCATGCCGTCGGCGTTGGTGAAGTCGCTCCAGAGGTCGAGCACCTTCACTTTGGCATCACTGTCGAGCTTCAGCGGATCAAGGGCGGCGTTGGTCTTCTTGATGTCTTCGTAGAAGCGATTGCCGGGTGCATGAGCGGGCAGGATCTTGGCGACGATGATCGCGGTGGCGGGAAACTTCTCGCGCAGGTTCTTCACGCACATCTGGATGCCGAGCGCGGCGGCCTCGATGCCGGTCTCGGGGGTGAAGAACATGTTGTTGTTGCCGATCATGAGCACGATGGCCTTCGGCTGAAGTCCCTCGACACCACCGTGATCGAGCCGCCAGAGCACATTCTGCGTTTTATCGCCGCCGATGCCGATGTTGATGGCTTTGAGTTCAGGAAAATGCTTCTTCCATGAGTCGCCCCACTGAATCGTGATGCTGTCGCCGACGAGCAACACATCGAGCGGGCCTTGATTCGCTTGCACGGTCTTCACATGCGCCTCGTGAAGCTTCAGCCACGAGTCGCCGCCGAAGTGGCCTGCACTCGGCACTTGGGGCCAAAGCTGCGGCAGATGCTTGTTTGACTCGCGACCCGGACGGCGATCGTGTTCCGGTCTATCGACCACATAGGCCCGTTCTTCAGCGGTGAGCGGCCAGCCGGTCTTTTGAGGCTCGGCGGTGACGTGCGGGTAGTCGAGAGCAACGGCGGTGGAGGCAATGAGAAGGAGGAAGGTTGGACGAATCATCTTGGGTGATACGGATAATCATCCAGTTACTCGACAAGGCAGTTTAGGCAGAAGAATGGGGGCAGAAGAATGAGACAGGAAATTCTCCTGCCCCCATTCTCCTGCCTACTGCTGATCTCACCGCTGCACGATGCGCACGGGCAAGGTGGGTTGAGTTTTCAAAATCAGCTTCACGTTGTCAGCGGACAGTTCGTCGAGCTTGGCTGGGCGGAGATTGGGGCGAGCGGCGATTTGGATGACGGCGAAGTCCGCGTTGGCTGGGACGAGGCACTTGGCTGTGAGGGTGCGCACACCTTTGGCATCCGAGCCAAGGGTGGTGACCTGAGCGCTGCCGCTGGCGAGGGCTTCGGGGATGCTTTGCGGCCACGTTTGATGCAGCGAGCCCGGATCGCCTGAGAAAAGGTACAGCTGACCAAAGAAGGACACGGAGGGTTTCGTGTTAGGGGCACGTCCATCGCGAAAATCGGCGCTGAGTTCGAGCACGGAATCGCCCTCTGGGCTCAGGGCGTGCCGAAGCGGACGCAGATCGACGAGTTGGAACACATCGCAGGAGATCGCACGGCCTGTGGGATCGCCCGAATCGCTCCCGGGGGCGATGAAGCGCAGTTGGCCATTGTGGATCGCCGCCTCATCGCCGCTCCAAAAGCCCGTTTGGTGGGGGAAACCGCGTTCCAGCCGGTTTTCAGCGAATGAGCCGTTGAGGAGCGAAAAAAGCCTCTCAGTGGTCGTCTTCGGCGATGAGATGGCCCAGACAATCGACGCGCTGAAAAGGCCGATGACGAGCCCTGCGGCCATCGCGGCGATGGGGCGGGTGACCCAGGTGACACAGACACTCCTGTCTGTTCGCTTCGATTCACAGACAGCAGTGTCTGTGTCACGCTGGAAAGCCTCCTGGCGAAACCGATCGTGCAGCGCCATCGAGCGGAGCTGCGTGTCGGTGAAGAGCTGTCGTTTCGCCGGATCATCGCGCATGGCGGTCTCGAACGCGGCGAGTTCATCCGGCGTGAGCACACCGTCTTGGTGGCGCATGGCTTGGGCGAGGAAGTCGTTGTCGTTCATGAGGCGGAGTCGGTTTGAAGGCGGGCGCGAATGCAGTCGCCGAGGGTTTTGTGCAGGCGGGCGAGAGCTTGATAGACGGTTTCGATCTTGCGACCCATGATCGCGGCCACGTCGGTGCAGTTGCGGCGCTCGAAGTAGCGCAACCGCAGCAGTTCACGATTGTTCGGCGTGATCTGCGTGATGCACTGGTCCAGCGCCTCCTGCATGGCATCGGTCTTCGATTCGTCAGGCCACTCCTGAGCCAGTAGAGCCAGCATTTCATCACTGAGGCCGACATAACGCCCATCCCGCGCCCGCAGAATGTCGATGGAGCGGTTTTTTCCAATGAGCCGTGCCCAGTTCATGAGATGCGCCGTCGTCTCAAAGCTCTCCGCCCGCGCCACCGCCTTCACGCACACCTCCTGAAACACATCCTCCGCCAGATGAAAATCCCGGGTCACACTGGCAAAGAACGCCGTGAGCGGCAGCCGCTCGGCAAGCAACGTGGCAGTGATGTCTTCCGGGGCGGGCATGGGGTGTCCGAGAATACGACACGCTGTCGCGAATCTCGACATCGTGAAATGTGGGTCGAACCATCGATCGAGCGAAGGCTACAGGAGTGGCATGACGCTCAAGCCGAGTTCGGGATGGGTGTTCCAGGTCTCGCCTCCGCTAGACGTGGCGGCTTCATCCGGCCCGCCTTTCTTCGCCGCGACATGTCCGTTTCTCCTTCTCAGGGCTCTGGTCGGGACAGGCGGGCTCAGGTCAGTCCTCAGTCCACATATGCATGTCAATGACCGAAGCCGCCCGCCACAGCCTGACAGGGTGCCAATGAGCCGGAAAAAACCGTTTGCGACGATCTACTATATGAGTATAGACGCATACAGTTGAATAAAGAACGCCATGAACACAAGCTCCTCCGCCCAAACCTTGATCCTGGCGCTTTTCGCAGGCGCGACTCTCAGTTCCTCCTCCTGTGCCCAGCCCAAAGGCGGCCCGGGCATGCCTGCGGAAGCTCGCGAGCAGATCCACGCTCTGTTCGATGCGCATGACAAAATCAACCGCGACCTGAAACTCACCGCCGAGGGCTACACGGCCCTGACGGAGAGCGATGATCCCAAAGTAGCGGCCGCTTTGAAGAAGCACGTCAAACAGATGCAGGCGCGTCTCGGGGAAGGCCTTAGCGTGCGGCGCTGGGATCCGGCCTTTGCCGAGTACTGCGACCACTACGCCGAGATGGACCATCAATTCACCCCCACGGACAAGGGCGTGCGCATGACGGTCAAGGGACGCACAGCAAACGCCGTCAAAATCGCCCAGAATCACGCCAAGGTCGTTTCTGCCTTCGCTGCCCATGGCTGGAGCGAACACGACAAGAAGCATGACACCGTCACCCGCTGAGATAATTCCCCGCACGGACCGAAGCCTGATACCCTCACCATCATGAAACTCGAAAACGCCATCCGCGCCCTTGCCGGCACCTTCATCCTCATCAGTCTCGCCCTGGCGCACTACGTGAGTCCGAACTGGCTGTGGTTTACCGCCTTTGTCGGCGCGAATCTCCTGCAGTCCGCCTTCACCGGCTTCTGCCCAGCGGAAATGATCCTCAAGAAACTCGGCGTTGGCGGTTCCTGCTGCTCGAAGGCTTGAATGATCGAACTTCGTTTACCCTCCGCCATGAAACGCCTCCTCCCGATTCTCTTTCTCGCCGCCTGCGGCAAACATTTGCCACCGCACACCGCGCCGCCCGATCTCCCCGCCGTCGCCGTGAAGGTGCAGGCTGCCAAACTGGAGCCGCATGTGGCCACCGAGGAGGTCGTCGGCACCGTGCGTTCCAAACTGCGTGCCATGGTCGAGGCGAAGATCAGCGGGCGCGTGCTC
>CAMAZK010000360.1 GCA_945863205.1 Akkermansia muciniphila | reverse complement strand
CACGGAATGCCCCGCGTGGCATGTCGTCGGCCGCGTCACCTTTCATCTTGCGGAGAACAAGACGGACACGCAGCGCCCCTTCGCCTTTCTCGCCACCTTCACGGAAAAACTCAGCGCCACCGGCCTGCCGCAGCATCTGCCGCTCGCCCGTGCCTTGCAGCTCTACGCCGGGCAAAAGGATCAAACCGCCCTCAAAGCGCTGCTGGAGCCCGTGCGCACCGCCGCCGCGAAATCCAAACTCCTGCGCGAGTGGCTCGAAACGAAGCGACTGTTTCAACCCATGGCCATGTCGCCGCAGGAAGCGTTTCGCGTCCTGCGAGAGACCGCCGTGTTTCAGGAAAGCGGCATCATCATGAAACTGCCGGACTGGTGGCAAAGAGGCAAAGGCCCGCGACCGACCGTGGCGGTGACGATTGACGCCCCGAAGCACACGTCCCTGAACGCCGGAGCGCTGCTCGGCTTCAAAATGGCCGCCAGCCTCGAGGGCGAGCCGCTGACAGCCGCTGAATGGGAAAAGCTGCTCAGCGCCGACACCGGACTCGTTTCCCTGCGCGGCAGGTGGATCGAGGTCGATGGCGCGCAGCTTCAGCAGGTCATGTCGCATTGGCAAAAGGTGCAGCACGCCACTGGCGAAGGCGGCATCGGCTTTCTCGACGGCATGCGACTGCTCGCAGGCTTCGATCCGCGCCAACTCGCCGCCGCTGAAGAAAACATCGAAAAGGTGCACGAGTGGAGCCAGATCGTGGCCGGGAAGAACCTCGCGCAACTGCTCGACCAGATGCGCGATCCCGCCGAAGCCACGCCACCGCCGGATCTCCGCGCCACCATGCGCCCCTATCAGCTCAAAGGCTTCGCGTGGCTGCAATTCATGACCCGCCTCGGCCTCGGTGCCTGCCTTGCCGACGACATGGGCCTCGGCAAGACGCTCCAAGTCATCGCACTGCTACTGGCGCGCCAAAAAGAGACCAAAACACCCGCTCTGCTCGTCGTTCCCGCCTCCCTCGTCGGCAACTGGAAGGCCGAAGCGAAACGCTTCGCGCCGGATTTGAAGCTCTTCATCGCGCATCCATCCCAAACCTCGCGCGAGATGCTCGATCTCGCGGTGAAGCACACCACCGAAGCCCTGCGCGGCTGTGATGCGATGCTCACGACCTATCAATTCCTCCAACGCACCGAGTCATGGCAGGTGCATCCCTGGAGCATGGTCATTCTCGATGAAGCGCAGGCCATCAAGAACCCCGGCAGCGCCAGCACCAAGGCCGTGAAGCGCCTGCAAGCCACCACACGCATCGCCTTGACCGGAACGCCCGTCGAAAACCGCCCCGGCGACCTCTGGAGCCTCTTCGACTTCCTCAATCCCGGCCTGCTCGGCGGCTCCAGCGCCTTCTCCGATGCCGTGAAGCGCTGCGCCAAAAGCAGCGAAGGTTTCGCTCCGCTGCGACGTCTCGTGAAGCCCTACATCCTGCGCCGGATGAAGACCGACAAGAGCATCATCAGCGACCTGCCTGACAAAATCGAAACCAAAGCCTTCTGCGGCCTCACGAAGCGTCAGGCCACGATCTACGCGAAGCTCGTTGATCAACTCGCCAAGATGCTCAACGACAAAGACATGGAACCCATCAAGCGCCAAGGCCTCGTGCTCGGCTTCCTGATGAAGTTCAAACAGATCTGCAATCACCCCAGCCATTGGAACGGCGATGCCGCGTGGAACCCCGAGGACAGCGGCAAATTCACCCGCCTCGCCGAGATTTGCAGCGAACTCGCCGAGCGTCGCGAACGCGCCCTCATCTTCACGCAGTTTGCGGAGACCTGCGATCCCCTCGCCCGCTTCCTAGCCACCGTCTTCGGTCGCGAAGGCCTCGTCCTCCACGGCGGCACCGCCGTGAAAAAGCGCCCGCAACTCGTCGAAGCCTTCCAGCAGCCCGGCGGCCCGCCCTTCATGGTCATCAGCGTCAAAGCCGGCGGCACAGGCCTCAACCTCACCGCCGCCAGCCACGTCATCCACTTCGACCGCTGGTGGAACCCCGCCGTCGAGAACCAAGCCACCGACCGCGCCTTCCGCATCGGCCAAAAGAAGAACGTCTTCGTCCACAAATTCGTCTGCCAAGGCACCATCGAGGAGCGCATTGATGCCCTTATCGAAGAAAAAATGAGCCTCGCTCAGGACTTGGTGGGTGATGGCACCGGCGCGGAAAAGATTCTCACCGACATGAGCAGCGAGGAATTGCTCGACTTTGTTAAGCTGGATGTCAGTGCGGTGGGATGAGCCTGCCAGCCAGATAGTCTTCGAGCCTGGGATTGATACGACGTGCGAAGATGCCGTGATACCAGGGTGACCGCAGTTGCAGCCAGAGCACGAACAGCGTGATCGGTGTCTGCATGGCCAATGGAGACAGCCAGTCCGAGTAACCTGCTGCCAAATGAACGCCGACGAGGATCACGAACGCCACGGCCCACGCCAGTTCCAGTCTGCGCCAGACGAGGAAGACATTGCAAAAGAGGAAGAAATGCCCCAGCGCCATGGGAACAATCCACCAAAGTGGAAACACCTGGTTTCGCAGCCAGATGGTTAGAACAGAACCGACCAGCAAAACGACACCGTCCAAGGCCGAGACGCGAAACCCATGCTTTCGAACTGGGGAAGTGCCGTTCATGCCATCAAGCCTCCATAAGACCTTTATACCGCACTTGGTCCGCCTCACTGAAGCAGCAGAAGATCACGGTTTGGATGGAGCACGGAGTCTCCAAGTATGCCCGCACACTCTCGACGGCGATTTGGGCCGCTCGATCCGGCGGGAAGCGATACACGCCGGTGGAAATGCACGGAAAAGCGATGCTTTGCAGGCCTGCCCCGGCGGCGAGGCGCAGGGAGTTCGTGTAGCAGGCGCGAAGCTTGTCCGCCTCGCCGTTTTTGCCGCCGGTCCAGATCGGGCCGACGGTATGGATGATGTGTCGTGCCTTCAGGCGATGCCCTCGGGTCATTTTCGCCTCGCCGGTGCGGCAGCCGTTCAGCAAACGGCACTCGGCGAGCAGTTCCGACCCTGCCGCGCGATGAATCGCTCCATCCACACCGCCGCCACCAAGCAGGGAGGAGTTGGCCGCGTTGACGATGGCATCGACGTCGAGCTGGGTGATGTCGGCTTGCTGGGTTTGGAGCATGGGGCTGGTGAATGAGTGAAGGGTGATCGTGAATCGCCTAGTTGCCGTCGCTGATGCCCCAGGAGAAACCGAGGTCGGTGAACTGATCGAGCAGCGTCTGAACAGACACTTGGTTGCCGGACACTAGCTTTTCGAGCAGCGCATTGACCTCTCCGAACGGATGAAAGTCGGCATCAAGGCCGATGTGGAAGACGAGCTTGCTCACACCCGCCAGTCTGGCGGCGAGAATTTGCAACAGCGCCATCAGAACACGATGCCCGCCAAAAGCACCGCATCCCCACCAGCCAGTTTGAATGACCACATCTGCCATCTCAGCTCCAGCTCGCTGCGATTCGAGAACCGCGGCCCGAAAGCCGGCAAAAGCAGTCTCCAGAATGTCGCGGATCTGTTTTTGCGTGTAGCGCTCACGACCGGTCGGTGCCGAGATCGCGATCAGGTTGGTGTGTGTGACAGGTGATAGGACCTTGGTGGCCGCCATGACTTCGTCCAGGCTGGCGTCTCGAAAGGCGTTGCCGTAAAGATTACGTTGCTTCGATGTGAAACGACAGAACAAGCTCCGCCAGCCTTGCCTCGTACCATCACCTCGCGGGTCACCCATGAGATCGATGGCGCATTGTCGTGGTGCGTTCATTACCAACACTGGCGTGCTCACCCCGTCCTGTCGCGTGAGGGCGGGATGCTCGTCATAAAGAAGAGCTTCGCGCAAAGAGCCGAGCACTGGGTGCTCCAAGGCCTGCCATTCGTCCTGCGCCATGAGCGACGACCCATACGCCGCGAACAGCCTGGGGTCCGCAAAGTTCACGTGCCAGACTCCTGGGCCAGACTCTGCGTATCGGTAGAACCCAGCAGGAGATTCGACCACACACGCCTGCAGCGGCATCTCTCCAGCCAGCGGCACAAGGTTCCACCGAGTGTATCGCAGTGTTCCCTGAGGGGTGCCGCCTTCTCGCAGCATCCGGTCATAGATCGCCTGCTTGTGAGGATGCTTCCACACAGGCGGGCGCTTCGACATCAGTGTCGGAATGTCGAGTTCGAGGAACTGAAGCTGCTGGGGGTTCAATTCGGGATTCATGGCTTCAAGTCGGTGCCTTTATTCATGAGTCGATGCCGACAGCTTGTTTGGCTGCTTTGCTGGCGGGCAAGTAGCGGCGCTCAGCCGGTGTTTGGAGGTTGGCGAAGCCCTCCGTGAGATGAGCGCGTTGCTCGGTGGCGAAGGGTGTGATGTCTTCGATGCTCAAGAGAGCGCTCTGGCCGTATTGGCGCAG
>CAMAZK010000359.1 GCA_945863205.1 Akkermansia muciniphila | reverse complement strand
TCCCGCCCATGCGGAAGACGAGGCCGGGCTTTTTGACATGGAAATCGGGCGCGGTGGCCTTGAGGGGCTCTTTTCCAGCGATCTGGGCCACGACGCTGTCGCCCTTGCACTCGAGCATCAGCGTGTAGGTCGTGGCGGGATCGAAGGTGGTCTCGGCCTTGGCGTGCGTCTTCGTCTTGCTCTCGGGATTGGCCTTGTCGTTGTGCTCGATCAGGCTCCAGCCGGTTTTGCTGATGACGACGGAGAAGAGGTGCCCTTTCTTCTTCAACTCACCCGGCGCAGGATCGAAGCCGAGGTTGAAGATGCGGGCGTCGCCGAGTTTGAAGTCAAGCTGGATGGCGCAGTCTTGAAGCGGCAGGCGGTAACGAAATGCGCCGATGTGCTTGTCGCTGGATTTTTCGGCGGCCAGCAGCACGCCGTCCACCACGCGCAGAGATCCGGTGTTCGCGGCCCAACCCTTCGGCAATTCGGAGCCGCTGAAGGTTTCTTCGAGGAGCTTTTCGCCCAGCGTTCCGAGCTGCGGGGTCAGATCAGCTGCGCTGACGAAGCTGGTGACGGCGAGGAGAAGGAAAAGGTGCGTGAGTTTCATGCGCGGGGTGAAACGATGGGATTGCCTGGAAATTGCGGGGTGATTCCTGAGCAGAACAAGTGACTGACGTTTCCGCTCCCCTCCACGCTCTTGTTGCAGCCTGCATTCCTTCTCGGCAGTATCCACACCATGCCCGGCGACGCCATCACCATCCTTCATCTCTCTGACATGCAGTTTGGGAAGTACCATCGCTTCTCGCAAAAGCACCCAGGCACCCCGCCCAATGACTTCGATACCCTGACTCAGCGCCTGATCTTTGATCTCGATCATCTGATGGGCAAACAGGCGGCCAAACCCACGAGCCCCATCGCCAAGCCGGATCTGATCATCTGCACCGGGGATCTGGCGGAATGGGGGCTGGCCAAGGAGTTCAAGCAGGCCTTCGACTTTCTCGGGACAATTGCTGAGCACCTCGGGCTGAGCCGTGACCGCGTCATCGTCATTCCCGGCAACCACGACATCAACCGTAAGCAGTGTGAGAGCTACTTCATCGAGTGTGCCGCAAATGACGAGGAGCCCTTGTTTCCATGGTTTCCGAAGTGGAAGCAGTTCAAGGCGGCTTTTGACGCGTTTTACCCCGAAAGCTCAGAAGTTTCTTTCTCCCCTGCAGAGCCATGGTCGCTGTTCCCCATCAATGACCTGCGCGTGGTCGTTGCCGGGCTGAACTCAACCATGGATGAAGGCCATGACGCTGCGGTGGAGGCTCTCGCTGACGCAGGTCATCATGGAATGTGCGGTGAAGAGCAGCTCCGTTGGTTCCAGAAACGGCTGGATTCGCCTGAGTTTGCCGGGTGGCTGCGCATCGGATCTGTTCATCACAACCTTATCCGTGGCTGCCGGAACGATGATGAAAATCTCAGGGATGCAGACGCCTTTCAGAGCATTCTCGCACCGCAGCTCGATTTGGTGCTTCACGGTCATACCCATCATGCCAAGGAGGGAATACTGGATGGGAGTGTACCTGTTTTTTCCACCGGCAGTGCATCTTTGCTGACCCGGGGTGCCGATACGATTCCGACGGATGTTCCGAATCAATATCAAGTCCTGACCCTGAAACCGGGCAGCGTTACCCGGCACTGCCGCCGCTACAATGGAGCCGACACACCCCCGAGGTGGATCGGTGACACCAGTCTTTCCAAGGATGGCAGTGAGTGGATTATCACTAGCCACGCTGGTTTCGGCGCGGCGTCTAAGGTGGTCGCAAAATGGTCGGAGGACGACATGTCTCTAATGGCCGAGGCAAAAGGGATTTATGTGCCGCGTTTCCTCCGCACATCACGCAAGGCTTACTTTGAAATGGAGCCGGACCCAGCTGATCTATTGCTAGAGCAAGTCTGCCGCCTGACCGAGCTACGCCATGAACGTGCGCGGGTCGAGAAGCTGCATTGGCAACATGCAGACATGCGTTGCCTGAGCGTCAGCTTCACCACGGAGAGCGGCATTCACACCTGCCGCCCGCTGGCCACCTGCCTGCAATGCCCCACGCAAGAGGAGCTGGATGCTTTCCATACCGCCATCGTCCAGCAATACCGCGCCAGTGAGCCACGGTTGATGGCCGACTGCGTTTTTGGAGACGGGGCGGAGATTCCTGCGTCGGTACAGGCTCATGCGGACAGGCTTGGCATTCGCCTGCAACGCATCGGTCAGTATCGCGGTCTGCTGGACCTCACGGACTTCATCAAAGGGCAGACGGCCCGTGTGGAGGAGATTCAGAAGCGTGCAGCCTACCGCCCGGACTGGTATGTGAACCAGCGGATGACTTTTGAAGCTGGCTACGCCAAAGACAGCACCGCAGACGCACTCACGGAGGTGGCAGGGTGGATGCAGCAGCCTGGACCGGCCTTTGCGCTGATTTTGGGCGAGCCAGGCACCGGCAAAACCTTCCTGATGCTGGAGCTGGCCCGCCGTCTGGCCGCGATCCCGTGCATGCGCCCCATCCTCGTGGAGCTGCGTGGAATGGAGAAGGCAAAAACTGTCGCCGCCATGCTGGGGGCGCTGTTTGCCGACCACAAGCAGCCGAGCGATCCGAAAAAGCTCGACCACATGGTCCGCGAGGGCGCGGTGACACTGCTGTTTGATGGTTTTGACGAGCTGGCTCTCCGCGTCGGTTACATGCGTGCGGCGGATCACTTGAATGAGATTATTGCCGCCGCGCAGGGGGAGGCTCCACACATTGTCGTCACCAGCCGCACCAGCCATTTTGAGAGTGACAAGCAGGTGCGGAATAAACTGGCGGAAGCCCTCCAAGCCGGGGTCCAGGGCTTGCATTACTGCCACTTGCTGCCCTTCGAGCCGCCGCAGATTGAGACATTCCTTCAGAAGCGCTTCGGGGCCGATTCCGCGGCGTGGATGCAGTTGCTGCATGATGTGGAGGACCTCATCGACCTCTCCCGCATCCCGCGCATGCTGGCCTTCATCACCGAGGTGCCGCGTGACACGCTGGAGCAGGCGCGGAAACCCGACAGCGGCACCGTTTCCGCCGGGGACGTGTATCGCCTCGTCGTGGTGGAGCAGTGGCTGCCTTTTGAGCACAAGCGCATGAACCAGCCTGGTTCCGCCGAGCTGTTCACCGTGGAGCAGATGCTGAAAGCCGTGCGGCACCTCGCACGGGAACTCTGGTGCACGACGGACCGCTTCATCTCCCTCAGCGAATTGGGAGACCACACCCAGCGCATTCTCGAAAAGTTCGCACCGGACAAAGTGGGGCAGGAAACGCACGCCACGCACCAGCTTGGCTCCGGCACCCTGCTCATGCGGGATGCGGACGGGCGCTTCACTTTCATTCACCAATCCATCATGGAATGGTTGGTGGCTGAGCAGGCCGCGAAGGAGATCGCCGAACATGTGCCCGCGGAGAAGCAGTTGCTGAATCAAGGCGCGATGTCTTCGCTGATGGCTGATTTTTTGATCGATATGGCTGGGCGCGGGGTCGTGGGTCTTTGGTCCGCCGAGATGCAGCGCGAAAGCGGCACCACGTCACAGGCCGAGCACGCTAAACCGAATGCACTCTTGGTGATGAAACGGCTGCGACTACGCTTTGGCGAAGATTCCAGCGCCAGCCCCTCACCTCAAGAATCCGAAATCATCCGTGTGTTTGAGAATGAAGATCTTAGCGGGCGCGACCTCAGCGGCGAAAGTCTGCGAGGTGCCATCTTGCAGGGGGCGAAGCTCTATCAGGCAAACCTGAGCGAGGCAGATTTATGTGATGGCAACCTGTCTCACGCGGACCTCCGCTTTGCGGGGATGCAGCGCGCCAAACTTCGTGCTGCCGATTTGTCCCATGCAGACCTCAGCGGAGCCGATCTGACGGGGGCCGACCTGCGCCGTGCCATTCTCACCAAGGCCAATCTCACCCGTGCCACGCTCATCGGCGCGGATTTGCGTGGGGCTTTCCTCAGTGAAAGCCAGTGGGAATTGGCACGGCTGGCGGGGGCCACGCTGGATGATCCGCAACTAGGCGGCTTGGCTGCTTATGGGGCAGGGCTTCCACTAGCTACCCGTCGAGCGGCCCTTTTACCCGGAGCTTCTAGCGTGCGCTCCCTGGCTTGGTCTCCAGTTCAGAATGTGTTGGTAGCGGGGCATGACGACGGCTGCATCACCTTGTGGGATGCCCACAGCGGCAAGCCGTTGCACACCCTGGTAGGCCACCAAGGCCCGGTCAGGAGCGTGGCCTTCAACCACAATGGTGCCTGCCTAGCCTCAGGCTCTGATGACAAAACCCTGCGGCTCTGGGATGCCCACAGCGGCGTGCTGCTACACACGCTGGAAAACCACCAAGGCGGAGTCTGGAGTGTGGCCTTCAACCACGATGGCACTCGCCTAGCCTCAGGATCCTTGGACAACGCCCTGCGGCTCTGGGATGCCAATACTGGAAAGGGGCTGCTCTCCTTA
>CAMAZK010000358.1 GCA_945863205.1 Akkermansia muciniphila | reverse complement strand
CCGACGACGGAGACTTCGCACACGAAGCTGACCCACTGCTCGACGACGGCGCGATGGCCGACGAAGCCGCTCCAGGCCTCGGCGAGATCGGTTTCGGCGGTGACTTTGCACTGGCCTTTGCCGTCGTAGCCGAAGGCGGCGGTTTTGATGACGCAGGGGCGGCCGAGCTCGGCCACAGCGGCTTCGAGGCCGCTCAAGTCATCGACGACGCGAAACGGGGCGCAGGCGATGCCTTGATCGCGGAGGAAGTTTTTCTCGCGTTCGCGATGCTGAGTGGTGATGAGGGCCTTGGAGCCGGGGCGCAGCGGTTTGACGGCCTCGACGGCCTGCAAACACGCGGCGGGAATGTTTTCGAATTCGGCGGTGACGACATCGACCTGCTGCAAAAAGCGTTTCAGGGCCGCAGTGTCGTCGTAGGAGGCGTTGATCTCGATGTCGGCAAACTGGCCGGCGGGGCAGCCCTGCGGTTCATCGGTGAAGATGGCGATGCGGTGGCCGGCGCGGCGTGCTTCGAGGGCGAGCATGCGCCCGAGCTGACCGCCGCCGAGGACTCCGATGGTCGAAGGAGGCGGCAGAATCATGCTTTCGGCTCGGATTCGAGGTCCTTCTGGCTTTCGAGCACCTTCTGCGACTGCCGCTCGCGGAAGGTCTTCAATTTGGCGGCGAGGTCGGGATTCTCGTTCGCCAGCATCGAGACGGCGAAGAGTCCGGCATTGAGAGCGCCCGCATTGCCGATGGCGAAGGTGGCGACGGGGATGCCGCCGGGCATTTGCACGATGGAGTAGAGGCTGTCCATGCCGCTGAGGGCGCGGCTTTGCACCGGAACGCCGAGGACGGGGATGGTGGTCATGCTGGCGGCCATGCCGGGCAGATGCGCGGCCCCGCCGGCGCCGGCGATGATGCATTTCAGGCCACGCCCGGAGGCTGTGGTGGCGTAGTCGTAGAGGAGCTGCGGGGTGCGGTGCGCACTGACGACTTTCTTTTCAAAAGGCACGCCGAAATCCTGCAGCACCTGGGCGGCGTTTTGCATGGTGGGCCAGTCGGAACTGGAGCCCATGATGATGCCCACGAGGGGCTTGATGGCGGGGTCTGTGCTCATCGGGAAGGGCGGCAGGATGGCGGGGGGCGGGGCAGCGTCAAATCTTCGATTTGGCGGGAGTGAAAAGTCGTGCGAAGGAATAGGCGCATGACATTTCTCGACAAGCTGAATCAACGTATCGCCAAGACCGGCTCGAACCTCTGCGTGGGGCTCGATGTGCGGGCCGAAGACGCGAGCGAACTGACCAAACGCTGGATCATCAAGGTGATCCAGGAAACCGCACCCTTCGCGGCGGCCTTCAAACCGAACTCGGCCTACTTCGAGGCGCTGGGCTGGCGCGGGATGCGCATGCTGGAGCAGGTGCTCAAGGAGGTGCCGGAAGACATTCCCGTGGTGCTGGACGTGAAGCGCGGGGACATCGGCGAGACGCAGGGCTACTACGCGAAGGGCTGCTTCGATGTGATGAAGGTGGACGCGGTGACGCTGAATCCCTACATGGGCCGCGACACGCTGGAGCCCTTCCTCAAGTACACGGACAAAGGCCTCTATCTGCTGGGCGTGACGTCCAACCCGGGCGCGAAGGACATCGAACTGCAAAAGGTGGGCGACCGGCAGGTGTATGAAATCGTGGCCGAAATGACCGCCGGGCACCCGCAGGCGGGGCTGGTGGTCGGTTTGACCAATGCCGCCCCGGACGTGCTGGACCACATCCCGGACGTGCCGCTCCTGATCCCGGGACTCGGAGCCCAGGGCGGGGACCTGACCGCGTTGAAGGGCAGCGGGCGGAAAGCCCCGCTTCTGGTGAATGTGTCGCGCGGCATTCTGTATCAACAGGATGACCTGACCTTCGCCCAGCGGGCGGAGCACTGGATGAAGCAGATTCAGCAGGCACTGGGCTGATATTTTGCATTCCTGAGAATGGCAAAAACGACACGCGGAAGCCGCTTGCTTGATCCGGATTCAGGCGGATGAATGCCAAGGCTAGTCCAACCCTCTGGCCAACCCCATGGTCTTCGAACTCAGCGAGCACCTCGCCACCCCTTTGCAGCGCCGGCTGTACCGGCTTTTCGGTCCCACCGTGGAGACGGCGCTCGGCCTGCGCGGCTTTGACGAAGTCTATCAGGAGTCGGCAAGACTCTTCCGGCAGCACCCGCAGCACCCAAAGGTGTTCGCCTGGTTTGACTCCGTGGCCAAAGCGCACGGCACCCGGGAAGAAGTCGATCTCCCCGCCGAATTCGAATTCCCGAATCAGGGGCCCCTGATCATCGTGGCGAATCATCCGTTCGGCATCATCGACCCGATCATGCTGGCGCGGTGGGCGGCCCAGTTCCGCCCGGACCTGAAGGTCATGACCAATTCGCTCATGCTGGCGATGAAGGAGCTGAAGGATCACGTGATTCCGGTGAACCCCTTCGGCGGTGATGATGCCGCCAAAAAGAACCTGACGCCGATGAAGGAGGCCATCCGCCTGCTCCGCGGCGGCGGCACGCTGATCATTTTCCCGGCCGGGGAGGTGGCCTCCTACAAGCCGGGGCGCGGCATTGATGAACCGGCCTGGAGCAACCACGTCGGCTCCCTGGTGCGGCGGACGCAGGCGACGGTGCTGCCGGTCTATTTCCCGGGGTCGAACAGCACGCTATTTCACGCCGCAGGCCTGATCCACCCGCGCCTGCGCACCGGCCTGCTGCTGCGTGAGTTTTGCAACCGTGAAGGAACCGCCGTGCCCATGAGTGTCGGGCACCCGATCCCCTACTCGCGCCTCAAAAAGTTCGAGGATGACGAGTCTCTCACCCGCTATCTGCGCATTCACACCTTCGTCCTGCATCAGCGCGGAAAGGAGCCGGCGGCCAAGCTGACCGTGGCAGGAAAAAACATCACCACCACGCCGCCGTCCGAGAGTCTCCAGGAGCGCATGGCAGAAGAGATCGACCGCCTCCGAGCCCGCGGCGGCCGCCTGGTCGGTCAGGGAGATCTTTCCGTCTATCAGGCGCATTCCCATGAAATCCCGACCCTGCTGCCGGAAATCGGACGCCTGCGGGAAGTCACCTTCCGGGAAGTCGGTGAAGGCACGGGCAACGACATCGACCTCGACAAATACGACCGCTACTATGAGCACCTCATTCTTTGGGATGAGGAAAAGGAGCAGGTCGCCGGTGCCTACCGCCTCGGACGTGCCGATGTGATCCTGCGCGAATATGGTCCCAAGGGCCTCTACACGAACACGCTCTTCCGCTTTGAGAAGCCCTTCCTCGCCAATCTCGAACACGCGGTCGAAATGGGGCGCAGCTTCATCATCAAAGCCTACCAGCGCCACCTCGCCTCCCTGCCTCTGCTTTGGAAAGGCATCGCGCACTGGATCGCCCGCAATCCGCACTACAAAAAGCTTTTTGGCCCGGTGAGCATCAGCAAGGACTACAGCAGCCTCTCGCGGAAAATGATCGTCGAGTTCCTGCAGGACAACCGGATGCACCCGAACCTGGCCAGCTACGTGAAGCCGCGGAATCCCTTCCGCTACATGCGCACGCGGCGCATGATGCGAGAGTTCATCAGCGCCGACCTGGAGAATGTGGACGACTGCTCCGCCCTGATCTCCAGCCTGGAGACGGACGGCAAGGGCATCCCGACGCTTTTGAAGCACTACCTCAAACTGAACGCCACCCTGCTGAGCTTCAATGTGGACAAGGACTTCGCTTCCGTCGTCGATGGCCTGATCATGGTCGATTTCACCGAGACCGATCCGCGCCTGCTGGCCAAATACATGGGCGACACCAACTGCCGCGAGTATCTGGCCCTGCACCAGGCCCGTGCCGGCGAACGCCCCGCCTGAGGCATCATGACAATGCGGCGGGTGCAGAGGTGATTTCGGCGGTGGTCATGCGAGAAGCGAGAACTCCTTCGAACTTGCATGCTTCACTCTCCAAGCACCGTCTTGATCTGCTCCGCTGTCATGCCGCCTTCCGTGAGGGCGGAAATTACGTTTTCACGAACTTTTTTCTTCGTCTGGCCGGATTCGAGGAGAAGGCCGAAGTAGTTTTGCGTTCCCGTCCGCAGTTGAGGATGCTCGTGACCAGTTTGGGCGGTGAATTGGGCGAAGATGACTAAATGCCGCCGCATCGGCACCTCGGCCTCCGCCAGCCGGTTCGTGGCCTGGAGCAGCCGCGCAAAATTGTTGAGGTGGATGGCGACTTCGGGATGATCGGGTCCGTAGCTGGCTTTATCGATCTGCAAGGCCCGGCGCATGGGCTCCTCCGCCTCCGTCAGCCTGTCCGTGGCCTGGAGCAACTGAGCCAAGTTGTTAAGGTCGCGGGAGACTCTGGGATGGCCGGGGCCGTAGCAGGCTTCATCAATCTGCAAGGCCCGGCGCATGGGCTCCTCTGCCTCTGCCAACCGGTTCGTATCCTGGAGCAACTGCGCGAGGTTGTTGAGGTCGCGAGCGACATTGGGATGATCGGGT
>CAMAZK010000357.1 GCA_945863205.1 Akkermansia muciniphila | reverse complement strand
AAGACCTTCAAAGCCGTCGGCGAAGTGACCTGGAAGCCCGATGGCAAACTCGGCCCGGCCCCCGTGATGAAACCCGGCGGCACCTTTGAGATCGGCGACGTGGGCGACTTCGAAAAGGATCACGCCTTCAGCTATGGTGCGTGGGTGCGTGCCGGACGCGCGGGCGTCTTCGGCGGGATCCTGGCCCGCATGGACGAAAAGAACGGCTACCGCGGCTGGGACCTCTGGCAGAACGACACCCTGCTCTCCGTCCACATTGTCAGCCAGTGGCCGGCTGACGCGCTGAAGGTCTCCACGGCCAAACCCGCGCTGCGCCCCGGCGTTTGGCAGCATGTGTTCGTCACCTACGATGGCAAAGGCAAGGCCGGCGGCGTGCGCATCTTTGTCGATGGGGTCGAAACACCTGTGAAAGCGGAAACCAACGCGCTCAAAGGCAGCATCAAGACGACCACGCCCACGCGCATCGGCCAGCGCAGTCACACGCAGCTCTTCACCGACGGCGGTGTGCAGGACGTGCGCATCTATGACCGCCAGCTCGCGGCCGCCGAGGTCCAGGCGCTGTCAAAGGTGGGCCCGCTCCAGACGATGCTCGCGGCGAAGAAACGCGGACCGAAGCAGCAGGAGGCGCTGTTTGAGCACTACCTCGTCAGCCGCGACACTGCCTATCAAACCGCCCTCGCGCAGAGCACCCAGCTCACCCGGGAGCAGGAAACCATCAAGGCCCGCAGTCCGCTCACCCACATCCAGGAAGAGCGCATGGACAGCCAGCCGATGGCCAACATCCTCATGCGCGGCCAGTATGACCTTGTGGGTGAAAAGGTGGAAGCCGCCGTGCCCGCCGCCCTGGGCAAACTGCCTGCGGATGCGCCAAGCAATCGTCTCGGCCTCGCGAAATGGCTCGTGAGCGCGGAGAATCCGCTCACGGCTCGTGTCACGGTGAACCGCTTCTGGCAGGAACTCTTCGGGACCGGCTTGGTGAAGACGAGCGAGGACTTCGGCATCATGGGCGATGCACCCACACATCCGGAACTGCTCGACTGGCTCGCCGTCGAGTTCCGCGAAAGCGGCTGGGATGTGAAGCGCTTCTTCAAAATGCTCGTCACCTCCGCCGCCTATCGTCAGGCGGCCATCATGACGCCGGAGAAGGTCGAAAAAGATCGCAGCAACGCTCTCCTCTCCCGCGGCCCTCGTTTCCGCATGGATGCTGAAATGATCCGCGACTACGCACTGGCCGCCAGTGACAGCTTGTCGCCGAAAATGGGCGGCCCCGGCACCATGCCCTACCAGCCGGTGAACGTCTGGGAAGTCGTGGGCATGGGCACGGAAAGGTACACCCAGGACAACGGCGAAAACCTCTACCGCCGCACGATTTACAACTTCTGGAAGCGCACCGCCCCCTCACCGAACATGGAGGTCTTCAACGCCCCCAATCGCGAAGTGAGCTGTGTCCGCCGCGACCGCACCAACACGCCGCTGCAGGCGCTCGTCACCATGAACGACCCGCAGTTCATCGAAGCCGCCCGCAACCTCGCGCAGCACACCCTGAACAAGGTGAAGGGCGATGACATCGCCAAATTCACCGCCCTGGCCGAGCGCCTCCTCTGCCGTCCGCTCAAAGCCTCCGAAACACCCATCCTCGGTGCCAGCCTCAAGGATCTGCGGTCACACTACGCCGCGAACGCCGCCGATGCCGAAGCCCTGCTCACCGTCGGTGAATCCAAAGCCGACGCCAAGCTCCCCAAACCCGAACTCGCCGCCTGGACGATGCTTTGCAACCAGCTCATGAATTTGGACGAAGTGCTGAACAAGTAACCGGAGTTCCAAGTTTCAGGTTTAAAGTTTCAAGTTCACATCTTCAAAAGTTTTATGGCCAAGATCGAACAATTTGAGGACATACTCGCCTGGCAGAAGGGCCGCGAGCTAACGCAATTGGTTTATCGCGCGTCTCGCAAGGGCGAGTTCGCCAAAGACTTTGCTCTTCGTGACCAGATTCGACGAGCTGTCATTTCGATCACTTCGAATATTGCCGAGGGCTTCGAGCGCGGAGGCACGAAGGAATTCATCCAGTTCCTCGGGCATTCCAAAGGCTCGAGCGGTGAAGTTCGATCCCAACTCTATGTCGCCCTCGACGAGGAATATGTGGATCAAGAACTCTGGCAGGAACTTCACAATCGGTGTCTCGAAATCAGCCGCCTTCTCGACGGCTTTATCAAATACCTCCGACAAACCGAGATCAAGGGCCGCAAGTTCCAAGGCCCTCCGACAACTTGAAACTTTAAACCTTAAACTTTAAACCCCTACTCCCATGAGCCTCCTCCAAGAATGGAACACCTTCCAAACCCGCCGCCAGATGTTTGCGCGCGGCAAAAACGTGCTCGGCGGCGCGGCGCTCACCTCACTTCTCGGTGAATCCTTCGCCAACGCTTCCAACGATGCCACTACGGGACCGCATTTCGCACCGAAGGCCAAGCGTGTGATCTACCTGCACATGGTCGGCGGACCGGCGCAGATGGACTTGTTCGACTACAAGCCGCAGATGCAGGCCTACTACGACAAGGATCTGCCGGAGAGCATCCGCAATGGGCAGCGTCTCACCACGATGACCAGCGGGCAGGCGCGTTTTCCCATCGCTCCGTCGAAGTTCAACTTCGCGCAGCACGGACAGTGCGGCATGTGGATGAACTCCGACCTCCTGCCCTATCTGGGGCGGAACGCCGATGACATCTGCTGGATGCGATCGCTGCACACCGAGGCCATCAATCACGAGCCCGCCATCTGCGCCATGCAGACCGGCAATCAGATCACCGGACGCCCCTGCCTCGGTTCCTGGGCTTCCTACGGACTCGGCTCGATCAATGCCAACCTGCCGACCTTTGTCGTGCTCGTCGCCACGCCGACGAATCGCGAGCAGGAGCAGGCCATCTCCACGCGCCTCTGGTCCAGCGGCTATCTGCCCGGTCAGCACGCTGGCGTCTCCTTCCGCAGCAAGGGCGACCCGATTCTCTACATCAACAACCCGCCCGGCGTGCCCGACAGCGTGCGCAAACGCACCATCGAGGGCCTCAACGCGCTCAACGAGATCAACTACAAGGAGGTGGGCGACCCCGAAACGCACACGCGCATTCAGCAGTACGAAATGGCCTTTCGCATGCAGGCCAGCGTGCCGGAACTCACGGACATCAACAGCGAGCCCGAGCACATCTTCAAACTCTACGGCGAGGAAGCCAAGAAGCCCGGCACCTTTGCCAACAGCGTGCTCATGGCCCGCCGCCTGGCCGAGCGCGGCGTGCGCTTCACGCAGATCTACCTCAACAACTGGGACCACCACCGCAACGTCGGCGGTCGCATGCCCAGCCAGTGCAAGGACATCGACCAGCCCTGCCATGCCCTCATTCAGGATCTCAAGCAGCGTGGCATGTTTGACGACACCCTCATCATCTGGGGCGGCGAATTCGGCCGCACGATCTACTCCCAAGGCGGCCTCACCAAGGACAACTACGGCCGCGACCACCACCCCCGCTGTTTCACCATGTGGATGGCCGGCGGCGGTGCCAAAGGCGGTGCGATCTACGGCGAGACCGACGACTTCAGCTACAACATCGTCAAAGACCCGCTCCACATCAGCGACTTCCACGCCACCGTCCTGAACCTCCTCGGCTTCCACGCCGACCGCTTCAGCTTCAAGACCCAGGGCCTCGACGGCAAACTCATCGGCATCAATCCCGCGAAACCGGTGAAAGCGCTGATGGCGTGAAGAGCAGGCCAAGAACACCCCCCGTCAAGAAATGGTCAAACAGTCAAGAAACGCGACACTTGACCATCCCTTGACAGGTGCAGCCTTGACCTCTTGACAGTACCTTCACTTCATCGCCCGGAACTTCCCAGGCGCCATCCCCGCATAGCGGCTGAAGTGACGCGTGAAGGCGCTCTGATCGCACCAACCCGTTTCAATCGCGATGTCGGCCAGTGACATGTCCGTCTCACGCAGGAGGCGCGTGGCCTCGTCCAGGCGGAGCTTGTGCAGCAGTTGCAGCGGGCTCATTTGAAATAGGCGCTGCACGCGCTGCTCGAACTGATAGACGCTGAACCCTGCCTTTCTGGCGATGTCCTCGATGCGCAGGGGCTCGGCGAAGCGTGCCTGCATCAGCTTCAATGCCTTCGCCAGTTCGGTGAATCCGCTCGCCTTGTCATTCGGCGCATTCAAGTCACGCGAGACGCCCGTCACGCCCGCGATGCCGCCGCCCGCATCCCTCAGGGCATGCTTTGTCGTCAGGCACCACCCGGCCTTGCCGCCAGGGTAGATGTGCAGCTCCAACTGCTGGAGCACGGCTTTGCCGGTGTTCAGCACCAGTTCATCCTGCCGCGCATAGCTGGCCGCCAGCGGCGCAGGAAACACCTCGGAAGGCAGCTTGCCGATGAGCCGCCTCTTGTCACCGCCCGTGCAGCGATCCGCCAGTGTCTGGTTCACCCGCACGTAGCGCCCCACCCGATCCTTCACGAAGAAAACCACATCTGG
>CAMAZK010000356.1 GCA_945863205.1 Akkermansia muciniphila | reverse complement strand
GGTGTTGAATTCGGCGGCCTTGAGGGCGGTGGGCACTTTCTGCAGCACAGCGATTTCGTCGCTGGCGGACTTGGTGGCGGTTTGGGCTGCGACGATGGCCGCTTTACCGGCAGCGGCGGCAGCCTCGGCATTTTTGATGCGATCCGGGCCCGCTTTGACGAGGGCGGGCAGCTTGGGCAACTCGGCTTTCTTGGCGGCGATGCTCGCGGTGGTGTCTTTGATCTTGGCGTCGGTTTCGGCAATGAGCTTGTCGAGGTCGGCCGGGGCGGCGGGAGCAGCGCCGAGCTCGGCTTTGGCCTTGGCGATGGCGGCGGCGAGCTGGTCGGCTTTGGCTTTGTTCGGTGCGATTTTTTGCTGCGCGGCCCTGGCGGCGGCGAGTTTGCCTTCGGATTCCTTCACCTTGGCGGTGAGGGCTGCGTCACCGGCTTTGGCGGCGAGTTCCTTCTTTGCGGCTTCGAGCGCTGCCGCGGCTTCGGCCACGGCCTTGTCGGCGGCGGGGAGTTTTGCGGCCTCAGCGGCTACCGGGGCGAGTTCCTTCTCCTGAGCGGCGATCTTGGCGGCTTTGTCGGCGTGGGCTTTGATGGCCTCATTGCGTGCTTCTTTGTCTTTGACGGCTTTGTCCCGGGCGGCTTTGTGGACAGCGAGCGCCTTTTCCTCGTTGGCGATTTCGCCAGGGTAGGCCTTGCTGCGGCGGTCGTTTTCGGCGACTTCGGCACGCACTTTGGCCAGCGACTCGTCGCGGGCTTTGGCGTCGGCCTCGGCTTTTTTGACGGCTTCTTGGAGCGAGGGCAGCTTGCCAGTCAGGTCGGCCATGCGCTGCTCGGCCTGGACGATGCGCTGGGCGATGGGCGAGGGATTGCTGACGTAGCGGAAGGCCTCAACGAGGCTTTTGTCGAGGAGATTCCAATCGATGATCTCGCCGCGCCAGTTGGCGGAGACGACGCCCTTCGAATCATGGCTGGCGACGACCTTGGTAACGAGATCGCCCTGGTTGGGGGCTTCGGCGAGTTTGTTGCCGTTGATGTCCCAGACGCGGACGAGGCCGTCGTTCCCGGAGGAAACAATTTTGCCGTCCGGGGTGAAGGAGACGCTCTGCACGCCTCCGCCATGGGCGGCCCAGTCCTTGACCTTTTTCCCTTCGTTCATCTCCCAGACCATGATGGTGCCGTCCGAGGAGCAGGAGGCCAGGATGTTGGAGTCCGCACGCCAGGCGATGTCGTTGCAGGCGGCTTTGTGCTGTCCGAGGATGTAGAACTCACCGCCGTTGGCGGCTTCCCAGACCATGACGTTGCCGTTGCGGTCCGTGGTGGCCAGCAGGACGCCATCGGGGCTGAACTTGGTGCCGAGCACCCATTCCGTGTGCTTGCTGATGGTGAACAGTTCCTCACCGGTGCCGGTGTCGTAGCATTTCACCTTTTTCGAGGGGCTGCCGATGGCGATCATCTTGTGGTCAGGGCTGATGTCAGCGGCCTGGACCTGGTCGAATTCCTTGCCGACTTCGGTGATGCGCTTGCCGGTCTTCACGTCCCAAACAATGGCGTGGCCGATTTTTCCCGCGCGGCCGCCACCCATGACGAGAAGCGATCCGTTGCGGCTGAACTGCAGGCTGCGGGCATAGCCCTCCTCATACGGGAAGATGCCGACGAGCTGCCGGGTGCCGGTGTCATAGAGCAGGATCTGTTTCGGCGCGGCGACGGCGAACAGAGAGGTCCACGGGCTGAAAGCCATGGCGGTGAGAGCGGTGGTGCGAGGCGTGACGACGACGGGCTCCAGCAGGACATGCTCCGGCTTGGCGATGGGGCCTTCCGGCTTTCCGCTGGTGACGGCCACGGCCATGTCCACCTTTGGTTTGCTGGATTTCTTGGCGATGGAAGACTTTGTCTCCAGCACGCCGCCCTTCACCCACAGTGCGAGCAGGTCGAGGTCTTTGGTGCTGAGCGGGGCGCCCTCCGGTGGCATGAAGGGTTCCTCTTTCTTCGCGCAGGTGGTCCAAAGTCGGCTGCCGTCCACATTGCCGGGATCGACGACGGCACCGCCGCCACCGCCGGTCATGAGAGCACCGAAGCTGGTGAGATCGAGGTCGCCTTTTTTCTTGTCCGGGCTGTGGCAGGAGAAGCACTTGTTCTCCAGCATCGGGCGGATGTGGTCTTCGTACGTGATTTTTTCGGCAGCGTCCTGGGCGTGGAGAGACACTGCGGCGAAGGCCGCGCAAGTCAGCGAGAGGGTGGTTTTGGGCATCATAGGGGGATGATGCCCAGAACTACGCAACTGAAGGGCAAGGACTTTCGTGGATGCCGTGATGCTCAGGCAAAGATTTCATCCACATTCACCGAGATGCCGGTGACCGGATCGGTGAGCACGCCTGCGGTGGCGCTGAGCAGGGGCGCGCCCTTTTGATACACGGAAATGACGCGCACGCTGGGGATGACGAACCAAACGCTGGCAACACCAGCGGCAAGCAGCCTGCTGACCTTCGACGTCATTTCTTCGAGGGTCTGACTGGGGGAGAAGATTTCAACAGCGAGCAGCGGCGCTGTGGTGACCCAGGCGATGTCCTCATCGAAATTGTTGCTGGTGCGTGGGAAAACACAAAGGTCGGGAACGACACGCCAGCCGCCGAGTTCCAGGTTCAGCTCGCTCATGGTTCGGAAATCCCGATGCTGGGCGAAGGCTGCGACAAGATTTGACTGGACGATGGCGTGATTTTTTCCAGGGATGGGCTTTCCACTTTCACGTTGGTACACAGCCGCCACATCTTCGATCTTGTCGGATGATGGAGCCGAGGCATCTAAGGCTGCTGCACTCATGGAAGCGTTGTATTCTGACAGCGCGATGTTCTCAAACGGTCATTTCCCCAGCTTGTAGATCGCGCCATTCCAGTCGAGCACGAGCATGTCTCCAGCGGCGTTGGCGCAGAAGGCGGTGGGCTTGACGAGGACGGTGGGCTTCTTTTTGGGATTGTCGGCCGGCGTCTGCGGGCTGGTGTAGAGCAGGTCGTTGCTCAGGACCTTGCCAGCGTCGTCGGTCTTGAGAGCCCAGATTTTGCCGAGGACGAAGTCGCCGTAAACATAGGCGCCTTGGAGCTCCGGCAGCGATTTGCCGGTGTGAACGATGCCACCAGTTACACTGAGGCCGTCGGCGTGATTGTAGGAGTGAATCGGCTCGATGAATTTGGCATCGGCAGGCGGCGTGTCGGTGTTGAGAGGGAAGGGGGCCGGGCCTTCGCGGAACTGCCAGCCGTAGTTGCCGCCGTTGGTGATCCAGTTGATCTCCTCCCAGATGTCCTGGCCGACGTCGGCGCACCAGAGGCGGCCTTTGGCGTCAAAGCTCATGCCCCAGGGATTGCGGATGCCGTTGGCGTAGATCTGCGGCAGGGCGTTCACGCCGCTGGCATACGGATTGTCGGCAGGAATGCCGTAGGCGTTGCTGTATTCACGGCCATTGACGTCGATGCGGAGGATCTTGCCGTAGAGCGTCGCGTTGAGCTGGGACATCTGGAGTTCGCCGTTGCGCTTCGAGTTGTCGCCGACGCCGATGTAGAGGAAGCCGTCGGGGCCGAAGACGATGTTGCCGCCGTGATGGTTCCAGTTGATGAGCGGGATTTCGAGGAGCGTGCGCTCTGATTTTTCGTCGGCCTTGTCGCCGTTCGCCTTCATCTCGGTGATGACGAGGCGTTTCGGCATCTGCAGGGTGTAGCAGAGGTAAAAGAGGCCGTTGTCCTTGAACTTGGGATGGAAGGCGAGGCCGTTAAGCCCTTCTTCAAAGAGTCCGTCCTTGGCCTCCATGCCGCGCGGGGAGAGATCGAGGAAGGTTTTCGCCTCGGCGCCCTGTTCGTCCTTCGGAAGAATGAGAATCTTGCCACGCTGGAGGGCCAGGAATTCACGCCCGCTGCTATCTTCCGGAATGACCACCGCGATGGGCCGCTCGGTGGCGATCTTTTCGTAAACGCGGGTGAGTTTGTGCGTGTCGGCAGCGAAGGATGCGGATGCCACGAGGGCAAGCAGGGCGGTCAGGGTGGATTTCATGCGGGGCGATGATGGAAGAAACGGGCGCGGCTGCAAATGGAACCGCGTGGCGAGATCAAACGGCCCGGAGCGGCCCGACTGTCATCAAGGGGCCAATTCGGCCTTCAAGCGGAAGAATTTGTGTCCGGCGCTCTGCGGAAAACGCACGCGCCAGTGGGTCCGCCCTGCCGACTGGGAGACGAACTCTCCCGCGCCATCGATCCAGAAGCTGAGATCATCCGACACGCGGGGGGTGATGATGAGATCTGTCTTGGTGTCGTCGGTCGAATACTCAAAGAAGACTTCGCCGCCCGAAGGTTGCGAACTCAAGGGCTGAGCATGATCCGGGAGCAGTGGCGAACCGCCGAAAGCGTATTCATCGAGGTTGCTGCGACCGTCACCGTCGGAATCGATGTCTGGTCCGGTGATGAGTCCGTTGCCGAGCTGGGCGTTGGGATAGAGCGTGTTTAACCACTGGGCGTAGGGTGGACCGCTGGCGAAGCTGGGCGTGTAGGTGATCT
>CAMAZK010000355.1 GCA_945863205.1 Akkermansia muciniphila | reverse complement strand
TTCCGCCGCACGCGCAATCTCCGGTGTTGGAACTTCCTTCCTTGGCGACATGTAAATCACCCCCGCATGAGGCTCGCCAAACTCCTCCCGAGACTCACGCCCGAGCCGATACGGCACCTTCGCTATCGCCGCGAGATCGCCTTCGTAGCTGCAATCCGAGAAGATCTTCGCCTTAATTTCATCAGCGACATCACCTTCCAGGCTCGTGAACGTGACCGACTGAATCAAGGAACCCTCACGCTTCACGGATTGCGGCACTCGATGCGTGATCACGCGAATGCGCGGTTCTTTGGCCACCAAGTCGGTGAGGATCTTCTCCGCCACCTTCGGCTCAAACTTCCCATTCGTGTGCCCGCTCTTGCCCGGCAGTGCATCGCGATACTGCCGCGAATCCTCGCCATAGGTCGTGCGATAATGATCAAAGATCGCCTGCCGCGCCTCGTCATAAATCGGCGCACGCTTCCCCTCCCACAGCGTGTCCCACACGCCGAGTCCGTTCGAGAGAATGCCGCCGAGATGCCCATTCTGATTCACCAGCACGACACTCAAGCCCTCTCGCGCCGCCCGCACCGCCATCGCGATGCCGCCCGGCGTGGCACCGTAGATGCAGAGGTCGGGCTTCAGCGCTGAGGGCTGCGCATGTAGGCAGAGGCTGAGGCTTGCTGTGACAAGCAGCGATACGAGTCGTGACATAAACTGGCGTGGCATGTGAGCAGAACGAGAGCGCAGCCGGTTTCTGTGTGGTTTGTTGGATTGACCAGTGATGACGCGAGCGCAAAAAGTAGATCGAACTTCCAAGTTCGATCTCAGGTTGAACCTCATCTTCTGGGAACGAACTCGGTAGTTCGTTCTACCACTGGCTGCTGAACGCGACTTCGATTGCCAATCGAAGCTACGGCGCGCGCACGGCCTCGCTGGGAGGCGATTCGTTGCCGCCGATGTCGAGGAAGGTCAGGGTGTAGCTGTGCGAGTCTTTGGATTCATCCACCAGGCTGTGCGCGCGAAGCTCCTCGGGGGTGGAATCGCGGCTGGTGGCGAGGAAGGCGTCTTCATCGATGCCGATCTCCTTCCACAGCTTGCCATTGCGATGCAGGCGGATGCCGCGCAGGCCGCCATCCAGGTTTGGAACGATGCGCCACTCAAGATGAACGCCATTCGCACCGCGTTTGGCGGTGAGCGAGGGGGCGTGGAGCGGCGGGGACTTGGGCTTCAGCGTGCCATGCTCGGAAAACTCACGCCACAGTGCGGCGAAGGACTCGTTGGGCTGCCAGGGCGCGGTGGCATCCGTGGAAGGCTGGGCGCTGGCTTGGCCTGAAAGCACGGCGTCGAAGAAGTTGATGCTCATCAGGCGCGAATCATCGCAGCCATGCTCGGAGCGCGGATCAATGACGCGGCAGACTTTCCCACCAAGCGTGCGCAATTCGCGATACATCGTGTTCATCGGCTCCCACGAGACGAAATGGCTGGAGGTGGGCACGGACTCGCGCTTCCCCCACACGAACAAAAGCGGCAGATCGCGGGCGATGGGGCCGAACTTCGCGCGAAATTCCGGCACGCCGAACTGCTTGTGGCATCCGCCGCGAAAAGAGGCTGCGAGCACGCGCTGCGGATGTCGCACGATCATCTGCGCGGACCAGCTTGAGCCGCCGGAGTGGCCCCACAGCACCCATGGTGCGTCTTTGAGCTCAGGCCGCTTCGAGCGCTGCGCGAAGTCTTCCAGTGCGGTGAAAAGCGCTCGCTCGGAGCCGCTGTCGGGGTCATTCCACTCATCGCAGTTCTTCGCGACGTGATACATCGGCACCAGCAGCGCGGCGTCGTGCTTCCGCGCCAGCGCCCGCCAGTGCCAGTCGCCCGTAATTGGCGGATGCTTGTCCGGCGAGGCATTCGTGCAGCCATGCTGATGGATGATGACCGCCTTCACCGGCTTCGAGGCATCTGCGATCCAGCAGGAATACTCGGCGTGCAGAAAGCGGTCGCCATCACGCGGCGGCACGATGAGATCGAGCAGCAGGCCGTCAGCCGCGCTGCAAAGCGATGCGGTGGCTAGGAGAGAAAGAAGTGCGCGATTCATGATTCGTAGATTCGATTGGCAATCGAATCATTCGGGCGGTTCGGCTTCGATTGCCAATCGAAGCTACAGGCTGCCCCACAGTCGCAACAGTGCTTCGCCGCGAGATTCGTGGGTTGCGGGAGATTCCTGGGCTTCTGCGATGCGAACCCCCGCAGCCCGCTCCTGCGGATGATCGAATTGTTTCAACCAAACAGCCTTCACGGCCTCAGTGAGCGGTGCGTCGAGTTTGGCGTCGTAGCCGGCGAAGAAGCCCTGGGTGCCGAAATACTGCGCGGCAGCGACTTGGGGATCATCTGAGGTCACATCGACATCGTTGAAGAAGCTGATCATCACGCGGCTGGCGGCGAGTTTTCGGATCAAGGCGTCGGGATCAAGCTTTCCGGGCGTTGTCTTGCCTTTCACGGCCAAGACGGCGGCGTGGCCAGCGCTTTCGCCGAGCTGCATCCAGACGGGTTCGAGGCGGATGCTGCCCCAGCCGACGTGCGAGGCGCTGATGGCGACGGGAACGAGCAAGTTCTCGACTTCGTTCGCGAGGATCGAGCGATACGGCACCTGCGCGGGGCGGGATTCTTCGCCGAGAAAGAGGATGCCGTCGGTGTTGCCGCCAGGAGCCTTGCGCGGCAGGCAGGCGACGGAATCGACGGGCCAGTCGGTCATGGCGATGCTGTCGGTGTGGATCGGTGTGCGGGCGATGCCTTCGGCGATGACGTTGTCCTGCTCTTTGAAGACGTAGCGCCCGACGAGTCGCCGAGCCTCGCGGACGTAGATCTCATAGGGCGTGTGGTGGTTGTCGGGGAATTCATCGGCGGCGAGGCCGTAGTTCTCGAACTGCTTGCAATCTTTCTCAGGCGCTGCGGGATCGTTTTGCACCCACCACAGGCGCATGAGCATGGCATCGAGATAGCGCTTGGAAATGGCCTCGCGCGTGGGCCAGTCGGCAGCGGGATAGTCGTTCTGCGGGCCGATGAGCCGTCCGCCGTTCCAGGCAACTTTGTTGTTCGGCAGGTTCGGCACGAATCCGCCGCCGATGGCCTGCTTGGCGATGGCGAGATCGAAGTTCGCGGGCTTTTCGACCATGATTCGGTTCGCCTGATTGCGTGTGAGAATGAGGCGATAGTTGTAGGCCATCACACTGCCATCGGCCTCGCCGCTTTGCACGCCATCGACGATGTCGGCGGTGGCGTGGCTGTTGTAGCGGATGTTCAGCGTGCCTTCGTCTGCAGCTTTCGGGAAGCCGCGCTGTCCTGGCTCTTTGTGGCGCTCCTGAGTGTAAATCACACCCGCGTGCTTCTCGCCGTATTGCGCCCGCGATTCGCGGCCAATTTGGGTCTTCACGCCCGCTGCGGCCATCAAATCGCCTTCATACATGCCGTCGGCGAAGACTTTGCCGCTCACCGTGATCGTGCTTTCGCTGTGCATCGCCTTGAGCGTGACGTTTTTGATCAAAGCGCCATCGCGCTCCGCTTTCTTGACGATGTGGCCGAGCAACACGGTCAGTGTCTTTTCCTTCTCGACCATCTGATTGAAAAGCATCTCCGCGATGCGCGGCTCGATCTTGGGACGGTCGATGTGCGCGCGGCTTGTCTTGCTCGGCAACGACACGATGTGCTGCGGTGAGTCCTCGCCGTAAGTCTTCGCGTAATAGTGCGCAGCGCTGGTGATCATCTCGCCATAAATCGGCGAGCGCAGGCCATCATACGGTGCCTCCCAACCTCCCGCGCCGCTCGTGACGAAGCCGCCGAGATGCTGCGTGTGATTTACCAGCAGCACGCTCAGGCCTTCACGCGCCGCACGCACCGCGCAGGCGATGCCGCCCGGCGTGCCGCCGATGACGACGAGGTCATACGACTTGCCATCGACGTCCTGTGGCTTCGCTGCGCTCTCCAGCAGCATCGGCGGCGGGATTTTCACAGGCACAGGCGCGACGTTGATCTTGATCGGAAAACCAGCATCGGCGCGTGTGTTGCGCTCCGCCGTTGCCTCAGCCTCCGGCACGAGTTGCAGGCCATCGACGACGACAAAGCCGTCCGCGCCAGCGTTCGAGACCTCGATGCGGCCTGATTTGCCTTTCGCGAAGGCAAACACACCAAGCGAACGCGGAATGCCATCCTCCAAACAGGCTTCGCGTAAATTCTGCGTCACCACTTTTTCGCCATCGGCACTGCGGATGGTGATTGTCGCGTTCGGTGCTCGATTCGAGGCATGCACATAAAGCAGCCGGACCTCGTATTTCCCATCCGCCGGGATCTCAGGCGCAAACACGGCGCTGGCGCTCTGTTTGCGATGTGCGGTGCGATAGGTCGTGCCGACCAGTGCGGGAAGTTTGTCACTCACCGCCCACGCGCCGCTGTATTCCGCTGCGGTGTCGTCGAGCACGATGCCTGCCGCCCGTGATGCAGACAATCCTGTCTGCATGGGCCCCACAGACAGGAGTGTCTGTGCCACTTCAGCGAGCGTGAAGCGCGTGCTCA
>CAMAZK010000354.1 GCA_945863205.1 Akkermansia muciniphila | reverse complement strand
GCCAACGAAGGCAGCCTGACCAGGGCCGCGCAGCACCTCAAACTCTCCCAGTCGGCACTCAGCGTGCAGCTCCGCAGTCTGGAGGAGGGCCTGGGACAGCCGCTGTTCGAACGGAAGCACAAATCACTGGTGCTCACCGAGGCGGGGCGCATCGCGCTCGACTACGCGGAGTCCATCTTCCGAACGGGGGAGGAACTGGCCGACGTGATGCAGAACCACGCCGCCGGGCGCCGGAAACTGCTACGCATCGGCGCGGTGGCCACGCTATCGCGAAACTTTCAGATGAGTCTGCTGCGCCCGCTGATCAGCCGGTCGGACGTGGAGATCATCATTCATTCAGGCAGCCTGCGGGAGCTGCTGTCCCAGCTGCAAACGCATACGATCGATCTCGTGCTGTCAAACATGCCGGTGCGTCGCGATGCTGAAACGGGATGGCACAGCCACCTCCTCGACGAGCAAGCGGTCAGCCTCGTCGGCAAAAAGATCCCCAGGCAGCGCCCCTTCCGCTTCCCGGACGACCTGCGGACCACGCCCCTGATCCTGCCCACGCTGGAGAGCAGCATCCGCTCGGCCTTTGACCTGCTTTTGGACAAGGAAGGCATCCGTCCGCTGGTCGCCGCGGAGGTGGATGACATGGCCATGCTGCGACTCATGGCGCGGGAGAGTCCGGCCCTGACGCTCGTGCCACAGGTGGTGGTGCGGGACGAGCTGGAGAACGGCACGCTGGTGGAGCGGCACCGCTTTCCGCAGATCAAGGAGACCTTTTACGCGATCACACCCAGCCGCCGCTTCCCGAACATTCTGGTGCGCGATTTGATCACGTCCCGGGAGTCTGCCGGGCCGGGGAAGCGATGAAATTTTACATCCCCCTTGCTTCCGCCTGTGCCTACATGCATTCGATGCCGGTCCGCCCTCCACGGAGCCGAGTATGAGCCCACGCGCATCCTTTTCCCCCATGCCTGCCACGATCACCCGCGAACATCAGCGCCTCCTCGAAGATCAAAACCGGCAAATCAACTGGAAGCGCTGGGGCCCCTACCTCTCCGAACGCCAGTGGTCCACCGTCCGGGAGGACTACTCCGCCGGCGGGGATGCGTGGGATTCTTTCCCTCATGAGCACGCACGGTCCCGTGCCTACCGCTGGGGGGAGGACGGGCTGCTCGGCATCACGGACCGGCAGTGCCGGTTATGCTTTGCGCTGGCACTGTGGAACCATCGCGATCCCATCCTCAAAGAGCGGCTGTTCGGCCTCAGCGGCCCGCAGGGGAATCATGGGGAGGACGTGAAGGAGCTCTACCACTACCTGGACTCCACGCCCACGCATTCCTACATGAAGGGGCACTACAGGTACCCGCAGGCCGAGTACCCCTACGAGGCGCTGAAAGCGCAAAACGCGCAACGCGGCCTGAACGATCCGGAGTTCGAACTGGAAGACACGGGCGTCTTTGACGAGGACCGCTTCTTCGACGTCTTCGTCGAGTATGCGAAGCATGGGCCGGAGGACATTTTCATTCGCATCACGCTTCACAATCGCGGTCCCGAGGCCGCCCCGCTAGACGTGCTGCCGACCCTCTGTTTCCGCAACACCTGGTCCTGGAGCCACGCGTCCGCCAAGCCGCGCATGAGCCTGAGCGGCGACCATGTCCAAATCGATCACACCGGGCTGGGTTCCCACGCGGTGGAGGACCTCGGCCGGTTCCGACTGCATGCCGTCGAATCGAGCGACGGCACGGTTCCGGAGTGGCTGTTCACCGAGAACGAAACCAATCACGAACTGCTCTTCGGTTCACCGAACGCGTCCCCCTACACCAAGGACGCCTTTCACCGCCATGTCGTAAATCAAGAGGCCGGCGCGGTGAATCCTGCACAAACTGGCACGAAGGCGGCGGCCCACTACCGGCTCACCCTTCCCGCCGGCGGCAGCGTCACCCTCGATCTCCGGCTGTGCGACGCCTCCTCCCCGGTTCAGACGGCACCAACTGATGAGATCCTAAAACAGCGCCTGGCAGAGACGGACGAATTTTACGCCACCATCGTCGAACCCGACCCCGCGCTGGCCAACATCCAGCGCCAGGCCTACGCGGGACTGCTCTGGACGAAGCAGTTCTACTGCTACGTGGTGCAGCAGTGGCTGGAGGGAGATCCCGCCTTTCACGCACCACCGCAGTCGCGTCAATCAGGCCGCAATCATGAATGGGCGCACCTTTTCGCACGCGACATCCTCTCCATGCCGGACAAGTGGGAGTATCCGTGGTTCGCGGCATGGGACACAGCCTTTCACATGCTGCCCTTCGCGGAGGTGGACCCCGCCTTTGCCAAGGAACAGATGCTGCTCTTCCTGCGCGAGTGGTACATGCACCCCAACGGCCAGATCCCCGCTTACGAGTGGAAGTTCGGAGATGTGAACCCACCCGTGCACGCCTGGGCCTGCTGGCGCATTTACAAGATCACCGCCCCGGCGGGGCAGCGTGACCGCGAATTCCTCGAACGCTGCTTCCAGAAGCTGCTGCTGAATTTTACCTGGTGGGTCAACCGCAAGGACAGCGAGGGGCGCAACCTCTTTGCCGGTGGATTCCTCGGACTCGACAACATCGGCATCTTTGACCGCTCGCGGCCGCTGCCGGACGGACAGCGGCTCGAGCAGGCGGACGGCACGGCATGGATGGCCTTCTATGCCCTGACCATGCTGAACATGGCCCTGGAACTGGCCCGGCGGCCGGACGGCGGCGTGAACACCGCCTACGAAGACATGGCGTCGAAGTTCTTCGAGCACTTCGTCCAGATCGTCGATGCCATCAACCACCTCGGCGGCAAAGGTCTGTGGAATGAAGAGGACGGATTCTACTACGACGAGCTGTTGCAGGAGGGGCAGCCCTCCGTCATCCTCCGCACGCGATCTCTCGTGGGGCTCATGCCGCTCATCGCCGTGGAGCTGCTGGAGGAATCCCGCATCGACGAGCTGCCCGGCTTCAAAAAGCGCCTCGACTGGTTCGTGCTGAATCGTGCCGACCTCGCCCAGCACGTCAGCTACTGCCAGATCGGCGGCGCACACGGGCACCGGCTCCTCGCCATTCCTTCGCGCGAGCGGCTCCTGCGCCTGCTGCGCTACCTCCTCGATGAAAGCGAGTTCCTCAGTCCCTTCGGCATCCGCTCCCTCTCCCGGCATCACGAGCAGCACCCGTTCACGCTGCATCTGCACGGCGCGGAGCACGCCGTGCGCTACGTCCCCGCAGAGAGCGACAGTTACATGTTCGGCGGGAATTCGAACTGGCGCGGCCCGATCTGGTTCCCCATCGCCTACCTCATCATTGAGGCGCTCGAGCGCTACCATCACTACTATGGCGAAAGTTTGACCGTCGAGCTTCCCACCGGCAGCGGGCGCATGGTCACGCTCCGTGAAGTCGCTGGCGAGCTGTCCCGCCGCATGTGCTCGCTGTTTGAAGCGGATGCGGACGGACGCCGCCCCTGCCACGGCGGCGGCGACCGCTGCACATCCTCCCCGCACTCGCAGGACCACATCCTCTTCCACGAGTTCTTTCACGCCGAGACCGGACGCGGCTGCGGTGCCTCCCATCAAACCGGCTGGACAGCCCTGGTTGCGCGTCTCATCCGGCGCCGCGGCCCCGCAGTCGCACGGACTGACACCACCTCAGCCAATTACTGAGAGAGCTCGGGACAGCCTGCGCATTGGCAGAAAATGCAGCGTGGACAAGAATCCGTCCATGAACATCCAACTCGACTGGTTCGGCTGCGCCCCCCTCCCCAAGTGGGAATCCCAGATTCATCATGCACTGGAGCGCTTCGCCGCCATGAAGCCCGTCACCCGTGCGCTGGTCCGCGTGGAGGAACTCAAAGAAGGCACGCCACGCTACCACATTTCCATGACGCTCAGCATCCCCGGCCCCGATGTCCTGGCCCGCAGTTGGGGACACACCTTCGACGAGGCCATGATCAAGCTGAACGCAACCGTGCACAAAACGCTCACCATGCGCGCCATGAACGCCCGCCAGCTCACCGGAGCCGCACGCGGCGTGAAGCCCTCCCACCGCGGTTGAATCCAACCCGAAACCGACCCATGAAAACCAACCATGTCACACCAACCCCCCACGTCACCGCCACCGCGATCCTGATTCATCTCATGGCATTCGGTGCCCTCGAAGCCGCCGGGGACCAACCCGCCAGCCAGCCTCGGCACCCGCAGGCCGGCCTTCCGCTCGACCGCGTTGAGCTTCTCGCCCTCCAATCCATCGCCGAACGTGCCGAGTCCATGTTGAGCATCGCAGACGCCATCCCGACCCGCGTGTGGCCCCACGGCGTGCGCGACGAGAGAGGCCGTCAGGGCCTCTTCATCGGCAGCCTGCGCCCGCTCTTTGAAGAATCGCACCCCCGACTCATGGAGGCCCGCAAAGCCTGGGTCGTCGTGGGCCTCATTGCAGCCGTGAAGTACTCGGAAGGCAGCCTGGTCGGCCATATCGCCTTCACCGACGCCAACGGCCTTCAGGGCGGTAAGTTCTACTACGACATCGACATCACAAACGCCCGCGCGATCCACCGTGACATC
>CAMAZK010000353.1 GCA_945863205.1 Akkermansia muciniphila | reverse complement strand
AAGGGATTCATCTCTTCCGGTTTCGGGTCCTCCCAGTCGGCCTTGGCACCAAAGGCGTTCGCCCTGGCCGTGATGAACTGGGTGAAGTCCTTCTCGATCTCGTCGATGTCGCCCATGTTCGCCGCGATGGCGTCGTTGATGCGCTTGCCAGCGGCGAGATCGCGGAGAATGCCCTGGAACTTGTCCTTGCCGTACTTCTCCAGCAGATACTCGACTACCTGGCTCGACTCAAAGTAGGCGAACATGAGATGATCCTGCGTCTCGGGATTCATGAAGGCACCGCTGAGACGCGATACCGGCGTCAGCGTCTCTTCGTTGAGCACCATGCCACGAAAGGTCGCATCCATAGCCATCCCCCACGCAGGATCCCGCTGGCGCTCCTCGTACACGCTGATGCCCTCGCTCAACCAGCGCGGCATCTTGTTCTTCGTGACGGTGAGCGTGATGACGTGACAGAACTCATGCCACAGCGTGCTTTCCCAATTGTTGCGGCCATGCGCGAGGCTGCCGGGACTGTTCATGGTGACCACCGTGCCAAAGCACACGCCGAGCATTCCCTGCCCTCCCAATGCGCCGAAGGTGCGGATGGCGAAATCCTGCTGCGCACCGAAAAACTCCACCAGCACCGGTCGCTTCAAGTCGAGGCCGTATTTTTCGCAAAGCACCTGCTTCGCATCGCGCAACAACGCCAGCGCACGCTCACCATAGACCGGCCAGTCGCGCTTCGGCATCTTCAGCGTGAAGTCCTCGAAGCTCTTTGTGACATAGCCGCTCATCTCCTTCTCCAGCAGGCCGAGGTTGTGCGCCTGAATGTTGTAGCCGTCCTCCTCGCGGATCATCGCCGCCAGCTTCCACGCCTCCTCTTCGTCACCGAGGCGCAGCAGGTCATGGCAGAGCTGCATCTTGGCCGGCAGATACTTCGGATCGAACTCAAGCGCATTCCGCTGATGCGACGCACTCTCGGCAAAGCGATAAGCCCGGGACAAGCAGCGCCCGATCGTATGATCGACCTCGGGATTTCGACTCCAGCGTTTCAGCGCTTCGCTACGGGCGGCGTCCATCTTCTTCGCATCGGCATGAAACAGGTGCGCCACCACGGCCCGCAGCGACCACGCCAGCGGATGCAGTTCGTCGAAGTCGAGCACCAGTTGCACCGCCGCCTCTGCCTCCACGAACTTCTCCCCGCCGATGAGCAACTCCGCCCGCAGAAGATGCGACGCCTTGTGATTCGGGTTGAGCTCGAGCGCCTTCGTCAGGTTTTCCACGGCCTTTTCGCGATCACCTGATTGAAACGCCTTCGCCAGCCCGGAGCGCAGATCGGCCGTCTCGCCATGCGCCTTCAATCCGGCCCGGAAAACATCCGCCGCCCGCTTCGCATCGTCCTTCTGCAACGCCAGATGCCCCTCGGCCAGATACGCCGCCTCCAGCTTCGCGTCCTTGCCCTGCGCCACTTTGAAATACTGTGCAATCGCCTTCTGCGCATCGAAGCCGAGCGCCAGCGCGGCCTTGCCGAGCATCACCGTCTCCATCGCCGTTCGATCTTTGGCCGGCTTCGCTTTCGCGGCGTCGTTGATGCCCTTCAGCGCAGCCGCCATGACATCCGAATTCCCCAACGCCCCCGCAAAATCGTGCTGCAGCATGAGAATCTCGAAATGTCCCGGAAACAGGACCAGTGCTGCCGCCGATTCGTCGAGCGCGGTTTCAAAGCGCCCCAACTCCGCCAGCGCCTTCAGCCGCAGGATGCGCCACTCGGGACTTTTCAGCCCCTTGTCCGCCGCCGCCTCGCCGATGCGCGCCACCAGTTCGTATTCGCCCCGCGCCAGCAATTCGCCCACCGGCCCGAGATTGCGATCCTCAAAGATCTTTTCGAGATCGATCTGCTGGGCACTGACGACGGAGCAAAGCCGGAGGATCAGCAGGAAGACGATGAGCTGGCGCATGAATTCAAATCGTGTTCAGACACACGCTTCTCGCACGAGTTGTGCCGTTTGACGAGCCGACCACTCGTTGGCTTTTTCCGTTTGAATGGCGACGACTCGTCACCACTCCCGATCAGGCGAACAATCCCGTGATGGGCTGGCCTTTGTCGGTGACAGTGAACGGGCGCTTGGTGCTACTGTAGAGCACGAGGTCGAGGGGCAGACCGAGGGCGTAGGCGATGGTGGCGTTGAAGTCGGGGACGCCGACTTTGTCCTCGGTGACTTCGATGCCTTTGTCGGTCTTGCCATACACCTGACCACCGGCGATGCCGCCTCCCCAAAGAACGGAGCTGAAAGCCTTCGGATAATGGTCGCGGCCATCGTTCTGATTGATCTTCGGCGTGCGACCGAACTCGGAGGTGAGGACGACGAGCGTGTCGTCCAGCATGCCGCGGCGGTCGAGATCCGAGAGCAGCGCGCCAAGAGCCTGGTCGAGATCGGCGGCGCGTTCCGGGAGGCGGGCATAGATGTCCTGATGCATGTCCCAGCCGCCGAGAGTCACCTCCACAAAACGCACGCCGTGTTCGAGGAGGCGGCGGGCGAGCAGGCAGCCTTGGGCGAAGGTGCCATCACCGTAGGTCGCATGTGCTTCAGGGGATTCCTTGGAGAGGTCGAAGGCGTCGAGGTCCTCGCTCTTCATTACCTTGATCGCGTCCTTATAGACTTCCGAGTAGGCTTTGACGCCGTTGTAGTTGTAGCTCTGGCGGAAGGACTGGTCGAGCCTCGCGGAAAGCCCGAGACGGTAGTCGAAGTCGGCATCGCTCAGTCCGGCAGGCTTGTGGCTGTTTTGCAGGCCCCTGGCAGGATCGTTAAGGACAAGCGGCTGGTAGGCGGCTTCGAAGAAACCACCGCCGGGGTGCTTGCTATCGCCAGTGATGATGACGGAGCCGGGGAGATCGGCGTTGCCTTTGCCCTGGAACTTTTGCAGCCAGGCCCCCATCGACGGATGCCGCGTGGCACCGCGCATCGTGTAGCTGGTGTGCTGGAAGTAGTTCCCCTGCGCATGTGCACCCTGAGTGGAGGTCATCGAGTTGATGATCGCGCCGCGATGCATCATCTTGGCGGTGTTCGGCAGGTATTCACTGATTTGCACCCCGTCTGCGGAGGTCTTGATGGCCTTCGTGCTGCCCATGGTGTCGGCACCCGGCACGACGCCGAAAGTGTCGAGGTGCGTCATGCCACCGGACATGTACAGATAGATGACGCGTTTCGCCGTGGCGGCCTGTTTGGCTTTCGATGCACCTTCAAACGGAGCGGCAAAACCGCGCGGTACGAGGGCGCTCATCACGGAGACACCGAGACAGGTCTTGGCGATGTTTTTGGCGAAGTCGCGGCGGGAGGGTTCGTCGCAGGCGTTGAGGAGGGCGTTCATGGGAATGGAGGCGGAGGGTTTTGATTACTGGACGAAAAGGAACTGGCTGCCGGTGATGAGGGCGTGGGTGACGTCGGCCACTGCCTTGTCTCCACGTTCTTTGACGACGCCGCCGAGGACGCTTTGCTCATCGCTGGTGGGTTTGCGACCGAGAAGGGCGAGGTAGATCGTTTCGAGCTTTTGCGGCGTGGTCTGCGCCTTGGCGAGTTCTGCATTGAGCTGCGATGCGGGGCTGTTGAGAATGTCGGCCACGGGACCGTTCAAGAGGGCCAGAGCCTGCGGAACCGAAGCTTCGTCCGAAGCGTTCTGAATGAGTTCACGGTCGCTCTGACCAAAGGTGCGCAGGAAGGTGCCTGGACGGGCGGGACTGGGCTGCTCGCTGGCGCGGGTGGCAAGGTTGACGTCCTTGCTGCTGCCGGTCTTCTGGAGGTTTTTGATGAATTCCTTCCGCTGTTCCTTGGTCATGCTGGCGAGCTGCTTGGGGTCGATCTGCGGGCGTTTGACCTGTGTGGACTTCGGCGCGTTGTAGCCGCGGCGAAGGTCGCTGGCACGATCTTCACCGACGAGGGCGACGAGGAAGTCGCGCTCGGTTTCCTTGCGGAGTTGCTGGGCCGCGCGGGCGAGCTTTTTGGACATTTCGGCGGTGTCGCCGCCTTTTTCTTTCTCCGCCGCCATTCGCACTTTCAGTTCGTCGAGCTTCTTCTGATTCGCCGCGAGTTTGTCGGCATTCTGCTTGGCGATCTCGACCAATCCCGTCGGTCCTTTTTCCTTGACCGTGCCGAGGAACATGGACAGATCATCGAGGTATTGGTGCAGGCGCTCATTCTCCGCATCGACGGCGTCATCGACATCGCCGCGAGTCAGCGTGACCAGCGAATCCCAGATCTGCTCGGCGCTCATGCGACGAAGGACCGGCCCGGTGAAGTGATAGGTTTCCCCCAGCGGCACTTCTTCCGTCGATGCGGCACGCTGATAAGCGTCGGTGTTGTAAAGCACCCGCAGGAAGGACTTGAGTGAGTATTCCTTCTCCACCATCAGCGCATTCAGGTAGTCCATCAGCGCTGGATTGCTGGCGACGGTGCTGTCGGTCATCTCATCCACCGGCTCGATCAAACCGATGCCAAAAGCCTTCTTCCACATGCGATTGGCGATGACGGTGGTGAAGCGCGGATTCTCGGGGCTGGTCATCCAGTTGGCGAAGGACTGCAGGGTGCTCTCACCTTCCTT
>CAMAZK010000352.1 GCA_945863205.1 Akkermansia muciniphila | reverse complement strand
GACGAGCTGTGGCATGACCTGCGCTCCAGCGTCCGCGCCTTCACCGATGAGGCGCACCGCCTGCTGGAGGTGGATGCCGACGTGCCGCGTGAAAAGCTCGAACTGCTCTTCACCCTGCATGATCACGTCGTCGATCTCGTCAACCGGCTCATCGAGGCCAGCTCGCGGCATCTGGCCGATGCCGAGCGCGAGATCGAGCGCCAATCCAAGGACCTGAGCGACGACGCCACGCTGCTGCTCGGCGCCAGCTTCGTGCTCGCCGCGCTGTGCGCCGTGGTCACGATCTCCTTTGCCCGGAACAGCATCCGCCGCATTGAATGGCAGGCGGACGAACTCAGCCGCGTCTCCTGGCACATGCTGCAAACGCAGGAGGAGGCCGCGCGGCGCTTCTCTCACGAGTTGCATGACGAACTGGGCCAGTCCCTGGCCGCCGTGCGCTCCAATCTGACCAAAGGCGCCACGCAGGACCTCGACTCGTTGCGGACCGACTGCATCCACCTCGTTGATGAATCCATCGCGAATGTGCGCGAGCTTTCGCAACTCCTCCGCCCCGTCATTCTCGACGATTTCGGCCTCGATGCCGGCCTGCGCTGGCTAGCGGAAAAGTTCGCCCAGCGCACGCGGCTGCAGGTCGATTACGATTCGAACTGCACCGCACGTTTTGCCGACCAGACTGAGACGCACCTCTTCCGCATCGCCCAGGAGGCGCTCACCAACATCGCCCGGCACGCGGAAGCCAAGCATGTGCGCATCTCGCTGAAGCACGAAGACGGGCAACTGCGCCTCAACATCGTGGACGACGGCAAGGGCATCCCCCCTGACGATGGAGAAACGGCCCCGAGCCTGGGCATGGTGGGAATGCGCGCCCGTGCCCGCCAATGCGGCGGCAGTCTGACGGTCTCTGCCAGCACGCCTCACGGGGTCAGCATTGAAGCGACCGTGCCTTCGGAATGGAAGGAGGACTGAAGATTCCGGACTTCCGGCCGGAAGCGCCCATCGCATGACGCCGAGCGCGCAGTCCGTGCGAAACATACCGAAAGGATGCGCCGCCGGGAACGGGAGCGGCGGGAGAGGTTCTATGGGTTGCTAATTCCAGGTGTGGTGGCAAGCATTGCCCCTGTAGAGCAACCATCCCGAGAATCCCATGCCTGCGACCGTTTCGAATCCCGCGTCAACTTTCTTCAAGGACCTCTCAGCCGGAGTCGTCGTCTTCCTCGTTGCCTTGCCGCTCTGCCTGGGGGTAGCGCTGGCCTCCAACGCCCCGCTTTTCTCGGGGGTGCTGGCTGGAATCATCGGCGGCGTGGTCGTCGGCATCCTGAGCGGCTCCCAGGCGAGCGTGAGCGGACCGGCGGCGGGCCTCACGGCAATCGTTGCGGCGCAGATCGGGAAGCTGGGTTCGTTTGAGACCTTCCTGCTGGCGGTGGTGCTGGCCGGAGTGATCCAGATCATCATGGGCGTGTTCCGCGCAGGATTCATCGCGGCGTTCTTCCCCACGAGCGTGATCAAGGGGCTGCTGGCGGCGATCGGCGTCATCCTCATCCTCAAACAGATTCCACACGTGCTGGGTCATGACCCGGACCCCGAGGGTGACATGTCCTTCGAGCAGCCTGATCATGAAAACACGTTCACGGAGCTCTGGTCGGCGCTTTTTGACATCCAGCCCGGAGCAGCGCTGGTAGGGGTGCTCTCCATTGTCCTGATGATCGTCTGGGACCGGGTGAAATTCTTGAAAAACAGCGGTGCCCCGGCGCCGCTCGTGGTGGTGGTGCTGGGGGTGGCCATCAGCCTCGCGCTCAAGCAGGCGGGCGGAACGTGGGAGATCGGCCCGTCCCACCTGGTCCAGGTGCCCGTGGCTCAGGACTTCAACGCATTCCTCGGGTTCCTTCAGTTCCCTGACTTTTCAGCCCTGGGGAATCCGCTGGTCTATACCACGGCTATCACCATCGCGATCGTCGCGAGCCTGGAAACGCTGCTGAATCTGGAAGCCGTGGACAAGATCGATCCCCAGCAGCGCAGCAGCCCGCCGAACCGCGAACTGGTGGCCCAGGGAATCGGGAACATCACGGCCGGATTGATCGGCGGGATTCCGATGACGAGCGTGATCATCCGCAGCAGCGTGAACATCAACGCGGGAGGAAAAACGAAGCTCAGCGCCATCATCCACGGCGTCCTGCTGTTCGGCTGCGTGCTGATGGTGCCGGGCTGGCTGAACATGATCCCGCTCTCGGCGCTGGGGGCGATCCTGCTCATGACGGGCCTCAAACTGGCCAGTCCGGACCTCGTCCGACAAATGTGGAGCGAGGGAAAGAATCAGTTCCTGCCCTTTGTGATCACCGTGCTGGCCATCGTGTTCACAGACCTGCTGGTGGGGATTCTCATCGGGCTGGGCGTGAGCATCGGCTTCATCCTGCACAGCAACATGCGTCGGCCGCTGCGCAAGTTCATGGAACATCACGTCAACGGAGACGTGCTGCGCATCGAACTGGCCAACCAGGTCAGCTTTTTCAACCGGGCGACCCTGGAGAGCACTCTACGCAACGTCCCGCGAGGCGGCCACGTCTTGATCGACGCCCGCAGCACGGACTACATCGATGTGGACATCCTGGACCTGATTCATGACTTCCAGCACGACACGGCGAAGGCGAGGGGCGTGAACGTGAGCCTCGCAGGATTCAAGGACAAGTATCCCAAGCTGGAAGACCGCATCGAGTTCATGGACTACAGCAGCCGCGACGTCCAGGACAGCCTGACTCCCGACAGAGTGCTGACGATCTTCAAGGAGGGCAACCAGCGTTTCCGCGAAGGCAAACAGCTGCAAAGAGACATCGGACGGCTGGTGGGCGCGACCTCCGCAGGACAGTTTCCGATGGCGGTGGTGCTGAGCTGCATCGATTCACGCACTCCGGCGGAGCTGGTCTTCGACCTTGGATTGGGCGACATCTTCAGCGTGCGCATCGCCGGAAACATCGCCCGGGACAAAGTCCTCGGCAGCATGGAGTACAGCTGCGCAGTCGCCGGGGCCAAGATGATCCTGGTCATGGGCCACACCTCCTGCGGCGCAGTGAACGCGGCGGTGGACCTCATTTGCAGCAGCAAGACGGCCGCCGAGGCCACGGGCTGCGTCAATCTGGATTCATTGATCACGGAGATCCAGCTCTCCGTTGACCCCGGCACCTGCAAGCGTGAGGGCGAGTGGCTTCCGGGAGAGAAGGCGGCCTACGCCAATGAAGTTTCGCGCCGCAACGTGCTCCGCACGATGCGGATGATCCAGGAACGGAGCAGCACGCTGGCGGACATGGTCAAGGAAGGGCGACTGGCCATCGTCGGGGCGCTGTATGACATTCAGATGGGGGAAGTGTCCTTCTTTCAGACGACGGATTCCAGCACCGTGCCGCTTTCGATCCCAACGGTCACCCTCGTGTAGCCCGCAGAGCCTGCCGGCTGTAAAGGAAGCAGCGCCTCAGCAGATCCCGTTCGAATAAATCGCTGCGCGGAGTCACCGCCGCGTGGTGACGTCAGAACTTAACCGGCCACTTCGAGGTGAGCCAGACGGTGAGGGTGTGATTGTTCTCCCAAACGTTACCGCCGCGACGTTGCACCGTCTGTTCCATGAAGCCGATCTCCAGTTTCGTGTTGTCGCTCAACTGACGACCGAGGCCGATGAAGACGCGGTTTTGGTCGAGGTAGTTCATCGAGACGTTGCTGCCGAAGTTGAAGAAAACTTCATCCCACAAGGCGAGATACCACTTTTTGTCGGCGCTGAGCGGGATGGTGGTGCGCAGCATGTAGCGGATGCGGTTTTCGTAGCGCCAGTTGGTGACGTCGCCGGTGGCGGGTGCCACTTCGCCGATGCGGCGCTGCTCCAGGCGAAACCGATGCGTCCAGTCGAGGCCGAGCGCCTTGTGCGAGACCACGGCCTGTTCCCACAGACGATGCTCGGGGAAGTCCGCCGCTATGGGAATATCACCATACGGATGCGTCTCGACCCAGGCGTAGCCTGCGCTGATGGTCAAAGCGGGGCTGATCGTGTAGTTGATGCCGGGACGCAGGAGGAGTTGCTGCCAGTTCTCGCCCATGTCTGCGCGGCGGATCTGCGATTCGAAATGCACGCCCCACGGGCCTTTGCCGATAGGATGATCACCGACGTAGTTGAGCCAGAGGTTGCTGTTGGACTCGGTGTGGTCGGCGGCGTGGAGACTGCCAATGAACGCGAGGAGGATGAAGAGGGCACGTTTCATGAAAAAGGCGGCCCCATATTACGCAGCGAGGCGGGCGGATCAATGCGCGGCGTTCGCGGCGGCGACTGTGCGCTGGTCGAGGGTCTTGAGCGCCTGCATCTGCTTGATGGTGCGCTCCATGCCTTCGTTGGAGCCGTCGAAGAACATGACGTTGCCTTTGCCGTGCTCGGAGATGTATTTCATGCCGTCGAGCCACATGGTGAAGAGCATGAAGCCAGGAGGCACGTCGCCGGCCTGCATGGTTTTGCCAGCGTTGGCGAGACCTTCGGCGACTTGTTCGCGGAAGCGGGCGTTACCGGCACCTTTGAGCTCGGAGGCTTCTTTTTCGGCTTCGGCTTTCACGCGGATGGCGCGG
>CAMAZK010000351.1 GCA_945863205.1 Akkermansia muciniphila | reverse complement strand
TTCAACCTGGAAGAAGCCCAGAGACTGGAACTCCTGAGCCTGCGTGCAGCAGCCAACTTCTAACCGGAAAGCCGGATGCGGGAAACCCGCCCGTCCGGTTTGGAGGGAGGGGCGGCACGGTCAACGTGCCGTTCCTACCCCTATCTTTGCGAAAGGTGCCGAGAGCGGCAGGCGTTTGTGTTCACGCCATGACCAACCGCCGCTCCTTCCTCAAGCAGTCCGCCGCCGCTTCCACCGGCGTTTTTTACATCGCCAAAACCTCCTGGGCGCAGAAAAGCCCGGGCGATACGATCAACATGGCCGTCATCGGCTTCGGCGGCCGCGGCGGATCCCACATCAGCGGCTACAAGAAGCTGAAGAACGAAGGCGTGCGCGTTGCCGCGCTTTGCGACGTGGACAGCAATGTCTTGGGCAAGGCGGTGGCAGCCTTCGACAAGGAGAAGCAGAAGGTCACAGGCTACACCGACATGCGGAAGCTGTTCGATGACAAGAGCATCGACGCCGTGAGCATCGCTACGCCGAACCACTGGCATGCGCTGGCCTCCATCTGGGCCATTCAGGCCGGGAAGGATGTGTATGTCGAGAAACCGGTGTCCCATTGCGTTTGGGAAGGTCGGCAGATCGTCAAAGCCGCACGGAAGTATGGCAAAATCGTGCAAACCGGCACGCAGTCGCGCTCCAGCCGTGAGGGCATCGCCGCCGCCGTGAAGTATGTGCAGGAAGGCAATCTCGGGAAGATTCTCCTTTCACGCGGTCTGTGCTACAAGCGCCGCGGCAGTATCGGCAAGAGCGAAGGCGAGCAGCCGATTCCCGAATCGATCGACTACGATCTGTGGTGCGGTCCCGGACCGAAAGGTCCGCTGATGCGGCAGAAGCTGAAGTATGACTGGCATTGGACCTGGGACTACGGCAACGGCGACCTCGGCAACCAGGGCATCCACCAGATGGACATCGCGCGCTGGTTCCTGGGTGAGATGGAACTTTCTCCGAGCGTCTGGAGCGTGGGTGGTCGTCTCGGCTATGAAGACGATGGCGAGACCGCCAACACGCAGATCATTTACCATGGCTACGAGAAGGCGCCGCTGATCTTCGAAGTGCGTGGCCTTCCTGAGAACAAGGACAGCAAGAACATGGACAAGTTCAAGGGCGCAGGCGTCGGCGTGATCGTGGAATGCGAAGGCGGCACGGTCGTGGTGCCCAACTACTCCGGCGCGATCATTCAGGACAAGGATGGCAAGGAGATCAAAAAGTTCGAAGGCAGCGAGGACCACTTCAAAAACTTCATCAACGCCTGCCGCAGCCGCCGCGTGGAGGATCTGCACGCCGACATCCTCGAAGGCCATCTCTCCAGTGCGCTCTGTCACACGGGGAACATCAGCCATCGCCTCGGTGCCAAAGAAAAGCCGGATGCCATCCTCGAAAAGATCAAGGGCGATACCTTTGCCGCAGACACCTTCGAACGCATGAAGGAGCACCTCGCCAAGAACGAGGTCGATCTGACGAAGGACATGCTCACCCTCGGCCCCGTGCTCAAGATGGACGGCAAGACCGAGCGCTTCATCGACCACGACGCTGCCAACGGCATGCTCAAGAACAAGTATCGCGAGCCTTACGTGGTGCCGGAGATCGTGATCTGATCTGAGGCGCCGAAGGCCGAAAGCGTTGTGCTTGCCGCTGTCGCGAGTTTGGGAGCATTCAAAACACGCGACAACGCTCTCGAGCGCGGGACGAATGCGCAAAGGCCGAAGAGCACCGTCCGGTCAGTAAAAAGGCCTCGCCGAGTTCTTCGATGAAGAGCACGTCGAGCTTGGCCGCGGCTTTGCGATTAGGTGCGGATACCCCTGCTGTTTGGCTGCAAGAACTCGGTCTTGCATAATGGAACGTAGAATTTACCGTCTTTGTTTGAAGCAAACCCATGAGTCGCCACATCTACGTCGAGAAGGAGTCCAAAGTACTGAAACCGTATTCGGAGGTCCGCCGGGAATTCTCCGAATCGCTGCGTCAGCAGTTGTTGACGCAGGGACCAATTACGGGGGCAGCTATCCTGGAGATCCAACAAAGCAGGAAATATGCGCACTCGCCCATTTTGGCCATGAAAAGGGCTTGATGCTCGAACTCAGCACGATTCAAGGGTTCATCGAGCAGGATTTTATTGGCAGTGGCATTGAGCACCGTGTGGCTGCACATCGTGAAAAGAACCGTGTGATCAAAATTTATGATCCGCGTGAGATTGACGAACAAACCGGCGAGACATTCTACAAGCCCGCTGCTCTACTTTTCGATTATTTGACAGATCACCTTCTGTCGAACCACCTTTTTGGCGACGATCTCTGTTTGGAAGGTTTCTACGAAGATCAGGGGAACCTGCATCTAGTCATTTCACAGCCTTTCGTGCGAGGGAAGCATCCTTCCTGGTCGCAACTGGTAGATTTAATGCAAGCACAGGGACTCGAACATGAAAGTCCCGGCACTACCAAAGCCAAATTTTGGGTGGATGCGGGCGATGCTGGACGAGTTCTGGTCACGGATGTTCATGAGGACAATGTGATCGTCATGGCTTCAGGTAGAGGTCACCCTATTGATGTGCATTTCTCGTTCCCGAGCCGTCAGGCGAGAATAGAGGCACTTACAACACTTGGTATTTGTCACGAACAGATCACAACCTCCGTTCCTTCACCTCCTCGGTGACCTCCGCGATGAAATCAGCGATCGGCTTCACGCCGAGGTCGCCGCGTTTGGCGTGGCGGACGGCGACGCTTTGCACGGCAGCCTCCTTCTCGCCGACGACGAGCATGTAGGGGATCTTGTCGAGCTGGGCGTTGCGGATCTTGGCGCCGATTTTGTCGGCGTCGTTGTTCAGCGTCACGCGCAGGCCGGCGGCCTTGAGCTGGGCGTAGGTTTCCTCGGCGAAGGCGTCGGCCTTTTCGCTGATGGTGAGCACGCGGACCTGCTCGGGGGCCAGCCAGGTCGGGAAATGTCCGGCGAAGTGCTCAATGAGGACGCCGCAGAAGCGCTCCATGCTGCCGAAGGGGGCGCGATGGATCATGACGGGGCGGTGCGGCTTGTTGTCCGGACCGATGTAGCTGAGGTCGAAGCGCACGGGCAGGACGTAATCGACCTGCACGGTCCCGAGCTGCCACTCGCGACCGATGACGTCTTTGATGACGAAGTCGATCTTCGGGCCGTAAAAGGCGGCCTCGCCAGGCTCTTCGGTGAAGGGCACGCCGAGAGTGGCGGCGGCTTTGCGGCAGGCGTCTTCAGCGGCGTCCCACTTGGCGGGATCGCCGGTGAACTTGCTGCTGTCGGGATCGCGCAGACCCACGCGCACGCGGTAGTCGTGCATGCCGAGCGTGTTGAGCACGATCTTCACGAGCGAGAGGCAGCCGAGCACTTCGTCGGCGACCTGTTCTTCGGTGCAGAAGAGGTGCGCATCGTCCTGCGTGAAGCCTCGTACGCGGGTCAGGCCATTGAGCTCGCCGCTCTGCTCCCAGCGATACACCGTGCCGAATTCGGCGAGGCGCACGGGCAAGTCGCGGTAGCTGTGCGGCTGGCTGTCGAAGATCTTGATGTGATGCGGGCAGTTCATCGGCTTCAGCAGGAAGCCGTCGAGAAGCTGCTCGTCCGGGAGGACGCGATCCTCCGTGACGGTCTCCTGGCCGGTGCGCTCGTTGAGCTGGCTGCGCTGCCTGGCGGATACGGCGCCGAGGCGCTCCATCATCTCGCAGCAGCCGCAGCCTTCCTTCACGATCTTGCTCAGGTCATCGTTCTCGATGATCGGCGCGAACTGGCTGTCTTTGTAGTAGGGGAAGTGGCCGCTGGTCTTGTAGAGACCGACTTTGCCAATGTGCGGCGTGAAGACCTGGCTGTAGCCCTGCTTGCGCAGTTCCTCGCTGATGAAGTTCTGCAGTTCCTGCCGCAGCACGGCGCCGTTCGGCGTCCAGAGGATGAGGCCCTGACCCACGTCTTCGTCGATGTGGAAGAGCTTCAATTCTTTGCCCAGTTTGCGATGGTCGCGCTTCCGGGCTTCCTCGAGCTGCACGAGATGCTGCTCCAGCTCTTCCTTCGTCGGGAAGGCGGTGCCGTAGAGGCGCTGGAGCTGCGGCTTGGTCTCGTCGCCCATGTAGAAGGCGCTGGCGACGGACATGATCTTCACGTTCTTGCACTTCGACGTGTAGCCGACGTGAGGCCCAGCGCAGAGGTCGATGAAGTCGCCGTTCTGGAAGGTGCTGATCTGCTCGCCTTCCGGGATCTTCTCCAGCAGGTCGAGTTTGAAGACGCTCGGATTGCCCGGGCGCTCGCTCAGACCACCGAGGCGGCCGGATTTCGCCATCGCGATGGCTTCGTCACGCGTGACGCCCTTCCAGTCGAACTTTTGGTTCTCCTTGGCGATCTTTTTCATCTCCGCCTCGATCTTCTCGAAGTCGTCCGGCGTGATGCGGTGGTCCGGCAGGTCGAAGTCGTAGTAGAAGCCGTTCTCCACCGGCGGCCCGTAGGCGAACTGGGCGTTCGGCCACAGGCGCAGGATGGCGGTGGCCATCACATGGGCACAGGAGTGGCGCAGGCGGTCGATGTCGGACATCTGAGCGCGTTCTTCGAGAGTTTTTCGTTCGGCGGACATGGTGGTAAGAGGGGCGGAG
>CAMAZK010000350.1 GCA_945863205.1 Akkermansia muciniphila | reverse complement strand
GGAGTGCGGTGGCAGAGATGCAAGGGCACCTTGCATCGGCGACACCGCTGTCGAGCCGGTGAAGCGTGCCCTTTGGCCTTGGTGCGCCGTCCGGCAAACGACAGCGGTGTCGCGCCAAGGCTTGTCACCGCACTCCACGACGCTGTCGCGAATTGCGAAGATCATTGCTGCGGTGGGCGAGTCATCTCGTGCTGTTTAAGCCACTCCAGGCAGTAGTCGCGATAGTAACGGAAGTACCATTCGTTGCCGTTGAAGATGGATGGTTCAGGATCACCGCTGAGTTGGCGACCCACAAGCAGCCATGCCCGCGGTCTGGGTCCCCAGGCTATCTTTTTGCCTTGGTGAGTTTCCCGATTCGTGTCCCAGGCAGTTTGGGTTTCGTCAAAAGCAAAGAGCGGGCTCATCAGTGGCGAGAGAGCCATCAAAAGGGTGAGACAGATGGTGATGCGCAGCTTGTGGCGTTTCATGATTCACAAAAACCGCGCCGTCCTGCTCACCTTGCACTTCTTCAATTCTTCCGGCGTCCCAGCGGCGACGAGCTGGCCGCCTTCGGGGCCGGCTTCGGGGCCGATGTCGATGAGGTAGTCGGCTTCGGCATAGACATCCGGGTGATGCTCGATGACGACGACGGTGTGGCCTTCATCGACGAGGCGGTGGAGGACGTCGATCAAGCGGGCGACGTCCTGGATGTGCAGACCGATGGTGGGTTCTTCAATGAGGTAGAGATTGCGCTTCCCGGCCTTGGTGATGCCTTTGAGCTGCTCCTTCATCGTGCGGCCATCGCCGCTGCGGAGTTCGGTGACGAGCTTGATGCGCTGCGCCTCCCCGCCGCTGAGGGTGGGGCTGGGCTGGCCGAGCTGAAGGTAGCCGAGGCCGGTGTCGGCCAGCAGTTTGAGCGGTCGCGCGATCTTTTGCACCGGCGCGAAGAACTCGGCGGATTCGGTGATGCTCATGCGCAGCACGTCGCCGATGTGTTTGCCGTTGTACTCGATCTCCAGCGTGGCGGCGTTGAAGCGCATGCCGTGGCAGGTCTCGCAGTGAACGCGCGTGGTCGGCAGGAAGGCCATTTCGATTTTGATCTCGCCGTTGCCGCCGCAAGTCTCGCAGCGTCCGCCTTCGGTGTTGAAGGAAAAACGGCTCGCGGTGTAGCCGCGCGTCCTCGCCAGCGGCACCTGAGCGAAAAGCTTCCGGATGTCGTCCAAAATGCCGACGTAGGTCGCCGGGCAGGACCGGCTGGTCTTGCCGATCGGTGATTGATCGACCTCGTGCACCGTCTGCAGATTCTCGAAGCCGCTGACGCTCTTCCAGGCCTTCGTGAACTTCGCCTTCGACTTGCTGATCTTCTCGCGCACCGCCGGCGAGAGCGCCCCGTGCATGAAACTGCTCTTCCCGCTGCCGCTGACGCCGGTGAGCACGGTCAAACGGGCGAGCGGAATGCTGACGTCGATGTTTTGCAGGTTGTTCGCGCTGGCGCCGGTGACGCGCAGCCAGCCTTCCTTCGACTTCGCGGCGGGAAGAGGCCTGCGCGAGCCGCGTGAGGGATGCTTGAGCGGATGTTTGAGGCTCTGGCCGGTGACGCTCTTTCTGGACTTCAAAAGATGTGCCAGCGTGCCTTGAGCGACGACTTCGCCGCCAAATTTGCCCGCGCCCGGTCCGAGATCGAGGATCGTGTCGGCACGCTTCATCGTTTCGTCATCGTGCTCGACGACGAGCAGCGAGTTTCCCTTGTCGCGTAGAGCCACGAGCGTGTTCAGCAGCTTTTCGTTGTCACGCGGATGCAGGCCGATGGTCGGTTCGTCGAGCACGTAAAGCACGCCGCGCAGGTTGCTGCCGAGCTGGGCGCTCAAACGAATGCGCTGCGCCTCGCCGCCGCTGAGCGTGTCGGCGCTGCGGTTGAGCTGGAGGTAGCCGAGGCCGACCTCCTGCATGAACTTGAGGCGCTGCTCGATCTCTTTGACGATGTCCCGTGCGATGATCGACTCCGTGCCTTCGAATTTGAGTTTGGCGATCAGTTTGCCCGCGTCGCCGGCGGTGAGCCCGGCGAAGTCCTGGATCGTGGTCTTCTGTAACTGCACGGCGCGGCCGATCTCGTTGATGCGGCTGCCGTGGCAGGTGGGGCAGGGGGTGCGTGGCGCTGACGCGTCCTCGTCGTCGCTGCTGAACCGGCGCTCCTCTTCGAGTTCCGCCTCAAGCTGCGAGACGTCGTCGCGACGCTCCGGTTGATGACGGACGACGCCGAAGCCGCGGCAGTCGCCGCACCAACCATGCGGGCTGTTGAAGCTGAAAAGGCGCGGATCGAGCTCTTCAAACGACAAACCGCAGCTCGGGCAGCTCATTTCGGTGCTGAGCACGTGCATCGTTTTGTCGGCGAGGCGCAGCTTGATGGTGCCTTTGCCCATCTTGAGCGCGGATTCGATCCATGGCCGCAGAGTGTCAGCAGATTCGCCCTTGGCGACTTTTGCGATGACAGCGTCGATGCTGTGCTCCTTGAAGCGTTCGAGGCGTTTGAAGCCCATCGTGGGCATGAACTGCCCATCCACCCAAAGCGTCTCGATGCCGTGCTTCGCGGCGTTTTCGGCCACGTCGGTGTGGAAGCCCTTTCGCGCCTTGATGAGCGGCGCGAGCAAATGGCCGCCGCCTTTGCGCAAGTGCGCCTGGATGGTCTTCAAAATGGCCTCCGCGCTCTGCTTTTTGACTGCCACGGAGCATTTCGGGCAAAACTGCGTGCCGAGCTTCGCAAAAAGCAGTCGAAGGAAGTGATAGACCTCCGTCACGGTCGCCACGGTGGACTTTCCACCGCCGCGCGAGATGCGCTGCTCGATGGCGACCGTCGGCGGCACGCCGGTGATGAGATCCACCTCCGGCTTTTCCATCTGCTCCACAAACGTGCGCGCATAGACCGACATCGAGTCAAGAAAGCGCCGCTGCCCCTCCGCGAAGACGAGGTCAAAGGCCAGCGACGACTTGCCGCTGCCGCTGAGGCCTGTAACGACCACGAATTGGTCACGCGGAATATCGAGCGAGATGTTCTTCAAATTGTGCTCCCGGGCGCCGCGGATGGAGATCGCGTTCGTCGTTTCAAGTCGGCCTGTGCGATAGCTTGCGGGTGATTCGGCCACGGAGCTTGAAACCTGAAACTTGGAACCTGAAACAACCGGCTTGAGATACCGCCCGGTGTGCGACGCACTGCATTCCGCCACATCCTCTGGCGTGCCCGCGATGACGAGCGCTCCGCCTTCGGAACCACCTTCCGGGCCGAGGTCGAGCACCCAGTCTGCGCATTTGATGACTTCGAGGTTGTGCTCGATGACGACGAGGCTGTTGCCTTCATCGACGAGGCGCTGGAGCAGCGTGATGAGCAGCGCGATGTCGTCGAAGTGAAGGCCAGTGGTGGGTTCGTCGAGGAGCAGCAGGCTGCTCTTGCCGGGTGTTTGCGGCTCCAGCAGGTGGCCGACAAGTTTCAGGCGCTGGGCTTCACCGCCGCTGAGCGTGTTCAGCGGTTGGCCGAGGCGCAGGTAGCCAAGACCGGCATCAATGACGAGCTGCAGGCTGCGATTGATCGCCGCGACGGTGCGATGGTCGATCTGCGCGAACCACGGCACGGCGTCGTCGATGGTCATGCTGAGCACGTCGTGGATGGACTTGCCCTTGAGCAGGATTTTGAGCGCGTGCGGCTTGTAGCGCTTCCCTTCGCACTCCGGGCAGGTGACGAAGAGATCGCTGAGGAACTGCATCTCGATCTTTTCGAAGCCGTTGCCCATGCAGCGCTCGCAGCGACCCTCGCCGCTGTTGAAGCTGAAGAATCCGGGCATGATGCCCTGCGCGGCGGCGTCATCGCACGCGGCGAAGAGTGTGCGAATGTGGTCAAAGGCCCCCGTGAACACCGCCGGTGTCGAGCGCGGTGTGCGGGCCAGCGGCGACTGATCCACCATCACGACGCTGCCGAGTTGCTCCCAGCCGCTGATGCTTTTGACGCGCCCCGGTTCCTCCTCGCAGACCTCGCCGCGAAGCTTCTGCAGGTTCCGGTAGAGCACCTCGTGCACGAGTGTGGACTTGCCGCTGCCGCTGACACCGGTGATGCAGCAGAAAACGTTCAGCGGGATGTCGAGATCGAGCTTCTTGAGGTTGTTCTGCCGGGCGCCGTGGATGGAAAGTGTTCCAAGTTTCAGGTTTGAAGCTTCTACCTGGCTTTTGCGGGCGCTTTTGGCTTTCGTGGCCATCTTGAAATGATTCATCGAGACCCCGTTCTGCTTGGCGGTGCCCTCAAAGAGGGCGCGTGGATACGGATGCGCGATGACGTCAATGGGGACGATGTTGTGATCGTCGGCTTTGGAGAAATTCTCGGGGTTCGTGTCGCCCGTGAGCACGGAGTCCGAGGCGCGATACCAGAAGAACTTGTTGCTGTATTGGCTGAGCATCATGTCATCCGGCACACGCACGAAGCCACATTGAGTCATGAAGGCGTTTACTTCGGCCTGGGTGGGACGTCCGAGATCGACCTCGGCCTGAGAGGTGACGATGGAGGAGGTTTTGCCTTTTTCTTTGTGGATGCCGTCCACGCGGATGGTGTCGCCAAAGAGAAGATTCTGCGTGCCGAGACGAAGCAGGTATTCAGAGGGCAAGGCGTGTCGCAGGGTGAGCTTGTTCGACTTGTTGTCGCTCTCCTGGTCGATCACATAACCAAACTCGCCACGATTGGTCGTCTTCTGAACGGTGTG
>CAMAZK010000349.1 GCA_945863205.1 Akkermansia muciniphila | reverse complement strand
GTTCGCCTGGGGAAACACACAACGAGCTGGGGAGTCACTTCATGGTTGGGGACTCTCCGGTCACCTAAAGGCCCGGAGGAATTTTGGTTGGGTTCCTCCGGGCCAAGTTGTTTCCAGACCACAGGCTCGTCGCTGAAGCCCGAAACGGACTCACTCCCGCGCATTCCTTTGTTATGACCGCTGCGGAACCAACTGCCACAAGCCGACGACGTGCTCCCAGCGGCGGATGCCGGTGTCGATCAGGAAAACGGCGAGCAGCAGCAGCAGCAGCGTAGGCCACAGTTCTTCGTGCTGGATGGCCTTCGTCGTCTCCAGACGCGGCAGTTGCCCGCCATCGGCCAAAAAGTCGCCGCCGGTGATTTTCACCGCTTCCCGCAGCAGAGCCTCGTTCACCGTGCCGAGGCTGGCTTCGGACGAAGGATTGTGAACGAGGCCGGTGGTGACCATCTCCGCTCCAGCTCGGGCACGGACGAGGTAAACGCCCGCCTGCTTCGGCTGAAAGCTGCTCTCATAGGTGCCGGGAGCCGTCTGCCGCAGCCTGATCTTTTGCACCGGCTTCATCGCGGCGCCGAGCGCGTCCGCAGCCACATGAAACACCTCGGCTTCGACGACCGCGTCGTTCGCGCGGGTTCCGGCATCCGCCAAAAGATCGACGCTGATCATGGCGTCGTCGCCCTCCAGCCGCGTGGACAGATCCATCAGCCTTCCCTGCGGTGCGCGGGCGGTCTCTCGCAGCACCTGCGACCAGAACCGCGCGTAGCCATCCCAGCGACCGATCCAGAGCGAGGCCCAGCGGCTCTTGGCATCGGAGGTGAAGGCGGTCGCCTTGCCGAGGCCGAAGCGCCAGTGCGCCAGCAGCGGATCACCGGTCTCCGTGACGAGCGGGACCTGCGCCGAGGTGCGGCGCGTGGTTTTCACATAGCCGAGCAGCGGCGGGGAATCCCACGTTTCGAAGCCGGCCAGGATCGGCTGCTTCTCTTTCAACTCGGGCGTGAAGGGCTCTTCGCGGATCATCCGCCCCGTGTGCATCAGCGTGTCCTGCGTGAAGATGCGCATGATGCCGCTGGCATCGAGCGTCGTGTAGCTCTGACCGCCGCCGCTGGAGGCGACGGCCTGCAGCAGCGCCACGTGCGAGCCCTCGCCGATCGCCACGGTGGAAACCGTCATCCCTTCGCCACGGCACTGCGAAGCGAGCTGCTCGTAACCGCTGCCTGCCGTCTGCCCGTCGGTGAGGATGATCATGTGCTTCACCTTCGCCTTCGTGCGCAGCAGCGCTTCGCGGGCGAGTTCAAAGGCCGGCTGCAAATTGGTGCCGCCACCGGAGGCCACGGCGGCGATCTGGCCGGACACGGCGTTCGTCGAGGTGAGGCGCGTCATCGGCGCGACGACGTGCGCTTCGGAATCAAAGGCCCACACGCCGAGCGAGTCGTTGTGCCCGAGGACTTCCGCGGTGGCGATGGCGGCGCTTTTGGCCATTTCGAGCTTCTCCCCCGCCATGGAGCCGGAGCGGTCCATCACGATGGCCACGGCGGCGCTTTGTTTCTCTTCTTCATCCGGCGCCTTGAGGCGCACAGGCAGCACTTCCTCGATCGGTGTGCGGTAATAACCGCCGACGCCAAACGAGCCGGGTCCGCCGAGCATGACCAAGCCACCACCGAGCTTGTCCACGTAGTCGCGCAGCGCATTCATCAGCGGATCGCCGAGTTGGTGAGCGGGAACGTCGGAAAGGATGACGCCATCGTAGCCGCTGAGCTGCTCAAAGGTGAAGGCGAGATTGCCCGGCTGCCGCAGGTCGAGCTCGACTCCCTCTTTTTCCATCGCCTGCATCAAATAGCGGCCCTCAGAGGCGTCGGATTCGATGTAGAGCAGCCGCAGCCGCCCGCGGACATCGACGATGGCCAGCGCACTGTCGTTCCCCGGCAGCGTGTCGCCTTCGAGGTCCTCCAGCACAGCGCGATACTGAAACGTGTTCCGCGTGGATGGCGTGCGGTTGAAGACGATCTCCTGCGTGGAGCCCGGTTTCAGCGTGACGGGCCGCTTTTCCACCTCGATGCCGTTTTCGTAGAGCTTCAGCGTGGCCTCGCCTGCGATGGTGCTCTCAAACACCGTCGTCAGGCTCAAGCTGGCGCCTTCAAACAGGCGCGTGCGGTTCGGCGTGAGCGCAATGATCCGCGCGTCCGACTTTCGCGGACCGGCCACCGGCAGCGCGTGCAGCGTGATGCCGGAAACGGCCGCCTCCCGTGCTGCGGCGAGCAAACTGCCGCGTGTCTCGTGGCCGTCGCCGATGAGCAGGATGTTCCGGCTCACTCCGGGCGGAAACATCGCCTCCGCATACTCGATGGCGGCGGCGTAGTGACTGTCGCCGCCGTTTTTCTTTTGCCACTCGGCCTGCATCGCAGCGGTGCCGCCTTCGGGAAGAAGCGCGGGCTCGGAACCGAGCTGGACGACAAAGGAATCAATGTCGCCCCCCAGCGCCTTCTGCACGCGTTCGGCTTCGGCCATGGATTTCGCCAAACCTTCCTCCCCCATGCTCTGGCTGGCGTCCACGACGATGCCCAGCGCCTTGCGCCCGGTCTGGGTCACCTGCGCCGGCCCTGCCAGGGCGGCGATCGCCAGCATCACACCGATGGCGCGCACGACGAGCAGTAGCCGCTTCCTCAGACCCGTCACCGGGTGCGACGAGCGCGATTCGATCCACAGCAGCAGCGCGACGGCTGGCAGGATGAGCAGGAGGAGTTTTGGTGATTCCCAGTCCAAGTGATGCGTCGGGTTCGGAGGAAGGCGGCTACTTAGAGCGCCCCGCGCAGCGTTGCCAGCAGCTTCTCGACATCCTCCGCCGTGTTGTAGCCGTGCAGGGCGATGCGGATGCGGCCGACCTGGTGCATGACGTGGATGTTCTCCGCCAACAGCGCCTCGTTGATCACCGCCGTGTTTTCATGCTTGAAGGCGACGATGCCGCTGCCGTTCTCCGGCTGCGCTGGGCAGAGCGGCGCGATGCCGAGCTCCTTCAAGCCTTCATGCACTCGCGCCACAAGCGGATCGGCATGCGCGGCGATTTTGGCGACGCCGATGTGATCGAGGTAACGCAGCGAGGTGTTCAGCGCGTAGAGCGCGGCAAAGCTGGGCATGCCGACCGAAAAACTGGCCGCGCCAGGCTTGATCCGAGCGCTTTCAAAGCGGTCGGGATCAAAGGCGTTCGCGATGTGATACCAGCCGCCCGCCTTTGTCGTGAGACGCGCGGCGGATTTCTGCGGGATGCCGATGATGCCGCCGCCATGGATGCCGAGCGTCCACTTGTGCGTGCTGGAGATCAGGATGTCCGCGTCCTGGCAGTCGAGCACCACACGCCCGATTGCCTGCGTGATATCGACGGCCAGCACGGCAGCGGGGGCCAGTTGGCGGACCATGTCGCGCAGGCGGGGGAAAGGGATGCGGTGGCCGTTGTAGAAGCTCACAAGGCTCACCTGCACCAGCGCGGTGCGTTCGTTCAGCAGCCCGGCGAGATCCGCGAGGTCCAGCGCTCCGCCGCGGTTCTCCCACAGCCTCGTGACCGGACGCGCATGATCCGGTGCGGTCAGCCAGGGCGTGGCACCGGCGGGAAAGTCCAGATCGGTGACGACGACCTCGTCGTTGCGCGTGAGTTGCAGGGCGTTGGCGAGCAAGTTGTAAGCTTCGGAGCTGCAGGAGCAGAAGGAGACCTCGTCCGTGGCCAGCCCGAGATGCTTCGCCGTGATCTCTCGACAGGCCTCGACACGCGGGAAGTGAAAATCGCGCCCGCGCATGCCCAGCGACTTGTGCTGCATGTATTCAGCCACGGCTTCGCTGACGCAGACCGGCGGGATGCTTTCAGCGGCGGTGTTCAGGTAGTGGATGCCGTGAAGGGCGGGAAAATCAGCGGCGCGGGAGGAGTCGGTGAGCATGGAGTGAGGAGTGGGGACGATTCGTCCCCGAATCAAGACGGGAAAGGCGACGCATCGTCGCCTCTCCATAAGCGCACGGCGCTACTCGGCTTTCAATGCCGGTGCGTTCTCCGGCAGTTTGAGGGTCGGTTCCCCGCCGAGATAGCCGAGGGAGATGAGGAATTCGTCCATCTTCTTCGCCGTCACTTGAATCCACGGCTCCCGGTTGAAAAAGCCGTGCGGCATGCCCTCGGCGGCCCACATCTCCGCACGCGGTCCGAGCGCGGTGGCCAGCTTGACGTATTCGTCACCACCGGCCTTGAGCTTGTCAGCCGTGCCGAAGAACAGGATCGCAGGAGGCGTGTCCTTGGAGACAAAGTTGTTCGGCGTGATCGCCTCTGCCATGTCCAGCGTCATCTCGCTGTCGCCAGTGTCGCGCTGCTTGAAGAGCGTGGCGATGTTCATCGCCGGATTGAAAAGCACCATGGCGTTGGGCTTGGCGGAGACGGACTTGTCGTCGGATTCGGCGTCGTAGGCCGTGGCCAGAGCCGTGCAGGCGGCGAGGTGCCCACCGGCGGAGCCGCCTGCGGCGATGACCTTGCCCGGATCGATGCCCAGCTCCGTCGCATGACCGCGCACCCAGCGGATCGCGCTTTTCGCATCCTCCACGGCCTTGTCCGGCGTCGTCTTGTGGAGGTTCTTGATGCGGTAGTCCGCTGAAATGGCCACGATGCCGCGGCTGGCCAGGTACTCCGCCTGCGGAACGAACTGCAGGTAGGAGCCGCTTTTCCAGCCGCCGCCGAAGAAAAACACCACGCAGGGG
>CAMAZK010000348.1 GCA_945863205.1 Akkermansia muciniphila | reverse complement strand
CTTTTACGCCTGGGAGCGTGGACAGGGCTTCAGCAAGGTCATGCCCAAGGAGGAAGAGCTCCAGCAGATGCCCGGACGCGGTCCGCTCGATTACAAGCCCATCGTCGCCGCGCTCAAAGACATCCAGTTCACCGGCCCCACCGAAGTCTTCATGCACCCCACGCCGCGCGGCATCCCGATCATGCCGACCCTGGCCGAATCCACCGACGTGATCATCAAATCCAAAAACCATCTCGACGCCATCGTCGCTTCTCTCTAAACCATCATTCCAAAACTCCACCACTCCCTCCCCCCCATGCCCGAAGCCAAAGTCCTCCTCATCGTCGGTGACGCCACCGAGACCGTTGACACTCTCTACCCCTTCTACCGCCTGATCGAAGGCGGCTACAAGCCGGTCGTCGCCGCGCCGGAAAAGCGGAAGTACCAGATGGTGCTGCATGAAGTGAAGCCCGGCTGGACCATCACGAAGGAGTGGGAAGGCTACAGCATCGACGCCGACATCGCCTTCAAGGACATCAATCCCGAGGAATACGTCGGCATCTTCTTCAGCGGCGGCCGTGCGCCGGAATACATCCGCGAAGATGCCGACCTGCTGCGCATCACCAAGTGGTTCTGGGAACAGAAGAAGCCATGCGCCAGCGTCTGCCATGGCGTCGAGATTCCCGCGCGTGCCGACATCGTCAAAGGCCTGCGCATGGCCACGGTCGCGAAGTGCAAATTCGACCTCGAAATCTGCGGCGGCATCTACGTGAACGAACCCTGCGTGATCGACCAGCACATGTACTCTGGGCGCACGTATCACGACAGCGGGCACTTCATCGGGCCGTGGATTGCCGCGTTGGATGCGGAACGTGCGAAGATGGGACTGTAAAATGACGAATGGCGAGATCCGAATGACGAAAGAAGCCCGAATGCCTAAATCCGAAGCCATGCCCTCCTTTGTCATTCGAGCTTCGACATTTTTTCGTCATTCGGGCTTACTCATTCGTCATTCCGCGCTGCCCCTCGCGGCCTTTCTCCTTAGTTCATCGCCAGCGCGGTCCCATCCTCTCCAGGCCGAGCCGATCAATCACGCCTTCGTTTACACCTTCGACCAGTTCAACATCCCGCAAGACCCTGATGAGGGCTTGGTGAACGGCGGGTTGTTGCTGCTGGCGGAGCTGAACTGCACCGCGTGCCATGCGGCGCCGGAATCGTGGGCGGAGAGATTGAAAGCGAAGCCCGGGCCGGATCTAGGTGCGGTGGGCTCGCGTCTGGACGAGGACACGCTGTGGCTGATGATTCGCAGCCCGCAGTCGCGCAAAAAAGGCACGCAGATGCCGGGACTCTTCACCGGAGAGGAAGGCGACGACGAAAAGGTCGAGGCGCTGGTGGAATACCTGAGCGCGATGAAGCAGGATGCGCCGAAGGTGCCCGCAGGTGATGTCGAGCGCGGCAAGGAGCTGTATCACAAAGTCGGCTGCGTGGCCTGCCATGAGCCCGCGAAGGACATGCGGCCGCCGAAGCTGCCTGCGGATGCCGAGGTGGAAATGCCGGGGAACGCCTCCGTGCCGATCGCGCTGGCGGACGCGTATGATTTCACAGCGTTGTCTTATTTCCTGAAGCACCCGCTGTCCATGCGTCCGGCGGGTCGCATGCCGGACATGCGTCTGAGCGACCAGGAGGCCTCGGACATCGCGGCATATCTGCACACCGGTCGTGTCGCGGAAAAGGCGACGGCGCGTGCGGCGCTGAAGATTCCGGAGCAGGGCGTTGAGAAGGGCAGGGAGGTCTTTGAGAAGATGAACTGCGTCGCGTGTCACAAACTGGGTTTTGTAGTCCCGGCTTTAGCCGGTTCCCAGATTCCGGCTAAAGCCGGGACTACAAAACGGCTCGCAGATCTGTCGATTGATCAAGGCTGCCTCTCAGAAAAACAGCCCAGCGGCACGCCGCGCTTTGATTTGAACGACTTGCAGAAGCGGGCGCTGCGCCTCGTGCTGGCGGCGATTCAGCAGCCTGCGCCAAAACTCACGGCGCAGGAGCGTGTGGACTGGCAGATGTCGCGATTGAACTGCTATGCGTGTCACGATCGCGATGGCAAAGGCGGCCCGGAGGAGCCGCGGGCGCAGTATTTCGGCGTGAACGACTCGACGGCTGAATCAATCGGCCAGCTCGGCCATCTCCCGCCGATGCTCGACAAAGTGGGCCGCAAGCTGACGCTGGGTTGGTTTGAAAAGATCCTGTGGGGCGAGGGCGGCAGCGTGCGGCCTTACATGGACACCCGCATGCCGAACTTCGGTCAGCCGCAGACGGAGATGCTCATCAGCGCGTTCAATGAGGCGGACAAGCTCGACAAGCCGGTGGAGATCGATGTCAGCGGTTTGGCGAAACATCATCGCGCGGAGTTGGGGAGGCAGTTGCTTGGCGCGAAGGGACTGGCCTGCGTTTCATGCCACGGCTTGAAGGACCGCAAATCGCTCGGGCCGCCGGTGATCCGGCTCACGCACACGGTGGAGCGATTGCAGCCGGCGTATTTCAAGGAACTGCTGCTCAATCCGCAGGTCACGCAACCGGGCACGGTCATGCCGCCGATGTTTGTGGGCCGAAAAACGGCGGACAAGGACATCGAGAGCCTCTGGACCTACCTGCGCGAGATCGACGGTCAGCCGCTACCGGAGGGGCTCATGTCGTCGGAGGATTTCGAGCTGAAACCCGACAAGGAGAAGCGCGTGATCCTCTTCCGCAGCTTCATTGAGGGTGCAGGCTCGCATGCAATCGGTGTCGGTTTTCCCGGCGGGTTGAATGCCGCGTTTGATGCGAAACAGAGCCGCTGGGCGATCATCTGGAAGGGCCGTTTCCTCGATGCGATGAGCAACTGGCAGGATCGTGCGATGCCGCCGATCAAACCGCTCGGCACCGATGTGAAGGAGCTGCCTGCGGCGACGGGGGAGCGCGTGTTCGGCGGCTACAAGCTCGGCAAGGATGGCGTGCCGACGTTTTTGTATCGCGAAGACGGCAAACAGATCGAGGACACGCTGCGTCCGACGAAGAACGGTTTTGAGCGCATCATCAACGTGAACGGAAAGCAAACGAAGGAGATCTTGTCATGGTAAAATTGCTTCGCAGTTCGCGGTTCTCAGTTCTCGGTTTGGCAGTGTTCGCGCTTGGCTCTTCGCTCTTCGCCCAGAAGCATTCTGACTACTACCGCGTCGAGACGTATGACCTGCCCGAGGGCGTGAACTTTGAGGCGAGCGGTTTGGCGGTGACGGGCGATGGAAAGCTCGCAGTGGGCCTGCGCAAAGGCGAGGTGTGGATCGAGGAGAAGGACGGCTTCCGGCTTTTCGCGAGCGGTCTGCATGAGATTCTCGGACTCGCCTGGCATGACGGCGCACTTTACGCAACGCAGCGGGCGGAGGTGACGAAACTGCGCGACACGGATGGCGACGGCCTGGCTGACGAATACCTCACGGCCTCGACGGGCTGGGGCGTTTCCGGTGCGTATCACGAGTATGCTTATGGGCCGGTGTTTGATGCGGAGGGGAATCTCTACACCTCGTTGAATTCTAGCATGGGCAAGGTGTGGGCGGGTGCGGGCGACGAGGCCAAACACCCGCTGTGGCGCGGCTGGGTGGTGCGCATGACGCCGCAGGGAAAACTGGAGCCTTGGAGCGCGGGATTTCGTTCGCCGTGCGGCATCGGGCAGGATGCGGACGGCGAGATCTTTGTCACCGACCAGCAGGGAACCTGGATGCCGACCACGCCGCTGTTTCACATCCGTAAAGGCGCTTACTTCTCGCATGCCGAGTCCATTCCCGATACCATGCGTCCGGAATCGCCGGTGAAGATCGCCGCGAAGCAAGCGGACGGCATCACCGTGGCCGAGGCGATGAAGACGGTGCAGGGCTACACGCCGCCCGCCGTGTGGCTGCCCTATGTGAAGATGGGCCAGAGCGGCACGGGGATCGTGTGCGACAAGAGCGGCGGCAAGTTCGGACCGTTTGAGCAGCAGCTCTTCCTCGGCGAGTTCGTGCTCAGCGGCGTGAACCGCGTGTTCTTGGAGAAGGTCGGCGGCGAGTATCAGGGCGCCTGCTTTCCCTTCATCGACGGCCTGCAATGCGCCGCGCTGGCGCTGACCACGCTGCCGGATGGATCGCTCGTCGTGGGCGAGTCGAATCGCGGCTGGAACAGCATGGGAAATCGCCCCTTCGGCCTGCAGAAGATCGTGTGGACAAAGAAGACACCGCTGGAGGTGCAAAAGATGGAACTCACGAGCTCCGGCTTCCGTCTCATCTTCACCCTGCCAGTAGAAAAAGCCTCGCTGAGCACGCTCACAGGACAGAGCTACACCTATCCCTTCCACAGCAAGTACGGCGGTGAGGAGTTGGATGCGAAGCCGCTGCAAATCAGCGCTTCCACCTTGAGCGACGACGGTCTGACGATGGAAGTCGTCATCGGCAATCTCCGCACGGGCTACGTGCATGAGCTTCAGCTGCCGCAGTTGAAGGCGAAGGACGGCACGCCGTTGTGGCACCGCATGGCGTATTACACGGTGAACCGGCTGAAGGAGTAAATCCGGGTCGCAGGTGCCAGAAGAAATCGATGGCTTTCGATTCTTGGTGCTTGTCGCCTTTAACCGATGATCTCCCGGATCGGATGCTGGCTCTCCACGCCGGTGAGCCGCGCATCTAGTCCTTGGAACTTGTAGCTGAGGCGCTCGTGGTCGATGCCGCACTGGTTGAGGATGGTGG
>CAMAZK010000347.1 GCA_945863205.1 Akkermansia muciniphila | reverse complement strand
CGACATTTTTCCCCGTATTGATTCCGTCCAGCCATTTTTGATCGGGTACTACCACATAATCCTGTTCGTGCGGCCTGATGCATTCGTCGTACGGCTTTCCAGTGATCGCATTGATTCTGCCAACGGCTACTTTTGCGGCTGTCGGACGCCAGCCAGCGCCATTAAACGTGATGAACAATGCCTCCCTCTGATAAAGGGGAATAAAGAAGCCGCCGTCTTTAAGCCAATGAGAAGGCACTTTGTCAGCGTAATCTTCAACGCGGTAAATCGGTAGTGTGCCCATGTCTGCGGGCAGTGGATATTCCTTCCCATCTTCTGGCACGCGCAACGTGCGTTTGAATGAAACTCTTGTATGTGCCCCGAAGTCCAGGCTCGAAGCCTGCCACTTTTGGTCATGGAACTGCCAAGACACACCCAGGCCACCTGCTTTTGCATTGGCGGTCAGCACTGTTCTCCAAAGGTTGGCGGCCTTCGACAAGAATATTCTCAGTGGGGTCTCATCACTTTCTGACTCCAGAAGCTCCAATCTCGCCTGCATGTCGGCTGCTGTTGAATTCGCGACATGCGGCAGCACAGCCCCCTTGATGATTTCACGCAAGATTCTGGATAACTCGCGCCTGTTTCCAGTCCCAACGGCGTCCTGAATTGCGGCATTATGTAACGCGAGAAAAGATGGTAGATCTGGCATGTCCTGCCTCATCTCGGCCACATACCAGATTATATTCAAAAAACCTGCTGTTGCCCTCTGAGGAAGATATTGCTCAGCAGATCTACGCCAAGTCATCTCGAATTGATCAATTTTGGTTTGTTCCGACATCTCCACGATTTAGGCGAGTTTTAACGAGCGCAGTTCCTTTAACAGATTCTCAGCAGACTGAGCACGCCGCTTTTGATCAACCATAAGACTTGAATTGAGCGAGGATACAAGCTGACGAGGAATGCTTTTGTCACGCTTCTCAATCGGCACGATGGCCTCATTCAAAATCACATCGATAGGGTCACGGTCCTTGGTGAACGGATACGGGAACGCGCCGGTGAGCATGAAGTAGAAGGTGGCGGCGATGCTCCAGACATCGGAGGCGGGTTTGAGGTGCTTGAAGTTGATGAGCTGCTCGCGTGGCATGAAGAGCGGGGTGCCGGCGTAGTTCCCGGTGATGCTGAGGCCGCTGAAACCGGCCTGTTGGAAGTTTTTGGCAAGGCCGAAGTCGGAGATGCGGGCCACGCCGCGGTCGAGCAGGATGTTCTGCGGCTTCAGATCGCGATGCACGATGCCCTGCTGGTGCGCGTGGGCGAGGCCCTCCAGCGCGGCGAGCATGATGGGCTTGGCCGTTTCCAACGGAACCTTGCCGCCGTGCTGGCGGATGAAGTCCCACAGGCTGCCGCCCTCGCAGTACTCCATGATGAAATACGGGATGCCCTCGCAGTGGCCCTGATCGTAGAGCTTGACGATGTTCGGATGCCGGAGCTGCGCAGTGATGGTCATCTCCCGGAGGAACTTCTCCATCTCGACCGGCTTCACGGCGACGCGCGGCAGGAGCACCTTGATGGCGACGGGCACACCATCGCTCACGCGGCGGGCGCGGAAGACGACGCCGAAGCCGCCCCGTCCGAGTTCCTTCTCGATTTCATAGCCGGGGATGTCGAGACGCGGTGCTTTGCCCTTCTTCGCGGCTTTGAGCAGCAGATCGGCGAGCTGCTGGGGATTCAGTTCGTCAAAACTCGGCACGGGTGGAGCGGCGGGCACGGCGGCGGCAGGAATGGCCTGCTTCACCGCGACCTCCAAAGCGGTGTCGCCCACCTGGATGCGGTCGCCGTGCTTCAAGGTGACCTCGGGATAGGCGCGGCGTGCGCCTTCCTCCGGCGTCTCGCCTTCTTTTCGTCCGCCGACTTTGCGGCCGTTCACATAGGTGCCGTTGCGGCTGCCGAGATCCCGCACGCAGGCCTGCGGCGGGCAAACTTCCAAGATGAAGTGATGGCGGGAGACGAAGCTGTCCTCCGGCAGATGCACATGGCAGTCGGGATGACGGCCGAGGAGGAAGGTGTCGTGCGCGGCGAAGTCGAAGACCTTGCCCTTGGCGGAGCCTTCGGTGATGCGAAGCTGAATGGAGGCGGACATGGGGTGAGAATCAGGCGCATTCTGCGCTGGTGGCGGCGTGGAAGGCAAGGGCTTTGCGCAGCCCGGCATCGAGACTGGCGAGCGAGGTATCCCGCACGGCCTGGCACCAGACCTCGAAGGCGGTGCGCTGGGCGGGCGGGGTATCGCGATGCGGAACCCAGTTCATGCTGCGGGTGTGGACGCGAAGGATGGAGCGCAGCGAAGGCGGAACGTGCGTGTAGCTTTCAAAGCTGAGTCCGCCGCGCATCTGCTGCAACGCCTGGCGGCAGCTCCTCCAAACCTCATGCTGCAAGGCACGGGCCTCCAACGGAGTCAGCGCCTCGTGTTCCAAATGATGCCACAACGGGGCGAGATCGCGGTCGAGCAGGATGTCGGCGCTCAGTTTGCCACCGCAGAGGTGCAGGTAGGAAACGAGGTAGCGCAGCGAGCGCTCGAACTGGCCGCAAAGCGCCGCGTAAGCCGCGCCGGAGTGCCACAAGGCTGGTTGCTGGCAGTTCGCCGGATGCCGCACCCAGCGTCGGCAGAGCTGCAAGGCCTCACGCGGAGAGCCGGCCTCATTCAAAGCGCGGGCGGTTTCGCCGAGCAGTTCAGGATTGGGCACCTGCATGCGCTGAATGCCCTGCTGGCCGATCTCCACGGCCTCGGCAGCCCGGCCCAAGGCCACGAGTATCGCCACGCGCCCGGCGCTGGCACACATGTCCCACGGGCCGCCCGTTGGCTTCACCTCGGCATACCAGTCGAGGGCTTTCGGGTAGGAGCAGGCTTCTTCAAAGGAAGTGGCGTTTTCAAAGGCGATCTGGTCGTCGTCTTTGATGCGGGAGGTGCGGATGGAGGGGCTGGCAGGCATGGCGGAGAAGTGGTGTTCACAAGCACCTACGGACCGCGTGAAAAATCGTCAACCTGAGGGGGCAGTTGCGCGACCTCCGCATTCTGGCGAATGCACCTACGCGGTGAAGAGCAGGCTCGTTCGCCAGAACGAGGTTTGGTTGGTTTTGGCCACCGGCTCAAACAACCGAGGCTGACGCAGGAGTTTCGAGTTACTCGACTGAATGGTCGGATAACGGAGAGCTTCCCTGGGGAAGAGGGCCTGAAACCCGGAAATTGGACGGTTTCAGGGTCGATTACGGAGTATTGAGGCGGAGAATCGACGGTTGGCGGGTCGAATTTCCGCCATTTTCCTCCAAGGTCGATGGTTGGAGCTTCAATTTCCCGCCTACTTGCTCCGAGATCAACGGTTTGACCGTCGATTTCCCGCCAAAAAGCGCCGACGTTGACGGTGTGAGGGAGAAAAAAGACCCTCAGAACGTCGATCTCCCGCCCAATAACTCCGAGATTGAGCTTGCCAAGGAGAAACCGAAACGGGTAAAACGGCTGCATGAGCGATGCAGTCTCTCCTCCTGGGCCTGAAGGGGTCGTGACGAATATGACGGGTGCCGCCGCGCCTGTGGCTGGCGGCAAGGGGCTGGCCCCGGCGAAGGCGTTTGCGGCGCTGGGAAATCCGCTGCGGTGGAGCATCTACCAAATGCTGGCGGACGGGCGGGCGATGTCCGCCAGTCAGGTGGCGGCGGTGGTGAAGCGGGACTTTGACGGGGTGAGCAAGCACCTGCGGGTGATGCGTGCCGCAGGTGTGCTGGCCTCGAAGCGCGGCGAGGACCGGCGCCTGGAATTGTATCACATCCCGCAGGCGCTGCTGCGCGCGGATGGCGTGGTGGACCTGGGTTTCTGCGCCATTCGTGTGCGCGGCCTCACAGGGTGAGCGTCCGGGCCTGATGGATGACCCGTCGGGGCTGCTCGCGATCTTGCCTGCCCACGAAAGTTTGCAGCCGTGATGGTCCCGTGCGTCCAGCCTCAAAGCCTGATCGCATCACTTCTCGGCACCCCACGACAAAAGCGCCGGGTAAGCCCTCTGCCAAACCTCCTCACTGAACCAGGACGAGCGCAATTCCGTGTAAACAGGGACGCCTGATTTTTTCCAGGCGATGATGACGCCTTTCGATGCCGGGGACACTTCTTCCACGAGCTGTTTGTCGATCCTGATGAACCGGCCCCAACCAAGACCCATGTGAATTTCCTTATCACAGAGTCGGAGGCACTCGACCGGGCTCCGCAGCCGCCAAAATACATAAATCACGACCAGACTCACGATCGCCAGCGCAAGCAGCCAGTGCTTGAAGGCAAGAAAAGCCAGGTAAAACAGCCAGATCCGGACAGATAGATCTTTCAGTTCAGGAAAACGTTTCAGTTCAAACGTCTGACAGGCGACATCGGTACTCATGCGGATGGACTGAACATCATCAAACTCGAGACCTGTGCAAATCCGAAACCTTCACTTCACCGCTCCGAGCACATCGAGCTCGTGAATCGACCAGAAGGTTCCTGGCGTCTCGCCAAGCTGGGAGATGCGAATGAAGCGGGCCTTCGCGGGTTTCGGGAAGAGGTATTCGATGCCTCCGCGGTCGCCCTCGCCTTGTAACACGGGCTTTTCCCATTCGGTGCCATTGCTGGAGAGCTCGATCTTGAATTTTCGCGGATAGTCACCAGCGGATTTCCCAGGGTCGAGGACAAGACCGGTGATATCGGTGGGCTCAGGGAGGTCGATCTGCAACCACATGTCAGGGGACTGGGCTTTCTTGGTGTCCCAGCGCGTCGTGATGTCGCCGTCGATGGCATGATTCAGCGTCTTGTCGTTGTGGCTGGCGGTGAGTTTCCACGCGGCGCGGTTCGGCAAGGGCTGCGG
>CAMAZK010000346.1 GCA_945863205.1 Akkermansia muciniphila | reverse complement strand
TCGACTTCGTCGAAAAGAATCACCGAATACGGACGACGGCGCACGGCTTCAGAAAGCTGCCCGCCCTCTTCATAACCGACGTACCCGGGAGGTGCCCCGATCAACCGGCTGGCGGTGTGCTTCTCCATGTACTCGGACATGTCGATCTGGATCAGCGCTTCCGCGGTGCCAAACATGAACTCCGCCAGATTCTTGGCGAGGAAGGTCTTGCCGACGCCTGTCGGGCCGAGGAAGAGGAAGGAGCCGATCGGACGGCGTGGGTCCTTCAAATCGGCACGCGAGCGACGCAGCGCCTTGGAGATGGCGATGACGGCCTCGTCCTGACCGATGACCTTGGTCTTCAGTTCGGCCTCCATCTTGAGCAACTTGTCGGCCTCGGCCTGCTCCATGCGCTGAAGGGGCACGCCGGTCCACTTCGCCACGACGGACATGATGTCCTCTTCGGTAACATCCACGATGCGTTCCTGGCTGGTGGAGCGCCAGTGCTCGAGGACGTCGTCGAAGCGCTTCTTCGCGTTTTTCTCACTGTCGCGAAGGTGGGCCGCTTTTTCGAAATCCTGCTCCTTGATGGAACTTTCCTTTTCCATGCGGATCTCCTCGATCTCCGCCTCGATGGCCTTGAGTTCCGACGGGCGGGTCATCGCGGCGATGCGGGCCTTGGAGCCGGCCTCGTCCATGATGTCGATGGCCTTGTCCGGAAGGAAGCGGGCGGGCAGGTAGCGGGAACTGAGGTTCACGGCGGACCTCAGGGCGTCCTCGCTGTACTTGGCCTTGTGATGCAGTTCATACTTGCCGCGCAGGCCGAAGAGAATCTTGATGGCGTCTTCGACGGAGGGCTCCTCGACCTTCACGCTCTGGAACCGGCGCTCGAGCGCTGAGTCTTTTTCGATGTGCTTGCGGTATTCGTTGAGCGTGGTCGCTCCGACGCATTGCAGTTCCCCGCGGCTGAGGGCGGGCTTGATGATGTTGCTGGCGTCCATGGCGCCTTCGGCTCCGCCGGCACCGACGATCGTATGCAATTCGTCGATGAAGAGAATGACATTCTTTGTGCGGCGGATCTCGTCCATGACCGCCTTGATGCGCTCTTCAAACTGACCGCGATACTTCGTGCCGGCCACCATGAGGGCGAGGTCGAGGGTGATCACGCGCTTGTCGCGAAGAATTTCGGGCACGTTGCCGGCGATGATTTCCTGGGCGAGCCCTTCGACGATGGCGGTCTTGCCCACGCCAGCTTCCCCGATGAGCACCGGGTTGTTCTTGGTGCGGCGGCAGAGGATCTGGATGACGCGGGCGATTTCTTCCGCGCGGCCGATGACCGGGTCCATCTCGTTTTTCTGGGCGAGTTCGGTGAGGTCGCGACCGAAGGCCTTCAGAGCGGGAGTCTTCTCGTTTTTCTTCTTTTCGGAAGCGGGCGTGTTGCCGCTCGGGGAAACGGGTTCGCCGTCTTCCTCTTCGTCGGCGGCGGCGGTGAAGTTCGGATCGAGTTCCTTCAGGATCTCGCTCCGCGCCTTGTCGAGGTTGACGTCGAGATTGCGCAGGACTTGGGCGGCCACGCCGTCACCTTCGCGCAGAAGGCCGAGCAGGATGTGCTCGGTGCCGACGTAGCTGTGATTCAGGGCTTTAGCCTCCTTCGAGGCGAGTGCGAGCACCTTCTTCACGCGGGGCGTGTAGGGGATGTTGCCGACCATTTTGGTCTCCGGGCCGGAGCCGACCTGCTGCTCCACCTGCATGCGCACGGTTTCGAGATCGAGGCCGAGCTTGGTGAGGACGTTGACGGCGACGCCCTGGCCGAGCTTGATGAGGCCGAGGAGCAGATGCTCAGTGCCGACGTAGTTGTGGTTGAAGCGGTCAGCCTCTTTACGTGCGAGGGCCAGGACCTGTTGGGCGCGTGGGGTGAAATTGTTCATGGGTCAGGTGTCGGAGGGCGAACCCTCAGGGTTAGAATTGGATTGTGAAAGACTACCCGGGGCGTCCAGGGATTGCAACCTTGTGCGGGTGATTTCAGCCCGCATGGCATCACGCTCTTCAGGGGACAATTCACGCGCAGCATTGAGCTGCAAATGCGCAGGCTGAATCTCTAGCAGAAGCATGTCGAGCAGCCCGCGGTCGCAATTGCCGACAATGTCGAGATCCGCTCCGAGGCGGAGCATGGAGAGGAGATTCAGCGCCTCCTTTGATGAAAGGATGTAGGCGTGACGCAGGACGGCGTAGGCGCGCCCGACCTGGTCCTGCAGCATGGTCTGGTGGTCCTCCCGGAGCTTCTCGCGGGCGTTTTGCTCGCTGCGCACGACGCCTTCGATCACTTTTTCGATCTGGGCGATGATTTCAGCCTCGGCCTCTCCCAGGGTGTGCTGGTTCGAGATCTGGAAGAGGTTTCCTAGCGCCTCCGTGCCCTCGCCATAGAGGCCGCGCACGGCCAGGCCGATCTTGCCCACGGCCTTGATCACGGGATTGATCTGATCGGTCAAGACCAGGGCCGGCAGGTGCAGCATCACGGACGCACGCATGCCGGTGCCGAGATTCGTCGGGCAGGCGGTGAGGTAGCCGAGCTTGGGGTCAAAGGCGAAGGGCAGGCCGTCCTCCAGCTCCGTATCCACGCGGTCCACCAGCGCATAGGCACTCTTAAGATTCAAACCGGGCCGGATGCCCTGAATGCGGAAATGATCCTCCTCGTTGATCATGATGGACACGCTCTGCTTGCGGTCCACCACGACGGCGCAGCCGGTGGAGCGGGCGGCGTGCTCGCGGCTGACGAGGTGCCGCTCCACGAGCACCTGCTTGCGGATCTTGGAGAGTTCCGTGTAGTCCTCGCTGTAGCCGTCGGTCATCTCCGGCAGCTTTTCGACCACAGGACGCACCTGCTCCAGCAGGTCGATGCGCTGCCTCTCCTGGCTGAAGCCGGGAAACGGGAACCCGCTCAGATTGCGCGCCAGACGCACGCGAGAAGTCATGACGATGTCCGAGTGCGGACCCGCGCCCTTCATCCAGTCGGCCGGATTTTTGATCAGTGTGGAGAAGCGCATCATGCAGTGGCGGGGTCGGGTCGGTTGATGAAGGATACGCCTGCGGGGTGATGCGGGGGCTGTGCCAAACACACGCCTGTTTCATCCGGGCGCTTCATTTTTGCGGGGTCTTGGGCTGCATTTGTTCGATCTCGGCCTTCAGCTTCGCCGCATCCTCGTAGCGCTCCTCTTTCACAGCCAGATCCAGAGCCGCCCGCAACTGGGCGACATCGATGGCAGCAGGTGGCGCGGGAGCAGGGACCGGCTGCGGCGGGGGGGCCTCACGCACTGCGGAGGTCCGCTGACGCGGCAGCAGTTGTGGAGCGTCTCCGCCGCCGTGATGGGGGCGCTTGCCCACGTGGCGTGTGCCTTTGTGCATGTTCCTCAGCAGGCCGTCCAGTCCCTCGCGGAAAGTCTGATAGCACTCCGGGCAGCCCATGCGTCCGATCTTCTTGAACTGGGAAGCGGTGAACCCGCAGGCGTTGCAGACCGCCTCCATGGAATCCTCCGCACGCTGCGAAGGCGCGAGGAAAGCCTCGGCGAGACCGAAGCCGGTCTCTTCCGTCACACCTTTGGCTTTCGAGCATGCCTCGCACAGATTCACCGTGGTCATCTGACCGTTGATGATCTGGGTGAGGAAGACCGTCGCCTCGTTCTCGCAAACGTCGCATTTCATGAGTTTATTTGACTGCTGCTTTCGTGCCACATCCTATGATACGAACGCCAGCACGTACTGGGTATGACAGGGAATCGCACGCGTCAACCAATGCCCTGCGCCGCCATCCAAACCGCCAGTTCGGCCTCGAATGCCGCATGTTTCGCAAAGCTGTAGTGAAATGCCTGAAAACCCAGGCTGGCCGCCGTCACGATGTTCGGCTCCAGGTCGTCAATGTAGAAGGTGCGGGCGGGATCGAGGTCCAGGCGCTCGATGGTCTGCCGAAAAATCCGCTCGCCCGGTTTCGCACATCCAGCACGGTGGGAATAGACGCCGTCCTGAAAATGCCCGAACACCTCGAACTCACGCAAAAAGTAGGTCTTGTGCAGTTCATTGGTGTTGGAAAGGAGGAACATCGGCACCTTCCCTGCCACCGCCGCCAGTGAGTCCCACATCGGCTGATTGGGGGTGAAAATCTCGCACCAGATCGCCGCGAACTCCTCCGCCGTGCCGCGAAACCCCGTGCGCTCCGTGCCCATTCGCACAAATTCGTCGTCACTGATCTCACCCACCTCATAGGGGCCTTTGATGTCGTCAAAAAGGCTCATGACCGTCTCCGCCTGATGGTCACACTTTTCCACCAACCGTCGGGCGGCGATGCTGAAATCGAAATCGATGAGGACTTTGCCGACGTCGGAAACTATGGCGGGGGCGGGCATGGTCACCGAGCGTGGCGAGGGCGACGCGGCGCGGCAAGTCCGGCTTTGATGCGGAGTCTCACGAAATCACCCCATCACCGCCCGCGACGGCGGGCCACCCAACGCGAAATCAGCCAGCCCTTCAGAAGCAGGGCCACCATGCCGGCCACCACGAGCCCGCCGAGCAGCCGGCGGCCATCGTCCACCTCGGCAGGCTGACTCTCCCCGACAATCCTCACCGTCTCCATCACCTCCTTCGAAGCCACCGGCTCCCAATCCGCCGTCATCAGCAGGTCGATACCTGGATTCTGCTCTTTGATCTCGCAGGAGCAGGCGCCACAGAGGTAGGCGGACGCTTCAAAGAGATTGTCGGCGTGAATCCCCTTCCCGATCAGCGGCTCGATCGCACGACCGCGGCCAAAAATTGGGAACACCATCGGCTCCTTCACGTAGTCGCCCAGGTCGGGCTCCAGATGCATCAGCATGGCGATCAGCGCTGA
>CAMAZK010000345.1 GCA_945863205.1 Akkermansia muciniphila | reverse complement strand
CTTTCTCCAGGGGCGCCGGGCCGCGCTTGATTTCGCGCAACTCGACGGCGGAAGGAAAGTAGCGCTCGATGCCGAGGATCAGTGCCCCGAGGGAGGCGACGAGAAGAAACAGGATGAGGGTGGTTCGCGCACTCATGGGATGTTTTTTAAGCCGAGCGCCTCGTGGCCCAGACCATGAAACCAAAGACGAGAATCAGGGCCGGCAGGACGATGGAGGTGACCCAGAAGATCAGTTCATGCTGGCGGCTCGTGAGCTGGATGCGGTAGGCGTGCTTGGGCTTCGACATGATGCCCGCTAGCTTTTCGCGGCTCATCAGCCAGTTCAGGCAGGCGGCGGTGAAGTCCCGGTTGACGGCCAGCATGGTCTGCTGGTCGAGCATGGCCGCATTGGCCACGACCACCATTCGCGCGCTGTCCGCACGCTCGCTTTCGTCTTGAAAGGCCCCGCGTTCGACGGCGGCGGCGAGGTAGATCGGCGGTACGGTGTCGGATTCATCGACGATGGGGAGTTCGTCGAGAAACTGGGTCTCTCCCCAGAACCGGGGCGATGCACGGAGCAGCGGGGTGACGGTGACGGCCTGCTCCCGCAGCACGGGATCATCCACGCGCAATTCCAGAGACTCCGACTGGCCTGCCAGACTGATGCTGGAGGAGGTGAGGTGCCGGGTGAAGGGCACGTCCTTCATGAACTCCGCCTGCACGGTGAACTCCTTCCGCGCTCCGGTGCTGGTGCTCTCGGCGACAAGGACGCGGTCTCCACGCGGACGCGCGCCGACGGAGGCAAGAAAGGCATCAAGGCGTGCCGTTTCACCCGCCGGATCGAGCATGATGAAGAGGCCGGCGCGTTTGCTTTTCCAGTAGTCGTGAAGCATGACGATCTCACGCTCGGAGAAGTCGTAGCGCGGAGCGGTCAGGAGCAGTCCGTCAAAACCTGCGGGGATGGAGCTGATTTCGGAGAGGTTGATCTGGGTGACGGCGAAGTTCTGCTGCTTGCCCAGGTTGGCGATGGTGCTGTAGGCGTCTCCGAGCTGCGCGTCCGAACGGCTGCCTTTCCCGACGACATGGAGGAAGCGGCGGACATCTCCTTCCACCACGGCGATGAGTGCGGAGGTGATGGCGTCCTCTCCGCGGAACTCGATGATCTGACGGTTGGTGGCGGTGCCGGACTCCCGGATGACGAGTTCCTCTTCCGTGATGAAGCGCCTGTTGGTGCCGCAGCGCAGGAGCACGCCGTTTTGGGCAAAGGAGAGGCCGGTGTCTGCCTTCAGCTGCTCGGCGCGTTCGATGTCGCGCACCGGGTCCACGGAGCGCTTTTTGATGCGCTTGCGACCGTGGAGCCGGTATTCCTCGAGGAGCGATTCCACCTCGCCAAAGACCTTTGAGTCCCGACCGAAGACCACGCTGATCTCGACATCACGCGAGAGGCTGTTGAGGTAGTTGAGCGTGAACTCGCTGAGCGTGTAGTCCTGGCCCGGGCTGAGGTCCCAGCGCCAGTAGTGGCGGTAGTTCAGGCGGTTCACTCCCACGAAGAGCGCCAGCGCCAGGATCACCTGAATGAACACATTCAGGCCGATGCCCGCACGCTTCGGCATTTTGCGGGAGGGTTCTTCTGTCGGGGGCTGGGACGGGGAATCCGGCATTGTCGGTGAGATCAGGGGCGCCAGCGGCGGAATTCGACGACGTGATGGGTGAAGCTGAGGAACAGCAGCGAGAAGCTGAGATAGTAAATCAGCGGGCGGGAATCAATCAGTCCGGCGGTGAAGATGCGGATATGCTCCGTGGCGGCGAAATAGCCGACGACGTTGACGACGGTGTCGGAAAGCCTGCGACCGACGACCATGATGAAGATGCCGACGAGGAAGTGCAGGAGGCTGAGCGTGAAGGAAAGGATCGCGGCCACGATCTGATTGGAGGTCAGAGACGAGGCGAAACACCCGACGGCGAGATTGAACATGCCCATCACGATCAGGATCAAGTAGGCGCCCTGCACCGCCCCCGAGGGGACTTCCACCGCTCCGGCGCTGATCCAGTGGGCGAACTTGAAGTTCAGCAGGCTGGGCAGCCAGAGGACGCAGTAAACGATGACCGAGGCCAGGTACTTCGCGCCTACGACCTGCCAGGCGCGCACGGGGGCCGTGAAGAGCGTTTCCAGGGTGCCGAGCTTCTTTTCCTCCGCGAAGAGCCGCATGGTCAGCAGGGGGAAAATGAAAAAGTAGGAGAGCCAGAACCACATGGCGTGGAAGGTCCAGCTCACAATAGAGCCCTCACTGGGGGCGCTCTCCAGGATGGACAAGGCGGCGCGGAAGGCGAAACCGTTAAGCACCATCACCAACGCCAGCACCACGTAGGCGACGGGGGAGACGAAAAAGGCGTGCAGCTCTTTTTTGAGCAGAATCCAAAAGATCCTCATAAGACGTGCGTGGGACTGTCTGAAGGTGCGCCGGCGTTCATGGCGAATTCGACGAAGACGTCTTCCAGGGTCGGCAGTTGGCGGTGCATCTCGCGGATGCGCCAGTTCTGTTTCATGGCGAGTTCGAGGACGGCATCTCGGACGTCGTTTCCGGGTTCGACGCGGAGGGTGAAGCGGCGCCAAGGCGTTACGAGTTGTTCCTCGTCTGCGACCTTGCGCACGCCGGGCAGGGCGGACAAGTCGGTCATCAGATCGCCTTTGCCATCCACTTCGATGTGCAGCAGGGTGGTGGAGCGCATCTGGGCGGCGAGGTGCTGCGGCGTGTCATTGGCACGGATGCGCCCGTTGTTGATCATGATCACCCGGTCGCAGGTTTGCTCCACCTCGTGCAGGATGTGGGTGGAAAGGAGGACGGTGTGCTTGGATTTGAGATTCCTGAGCAGGTCGCGCACATGGCGGATTTGCACGGGATCGAGGCCGTTGGTCGGCTCGTCCAGGATCAGAAGCTTGGGCTGGTGGACCAGCGCATCGGCCAGCGCCACGCGCTGACGGTAGCCTTTGGATAGGTTGCCGATGAGGCGGCGGCGCATCTCGTTCACGCCGGTGAGTTCCATGACCTCTCCCACGCGCTTTCTCATCGCGTAACCGGAAAGGCCCTTCAGCTCGGCCCGGAAACGCAGGTACTCCTTCACCCGCATCTCGGTGTAGAGCGGTGCCATTTCAGGCATGTAGCCGACGGAGCGCCGCACATCGAGAGACTGCTGGAAAACGTCAAAGCCGGCCACCCGGGCGCTGCCTGAGGTGGCGGGCATGTAGCCGCTCAGAATTCGCATCGTGGTCGATTTTCCCGCGCCATTCGGCCCCAGAAAGCCCACGATCTCCCCGGGTTCGACCCGGAATGAGATGTCATTCACCGCGATACGGCCGGCGTACTGCTTGGTGAGGTTCTGGACATCGATCATGGGCGGGAGAAAGAGTTAAATTAAACCTTATGACCGTCTGAAAGACAATCCGCAATCAGGCATTCGCAAAATTGAGCGATCCTGTTGGAGTGATCGGCGGATTCAGGCGCTTGTGATCGGCTGGTGGCGGTCCTATCCTCGCCGTCAGAATGTCGTTCTCTCTTCGAGGTTTTCCCTGGCGATTTGCCTTCTATTTCGTGGCCGCCTGCTACCTGTTCACGGATTTGTATGCGTGCAAAGGTCCGCTGCACGCGCGGCTGATGGCGGGCCGCGGCTCTTCGGCGGAAGGAAAGGGGGGAGGGACTGCGGCGGAGGTCTATGGCCGGGCGCTGACCCGCCTGGAACTGGAAGAGGCCATCCGGGCGCATCTTTGGCAGCGCAGCGAGGACTGGAGCACGCTGAGCCCGGAGGCTCGGCGGCAGACCCGCTGGACCGTGCTGGAGAATCTGGTGAACGACCGCATCATCCGCGCTTTCCGCATCATGAACGGTCTGGACGCGGTGCCGCCGCTCCAGGCTGCGCAACGCGAGTCGGACTTCCTGCGGCGTCAGTTCGCCGGGGAGGCTGACTATTCCTCCCGCCTGGCGGCGATGCAGGAGACGCCGGCGTCCCTGAGTGAATCGATCCGCCAGGCGCAGCTCGACGAGCAGTGGATCACCGAAAAGACCGCCCACCGCCTGGCCGAGGTCACGGAGGCGGAAGCGCGTGCCTGGTACGACGAATATGGCGACACCCTGCGCATTCCGGCGGCGCATCACGCGGCGCACCTTTTCCTGACCCGGCATGACAAGTCCAAGCCGGACCGGGAGGCGGAGATTCGCGCGATCCAGAGCCAGGTGGACGCCGGGGAAAAGACATTCGCCGAACTGGCGGCCCTGCATTCCGAGGACGAGCGCACCAAGACGCTGGGCGGTGACCTCGGCTGGTTCGCCGGCCAGCGCATGCCTGCGGACTTCATCGAGGCCGTGCAAAAACTGCCGCCGGGCCGGGTCGGCGGCCCCTTTTCGACAAAGCTTGGCTGGCATTGGGTCATGGTGAAGGAGCGGCGGGAATCTCGGCTCCCGGAGTTCGCCGAGGTGCGGGATGAGATTCTGGCGCTGCTGACCGGCCTGCGGCGTGAGGCGGCGGTGAAGAGCCTCATCGGCGAGTTGCGGCGGCGCTCCCAGGTGCCGACTCAGTTTGTATTTTATCATCCTCAGGTGATTGACCTGGCGGAACCCGCGCCCTAAATGCCGCGCATGAAGCAAAACGTCGGCGTTCTCGGTCTGGGCATCATTGGCAGTCGTGTGGTGGAAAACCTGCGCACGGCGGGGCATGAGGTTTTCGTGTGGAGTCGCAGTGCGCGTGCCGTCCCGAACTTCCTGGCCTCTCCGCGTGAAGTAGCCGAAGCCGCCGGAATCATTCAGATCTTCGTGCGTGACGGCGCCGCGCTGCTGGAGGCCGTCGAAAATATGAAACCCGCGCTGCAGGCCGGGCACCTCGTCATGAATCACGCCACCGTCAGCAAGAAG
>CAMAZK010000344.1 GCA_945863205.1 Akkermansia muciniphila | reverse complement strand
ATGATCAAGCCGATCTGGCTGTAGATGCTCTGGCTCAATCCCATAACCTGCAGGCCGAGGAGCGCACCCGCGATGGCCACCGGCACGCTCAGCATGACTGTCAGCGGGTGAATGAAGCTCTCAAACTGCGCAGCAAGCACCAGGAAGGCCACGAGCAGCGCCAGGCCAAAGATGAGCGCCATGCTGCTGGAGCTTTCCTTGAGCTTCAAGGCGTTGCCCTTGTAGCCGATGATGGCCGTGGGCGGCAGATTGTCGCGGATCAGGCCTTCCATGTATTCGAGCGCCTCGCTGAGGCTGTAACCGACTGCAAGCTCGGCGTCGAAGGTGATGGAGCGCAGGCGGTTGTAGCGGTTCAGCGTGCCGCTGTCGGCGAATTCGTCGAAGGTGATCAGATTCGCCAGCGGGATGAGCTCTCCGCTGCGCTCGCTGCGCACGAAGATGTTGTTGAGGTCCGTGGGGCTGCGTTTGTCGGCGTAGCTGCCCTCCACGAGCACATCATACTCCTCACCCTGATGGATAAAGGTGGTGACGCGGCGGTTGCCGAGCAGCGTTTCCAGCGTGCGGCCGATGTTCGCGCTGCTGACGCCCAGATCGGCGGCGCGGGCTTGGTTGATGCTCACACTGAGCTGCGGCTTCGTTTCGCGGTAGTCGCAGTCGATGCCGAGCAGATTGGGATTATCGCGCGCCTTTTCCAGGATGATGTCACGCCATTCCGCGAGTTCTTCAAAGGTCGATCCGCCAACGACGATCTCCATGGCCTTGTTCAGGCCGCGTGCCAGCCCCTGACGCATGATGACGACCGTCTTCACGCCCGTGACATCCGCCACGCGTCCGCGCACTTCGTTCATGATCTCAAAGCCGTTCCGCCGCTCGCCATAAGGTGCCAGCGTGACCACGCCGATGCCTTCGTTGAAGTCCGCCGTCGTGCCAAACGCACGCGGCGCACGTACCAGCACGCGGGTGGCTTCATGCGTTTCGTCGATGAGGTACATCATCCTGTCCTCCAGCTTCCCGATCATATCGACCGTATAGTTGTAGGTGGAGCCGGGCGGCCCGGTGGCCGTAACGAAGAATGACCCACGATCCTCGCGCGGTGTGAACTCCTCCGGGATCGTCTTCATCAGGAAGAAGCACAGCCCGGCCAAACCGATCACGACCGGAATCGTCGTCGCAGGAAAGTGCAGCGCCACCACCAGCACACGCCGGTAGCCGCGCTGCACCCACTCGAAAAAGCGGGCGAGCCCTCGCGCGAGCAGGCCGTCCCCTTCCCGACCGCGCATGATTTTCGACGCCAGCATCGGCGACAACGACAGCGCCACGAAGCCGGAAAAAACGACCGCCACCGCCAGTGTGACGGAGAATTCCGAAAACAGCCGCCCCGCGTCTCCCGGCATGAAGGTGATCGGCAAAAACACCGCCAGCAGCACCAGCGTGGTCGCCACGACGGCGAACCCGACCTGCCGCGTGCCGCGATAGGCCGCCACGAGCGGCTTTTCGCCCGTCTCGATACGGCGGTGGATGTTTTCCAGCACCACGATGGCGTCATCCACCACCAGGCCGATTGCCAGCACGAGCGCGAGCATTGTGAGCGTGTTGATCGTGTAGCCCAGCGCATCCAGCGCCATGAAGGTGGCAAGAACGGACACGGGAACAGCCACCGTCGGCACCAGCACGGCGCGGAAGCTGCCGAGGAAGACAAAAATGATCACCACGACGAGAATCACCGCGATGATCAACGCGCGATAGACCTCGTGCAGCGACTCCTCGACGAACACGCTCATGTCGTAGCTGTTTTCGAGCTTCATGCCTTCCGGCAGCGACTCGCGCACGCGCTCAGCCTCGTCACGCACGGCCTTCGCCACGTCCAGCGTGTTCGCCCGCGACTGTCGCACGATGCCGAGCGAGATCATCGACACGCGGTTGCCGCGAAAGGTCACGCGCGCCTCTGACGAGCCGAGTTCGACACGCGCCACTTCGCCAAGCCGCACCTGGTAGCCGCTTTCACCGCGTGCGATGACCAGGCGCTCAAAGTCCTCCGGCGTTCGGTATTCGCGATTGATGCGCACGGTAAACTGCCGGTCCAGCGACTGCACCGCACCGGCCGGCGGATCAATGTTTTCACGCCGCAGCGCATCCTCCACGTCGTTGACCGTGAGCTGCCGCGCCGCCAGCGCTTCGCGATCCAGCCAGATGCGCAGTGCATAGCGGTTCCCGCCGCTGACGCGGACACGCGCCACGCCCGGCAGGCGGGAGAAGCGGTCCATGAGATAGCGCTCGGCGTAGTCGGTGAGTTCCAGCTTGGCGTGGTGATCGCTGGTGAGATTCAGATACATCAGGACCTCCGCCCCCATCTCCGTCTTGCCGACATTCGGCGCCTCGACCTCATCGGGAAAGTCGGAAACGACAGGCCCGATCGCCTCACGGATGTCACTCGCCGCCGCGTCGAGATCACGACCGAGCACGAACTCGACGGTGATCTCCGATTTGCCGTCCGTGCTGACCGAGGAGATGTTCTTGATCGACTCCACCATGCTCACGCGATCTTCCAGGCGCTGCGTGATGCGCCGCTCCACCACCGCCGCCGAAGCGCCGCGGTAGTAGGTTTCGATGCTGACGATGGGCGGCTCGATGTCCGGATACTCGCGCACCTGCAGGCGCGTGTAGCTCACCACGCCAAAGGCGATGAGCAGCAGATTCATCACCGTGGCCAGCACGGGACGCCGAACGCTGGTATCAGACAGCCACATGCGCCGCTACCTGTCCTCCTCCGGGTTGAAGGCCTCGGACGGCTCTTTGAAATCAGCGGTCACCTTCACGGGCGCACCGTCCAGCAGCCCCACCAGACCGTCCGTGATGATCACCTGGCCTTCTTTGAGCCCTTTCGCCACCTCGACGTAGCCCGGCTTCCGTCTGCCGGTCTCCACCTCGACACGCTTCGCCTTTTCACCTGCCAGCGTGAACACGTACTTCTTGGACCCCACCGGCACCAGCGCCCGCTCCGGGATGGAAAGCGAGACGCTGGGAGCCAGGGACAGCTTCACCGTGACCAGCATGCCCGGTTTCAGTACCAGATCCGGATTCGGCACTTCGGCACGCGCCATGACGGAGCGCGTCACCGGATCGATCCGCGTGTCCATCTGCGCCAGGGTGCCTTTGAAGTCCTTGCTGCTGCTCGCGGACGCATGCGCCACAATGCTCGTTCCCGGCGCCACGCCGTCCAGGTAGGTCTCCGGCACGGCGAAGTCGATGTTCACGACATCGATCTTGTCGATCGAGGCGATGATCGTCCCAGGTGAAACCAACGCGCCAACGCTGATGCGGCGCAGGCCCAGCCAGCCGTCGAAAGGCGCGGTGATCTGCCTGTCCGCCATTTTTGCCTCCGCCTCGCGAATTTTCTGTTTCGCGATATCGGCCAGCGTTTTGCGTTCCTCCAGCCGTGCCTCCGGTGCCGCACCGTCTTTGACGAGATTTTTGAGTCGGTCGATCTCACGCTCCTCCTCCGACAGCGTCGCCCTTGCGGATGCCAGCATCGCCTGCTCCTCGTCGTCGCTCAGAGAGGCCAACAGCGTGCCCTTTTTGACGAAATCGCCATCCTTGAAGAAAAGTCCCGTCACCGCCTCCGTGACGTTCGAGCTGATGTCCGCCGACTCAAACGCGTGCACCGTGCCGATCGCGTCCAGATCGAGCGCGTAGTTTTCCTTCACCACCTTGGCCACCTGGACCTGCATCGCGCCTTTTTTGACGACGCCCCCCGTCCCTTCGGCGGCCACCTGGCTGCGCTGCCAGAACCACCATCCGCCCGCCGCCACGGCGGCGGTGACGATCATGAAAACGATAAAGCGTACGAAGGCATTCGGCCGGGACTCAGACATTGGGGTGGAAACAAACGCACGCAGAACGCATCGCTAGCAGCAAAGACCCCGGCGAGAAGACTTTTCTGTCAGCCACGCCCGGCGCCACCCAAGGACCGTTGTGCTTCCTGGTTCGTCGTTCAGGCTTTGTCGCATGGCCTCTGCCCCCTCTACGCTGAAGTCGGGGGGGCGATGCGGAGACGGTGTGAGAAACGCGGGCTAGAACTTCACGGTGGCGCCAAGGGTGGCGCCGAAGCCGGGTTCGTTGCTGCCGGAGCCATGGAAGCGGTAGGTTTCGTTGAGAAGGTTGTCGAGGGAGGCGGTGAGAATGAGGTTTTCGCTGACCTGGCAGCCGCCGCGAAGGCTGAGGAGAAAGAAGGAAGGTGTGCCGGAGGTGGGGATGCGGGAGGTGTCGGCGGCATCGGCGGCATTGAGGCGGGCGGCTTCGCCGTAGGAGAGGCAGACGAGCTCGGTCCACAGACGGCGATCGGTGCTCTGCCAGCGGACGCCGACGTAGCCTGCGAGGGGGGTGATCTTGCCGAGAGGCTCCGGCTGAATCTGCGGGGTGTTGCCAATGAACTGGTCGGTGACGCCTTCGACCCAGGCAATGTGGCCGAAGACGCTCCAGTTCGCATCGATCTGCCAGCGGAGGGAAAACTCGACGCCCTGCATGAAGCCGGTGCCGACGTTGCTTTTCGATACGAGGGTATTGGCCGGTGGGATGGCGGGCGCGACGACCCGCCGGACGATCATGTCTTCGATGCGGGTGTAAAAGTAGCCGAGGCTGGCGGTGACGGAATCGGTCTGGGCTTTGAGGCCGATTTCGAAGGTGGTGAAGGTTTCGGGACTGAGGCCGGGGGACGGTATTTCGACGACGGCGGTCTGTGAGAAGTCGTTGCGGGTGAGGTCGGATAAATTCGGGGCACGGAAGGCCTGCGAGACGCCGCCGTAAATCTGGAAGCGGTCGCGGTCATCGAGGTCGATGAGGAACCGGACGCTGCCGGAGAGGTTCTGGTATTCATCCGAGAAGCT
>CAMAZK010000343.1 GCA_945863205.1 Akkermansia muciniphila | reverse complement strand
GCACGTCCGCGGTCCAGCGCCTTGTCCGCCTTTGCCAGCTTCTGCAGCGCCTGCCGTGCGGAGTCGAGGCTGTGCATCGTGAAATTCAACGGAGCGCTGTAGTGCCCGGAGATCAGAGCGTAGCGGACCTCGACGGCGCTGTAGCCGCGACCGGCCAGGTCTTCGAGCGTGTAGAGATTTCCCAGGCTCTTGCTCATCTTCCCGCCATCCACCATGAGATGCGCCACGTGCATCCAGTGATGCGCGAACTTTCCATGCGTGCTGCAGCAGCTCTGCGCGATCTCGTTTTCGTGATGCGGGAAGATCAGATCCACGCCGCCGCTATGCAGGTCGAAGTCCTCGCCGAGATACTCCAGAATCATCGCGCTGCATTCCAGATGCCAGCCTGGACGGCCCTCGCCCCAGGGGCTGGGCCAGAAGTTCTCGCCGTCCTCCGGCTTGCGGGCCTTCCACAGCGCGAAATCGGTCAGCGAGTCCTTCGTGTACTCGTCATTGTCCGTCGCCGAGGCTCCTTCGCTCGCGCCGAGGCGCAGCTCGCGATCCTCCAGATGGCTGAGTTTGCCGTAGTCCTTGAACGATGAGACGCGGAAATACACGCTGCCGTCCGCTGCGGCGTAGGCGTGGTCCTTTGCCATGAGTTTCTCGATCATCGCGATCTGGTGCGGGATGTGCGCCACGGCGCTCGGCTCGATGTGCGGGCGCAGCAGATTCAGCGCGTCGCAATCGGTATGGAACTTCTCCGTCCAGCCCCGGGTGAAGTCCGTGAGGCTCTGCCCAGCCTTCAGCGAATCGCGGATAGTCTTGTCGTCCACGTCCGTGATGTTCCGCACATGCAGCGTGGGTGTACCTGCCGCCTCGACGACGCGCCGCATCACGTCCTGGGCCACAAAGGTGCGGAAGTTTCCGATGTGCGCCGGGCCATAGACCGTGGGGCCGCAGCAGTAAAAGCGCAGCGTTTTGCCGTCCAGCGGCGTCACTTCGCGATCCGAGCGTGTCAGGGTGTCATGGAGGGTCAGGGCGGGCATGGGGCGGGGAAATTGAATGACGAATGAGGAATGTCGAACGCGGAATGAGCGATCGCTTGCTCTTTGGGCCAGGGGCCGTATTCTCCCCTCCCAACTCCAAAACGGGGGCGTACCGGTTTCGACGGGTAGTCTTAGTTCGGAGCTGCATGCCGAGGATGATTCGTTGGCCTCGTTAAACACCGGATCAAAAACATAAATGTGAACTCTAACGAGCTCGCCCTCGCAGCTTAAGCACTGCGACATCCTTCAGGCAATGTCTGGTAGCCTGAATGATGACACCACCAGGCTGGGCTGATGGCCGGGCGACCGGGTCACAGTCGAGATCAAACAGGACGCTGGGTGAAGAGTAGGCTGTCTCAAGCCGCCTCCCACCGAGACCAAACATGAGACTGAGCATGGAGACGCTACGGGCAACGGTTATTCGGACAGGGGTTCAACTCCCCTCGCCTCCACTTTCTTGATCTCCAAGGAAGTGATCCCAAACAGGGACCATGTTCCGGCTATGCCTGCTCTCCCGCACCCGCACGTGCGTCGGGTTCCCGAGGAGCGATGGCATCTTGCCATCCGGTGCCATCGAAGGGCTTGAGGCTTCTTTAGAATGTCTGGATGCTGATTTGCAGTTCTGCGGCTCCAAGTCTACCCGTGTCATAGTCTCCCCCTCTCCACCGGATGGACATCAGCCGGTGCTTTGCGGCGTTCTTACCTGGAGGAGGACTCCGGGAACTGGCTGAAGCTCGAACTACGAGCGGTGAAGCGCGGTCACTGGCTGGTGGGTGCGGAGGCGCCAAGCCTTTGCAGGCGCGGCTACGGGGAAAGGGTTGTAGCCCGAACTGCGAGCGACGGGTACGGGCTGAAGCGCTCTCCGACGGGAGCGGGGGCCTCGCTGCAAGATTTTTTATGTTTCTTTATGATGAAGGGCTTTTACGTTGAGGGATGTCGATGACCGGGGATGATGACGATATGAGCGACATGGCGAGCTTCGAGGAACACTTCGAGGCAGGGGCGGTCGTCTTTGAGCAGGGAGATGCTGCGGATGCGATGTTTCGCATCCTGGCGGGCACGGTGAAGATGACGGTGCGTGCAGGCGGGGGCGAGCGTGTGCTGGCGAGGTTCGGCGCGGGGGATTTCCTGGGGGACATGGCGCTGGTGAACGGTCAGCCGCGCGTGGCGACGGCGCGGGCGATGACGGCGGTGGTGATCGAGAGGATCAACGATCAGATTTTTGAGGACTATGTGCTGGGCAACGAGGATCTGCGGGCGGCTTACGTGGCGCTGCTAATGCAGCGTATCCGGATCATGGACGCGCTGCTGCGGCTGGAGTGGCACAAGGAGGCGGTGGCGGAGCATCGCGAGGAGGTGGCGGTGACTCGCGCGGGCTATCTGGAGGCGCTGCCGGCGACCGAGAATGCGTGGAGCGACTGCCCGGATCTGCGGCTGTATTCGGCGCCGGAGACGCCGCCGCCGGTGATCGATGTCTTCATCCATCAGGTGCCGTTTACGATCGGGCGGATGGTGATCCCGCTGCCGGCGGATCTGCCGCCGACGCGCAGTCTGAATCTGCCGGATCGCGAACCTTTTCAGATTTCCCTGCGGCACTGCCGGATCGAACGCGGGAAGACCGGGCTGGTGGTGCGCGATGAGAGCTCCGAGCGGGGGACGGAGGTGAATGGCGAGATGATCGGCCGGGATTTCGAGGCGACGAGCGCTCCACTGAAGGCGGGGCAGAACTCGATTCGGCTGGGCGGGCCTGGAAGCCACTATGGCTTCATTCTGGAGCTGGCGCTCTGACCGGCACCTGGGGGGCGCTGTGATGAAAGGCGTCCGGGCTTACTCGGTGTCTTTCCGTTGGAAGAGGCCTTTGATCTTTCCCATGAAGGTCTTTTTGGGGCTGTCGTCCACGGCGGGAGCGGGCAGCAGCTCGTTGGGGCTTTCCCCAGCAGGGAGGGCGCGTGGAACGACGTCTTCAGGGCTGCCGCCGAAGGTGGCGGTGGTGTCGAAATTTGCGGACTGGTCGCTCATGCGCGCTTGTTCGAGCATTTGTGTCTGCTCGTCCGGCAGGATGCTGGGCTGGACGAAGATCATGAGCTCGCGGCGTTCCTTGGTGTTGTTGGTGCTGCCGAAGAGGTGCTTGATGAGGGGAATGCGGACGAGGAAGGGCATGCCGCTTTTGTTCTTGGTGTCGCGCTCGGTGATGAGTCCACCGAGCATGGCGGTGGCGCGGTCGGGGACGATGAGGCTGTTGGACATTCCCTGTTCGGAGATGTTGGGCACGCGGTTGCCGCCGATGGTGTTGAAGCCGCTGATGTCGTTGTTCTGCTGCTTGAACTCGAGCATGACCTCCGTGTCGTTGAAAATGTGGGGGGTGATGTCGAGCTGGAGCCGGACGGGAATGTACTGGGTGGTGGAGGTGAAGCCGAGGCCGTTGTTGCCGGCAGCACCGTTGGTGAAGGTCTGGCCGGCGATGGCGATCTGCTGGCCGATGTAGATGGAGGCTGGCTGGTGGTTGAGCGTGGTGACGGTGGGCTTTTGTAGCACATGGAAGCGCCGGTTGCTTTCGAGGGTCTGCAGAAACACGTTGAGGCTCTGATTGATCTGGCCGTAGGCGGTGAGTCCGGCGAGGCCGGCCGGGCCGTTGGCGAGGAAGGTGCCGATGTCGCGAAGATTCGCAGGATCGGCGAAGGCGGTGCCCTGGGTGTTGAGCACGCCGGCGACGCCGCTGTTTTCGCCGGTGCTCTTGAGCGTCTGAACCCAGTCGAGGCCGAAATTGAAGTCATCGCCGAGCGTGAACTCGCCGATGATGGCGGAGAGGTAGATCTGGCGGGGGCGGACGTCGAGCTCGTCGGCGAGCTCTTCGAGGGCCTGAATCTGATCGGGAGGGCCGCTGGCAAAGAATTTGGAACTGGCGGGATCGGCGATGACGAGGGTGTTGGCGATGAGGACGCTGAGGGGCTTCGTGGTGATGTCGAGCTGGGGGCTGGCTCCCGAACCTGAGAAGCTGCTGCCGGAGCCACCTCCGAGGCCCGTGCCGAGTCCGGAGTTCAGGCCGGAGTTGAACCCAGAATTGTTGCCGAGGGTGTTGTTGGTGGCGGGGGTGTTCGTGCCGCTGCGGTTGTTTTGAGTGGTCTGGAGGCTCTGGGAGCCGCCGGCGGCGTTGGTATTGCGCAGCAGTGCCTTTTCGGCGATGCCGAGGAAGACGGAAAGGTCGAGATAGTTCAGCCGCCGTGAGAAGTAGCGCCGGGTGGCAGTTTCCGCGTCAATTTCGCGGATAAGATCTTCGATGCGCTGCATGTCCACCGGGCGGGCGACGACGAGGAGGCTGTTGGTCCGCTCGATGGCCTGGATGATGGGTTTGGAGGCTTCCGGTGTGGTGCCGCCGTTCGCGGCGAGTGCTCCCGATGTGCCTGCGGGGGCCTGGGCCTGCGTCTGGAGGGCAGCGGGCTGGGCAGGGGCGCCGGGCGGTCTGGCGGTCCCCTGGCTGGCGGCGGGTGCGGCGCGCGGGCTGCCCGCCCCGCCAGAGCTGCCGAGACCGAGGAGGGCGTTGAGCTGCTCGACCACATCGGAGGGCGTGGAGCGCAGGAGGACAAAGGTCTTCTGCACGGTGTTCATGGGGGCCACATCGACCTGTTTCACGAGGTCGAGGTAGGCACGGATGGTCTGGGAGGCTTCGGTGACGACCAGTGATCTGGCGTTGGCCATGGCGAGAATTTTTCCATAGGGGTGCAGAGGGATCAGCTGCTGCAGGGCGGAGGCGGCTTCCTCAGCCTGGAGGAAATTGAGCTGGATTACGTGGGAGACGACCTGATCGGTCTCCGGCAGGTCTTCGGAGCGCAGGATGACCGGCACGCCGTGGGAGGAAGGGGAGGCGCCCTGCTCGGCGGCGACG
>CAMAZK010000342.1 GCA_945863205.1 Akkermansia muciniphila | reverse complement strand
TATGGCCACCTTCCGCACCGTCAAAGGCTTTCGCGACTTCTTCCCTGAAGAATGCGCACTGCGAAACTACATCACCGAAACCTGGCGCTCCGTCGCACGGCGCTATGGCTTTCTGGAGTATGAAGCCCCCGTCGTTGAAAGCACCGACCTCTTCCGCAAAAAAAGCGGCGACGAAATCACCGCCCAGCTCTTCTGCTTCCGCGACAAGGCCGACCGCGAAATCACCCTGCGCCCCGAAGTCACGCCCTCGCTCGCCCGCATGGCCACCGCCCGTCAGCGTGACTTCAAAAAGCCCATCAAGTGGTTTCAGATCGGCCCCTGCTTTCGCTATGAAGAACCTCAAGAAGGCCGTGGACGCGAGTTCATCCAGTTCAATGCGGACATCCTCGGCGACACCAGCCCTGCCGCCGATGCCGAACTCATCGCGCTCTCCATCGATGTCATGCGCGAGTTCGGCGTGAGTGCGGAAGACTTCACCGTCCGCCTCAGCAACCGCGAGATCTGGAACCAGTTCCTCGCGGAAAAAAACATCTCCGCCGAACACACCGCGACCTTTCTCGGCATCATCGACAAGATCGAGCGTGCGAAGCCGGACGACACCGAAACCAAGCTCGGCAACATTGGCCTCACTACCGCCGAAGTCCGCTCCTTCATGGCCGCGGCCGACGAAAATCACCCCGCCTTTGCCGACTTGAAGGCCAACCTCACTGCACGCGGCCTCTGGTCCTTCATCAAGATCGACGCCAGCATCGTTCGCGGCCTCGCCTACTACACCGGCACCGTCTTTGAAGTCTTCGATCTCAAGCATAACCTCCGCGCCGTCGCCGGCGGCGGTCGCTACGACAAGCTCTGCGCTCTCATGAGCGATGGCAATGTGGACATGCCCGCCGCAGGTTTTGCCATGGGAGATGTCGTGCTTGGCATTCTCCTCAAGCGTACGCCGGGTGCTCAGTGCGCCCTCACAAGCGCTCTTCTGGCTGCTAGCAGCATCGACGCTTTTGTTGTCGTTGCGGATGAAGCGCAACGCCCGCATGCGCTCGCCGCCGTGCAAGCCTTGCGTGCTGCCGGCATCCGCATCGACTACCCCTTTGCCGCGCAAAAAGTTGGCAAGCAGTTCCAGGCCGCCGAGGACCGCAAAGCACGCTTCGCCATCGTCTTTGGCTCTGAATATCCCGAAGTCGTCATCAAGAACCTCATCGCCCGTTCGCAGTCCTCCGTGCCTGCGGCCAGTGTCGTCGAAGAAGTTCAAAAGCTGCTCGCGGAACCGGTCGTCGGCCCCTTGATCGCCTGATCTGGCAAAACTCGCCTCCGACTTAATGGGCGTATCTTGGCGTTCGAAGCGGCTATCCTGCGCATGGCTTCTTCTGGCACATCCGATGCTTGAACGGCGGGTGAAATCCGTTCACCGCCATGATTGACTTCGCCCTCGAAAAATACCCGGTCCGTTATCCGCTCGAAACCAGCGTGCAGTGCATGATCCGACCGCTGGAGACCTCTGATGAAGCCAGCTTCATGATGTTCCTGCACGAGGTGCCGGAGTTTGAGCGGTTGTTCATCAAGCAGCGGCTCGACAACCCGGCTCTGGTCAAAGAATGGTGCGCGGATGTCGATTACGATGCGCGGCTGCCGCTGCTGGCCTTTGCAGACGGTCAGGTGATCGGCCTCGCGACGCTGGAGCAGCGACACGGCGGCTGGAAGCGCCACATCGGCATGACGCACCTGCTCACTCATCCCGGCTATCGCGGCGTGGGGCTCGCAGGCATCCTCATTCGTGAGATCATCGACGTGGCACGTCACAGCGGCCTCTCGCATCTCCAGGCGGAGTTCAATGCGGAGCGTGAGCTCGCCATCCGTGCCTTCATCGAGGAGGGCTTCGACGAACTGATGCGCGTGCCCGGCTACGTCATGGACATGCAGGCCAAGACGCACGCCTACGTGCTCATGGACATGAAATTGACCACCGACATCGAAAACACCGGCGCGGGAGATTGAGCAATCTTCGCGCAGGAGAGCGTATGGTCTCGCACGCCATGAAGCTCGTTCTCGCCTGTCTCGCTCTTCTCACCACACTCGCCTCCGCGGCCACCTTCCGTGCCGGAGTGGCCACGGTGGACATTTCGCCCACGGAGTTCCCGCGGATCATCGCGGGCGGGTTTCTGGAGGGACGGGGCGAGAGGCTCGCGGACAAGCTCTTCGTGCGCAGTTTTGTGCTCGATGACGGGAAGATGAAGATCGCCTTTGCCATCGTGGACACGTGCATGATGGAGCAGTCGCTCATTGATGAGGCCAAAGGCATCGCGGCGAAGCAGTGCGGCATCCCGGTGGATCGCATGATGGTCAGCGCCACGCACACGCACTCCGCGCCAGCGGCGATGGGCTGCCTCGGCACGCGGAAGGACACCGTGTATGCAAAATTCCTCACGCCGAAGATTGCCGAGGCCATCGTGGCGGCGAATGCGGCGCTGCAACCGGCCCGCATCGGCTGGGGCAGCTACGACGACTGGGAGCACACGCACAACCGCCGCTGGATTCGCCTGCCGGGCAAGGAGGTCGTCGATCCCTTCGGCCAGCCCACGGGCCGCGCAAACATGCACCCCGGCTACCTCAGCAAGGACGTCGTCGGCCCCAGCGGCCCGGTGGACCCGCAGCTCAGCGTCATCGCGCTGCAGACGCTCGATGGCAAACCGCTCGGCGTGCTCGCAAACTATTCGCAGCACTACTTTGGCACCGCACCGATCTCCGCCGACTACTTCGGCCTCTTCTGCAAGGACCTCGCCGCGAAAATGGGCCAGCAGGGCGATGGCAACGGCCCCTTCGTCTGCGCCATGAGCCAGGGCACGAGCGGCGACCAGATGTGGATGGACTACGGCGCGGAGAAAAAGACGATCACCATCGACACCTACGCCTCCGAGGTCGCCGACAGCGCCATCAAAGCCCTGCAAACCGTGAAGTATGTCGATCACGCCCCGCTCGGCATGGTCGAGAAGACGCTCGAGCTCAAGTATCGCGTCCCCGACGAAAAACGCCTCGCCTGGGCCCGTCCCATCGCCGCGAAGATCGAAAACGACCTGCCGAAGAACAAAGAGGAAGTTTATGCGAGAGAGGCGCTCATCCTCCACGAGCGTCAAAAGACCAGCGTGAAGCTGCAGGCGATTCGGATTGGTGATCTAAGCATCGCAACGCTGCCGAATGAAGTGTATGCGATCACGGGATTGAAGTTGAGAGAGGCATCTCCACTGGGAACGCACTTCAACATTGAGTTGGCGAATGGGGCGGAGGGTTACATTCCACCAATCGAGCAGCATGAATTGGGTGGTTACACGACGTGGCCAGCGCGGACAGCAGGATTGGAACAAAAGGCGGAATCCAAGATGCTCTCCCTGCTGAACGAAGGGTTGTTGGAAATGGCGGGGGGGCCTTTTGCCCAAGACACGCATCACGGAGGGGCATACGCATTGGAAATTCATTCCACCAATCCTCTGGCGCACTTTGGTTGCGGAGAAACAGGCTGCACCTCCTTGGTCTCGGAGATCGACAACAAAACACTACTGGCGAACCTGATTGGTCCCCATGCCTTCTATCTGCCTGGAGTCGGCAGCGGACTCGGCTACGACACTGAATCCGCACTCACAGGTTCCGCGCTCACAGGTTCCGTATTCGCAAGTTACGCATTCTCAGGTTCCAAGCACATCAACCGATCCATCCACCTCGCCGGAGGCCATCTTGAAACTTCCAACCTTAAACTTGGAACTCAGTCTTCCATCGCCCTCTGGTTCTGGCTCGGCCATGAAAGCGGCGCGAGTGATCGCGCGGGCGAGTTGATCAACGCGCTGGGCGTCAGCTTGAAGGCGCATCAGTTCCCGGATCACACGGTGAGGCTCGAATGGGGAGATAAAGTGGCTTCGGCTTCAGCCGAAGGACCGGATTCGGCTAAAGCCGAAACCACTTTGTTCGCCGACGACTGGCATTTCGCCGTGCTCATCCGCGATGGCGAAAACGTGCGGGTGCACCTCGATGGCTCCGAGAAGCCCGTTTTGACCGGAAAGGCCGGGAAGGCGGCCAACGAGGTCCTTTTTGGCCAAGGACTCGAAGGACGGCTCGACGAGATTACGATCTGGGATCGCGTCATCGAGCCATCTCTTATCGCGAAGCTTTGGAACATCTCGAAAGTGAGCGAGGAGAATGCCAAGCGGGCCGTTTCGCGGGCGGAGCGGAAGAAGCGGGCACAGGTGCAGAGCTCGGCCTTGCTGAAGGCGCATGAGAACTGGTCCGCGTCGATGCGCTTCAAGAACACGAAGGCGAACAACGTCAGCGCCGTGACCGCCTACCTCATCTCAAGCGGACCAAAGGGCGATCATCAAGCGCCGGGCGATCACCTCGGCATCGGCGGGAACTACAAGGACTCGTCGCCGGGCCGGTTGTTCGTCTTCAATGGCAATGCGGCCTCGCAAATCGTGCGTGGCACGACAGTGATCGAGCCGGGCACGTGGAATGACGTGAAGCTGGAGCGCCTCGGCTCACGCGTGAAGGTCACGCTCAATGGCAAAGTGGAGATCGACGCCGAACTGCCCGTCACCGCGCCCGGCGCGAAGGAATTGTTCTTCGGCAAACGCTGCGATGACTTCGCGCCGCTGGAAGGATCGTTTGAAAAAGTCGAGGTCGTCGGTTTGGAAAGTGGTGCAGCCGTCCCGGCTGCTCAGACAGAAGCAGTCCAGAGGACTGCACCACTCTCCCCCGAAGAATCCGCGAAGAAGTGGCATGTGCGCGAGGGTTACCGCATCGAACTCGTCGCGGCGGAGCCGGTGGTGCTCGATCCGGTCGCGTTTGATTGGGATGAGCAGGGCCGCCTGTGGGTCATCGAGATGGCGGACTACCCGCTCGGCATGGATGGCAATGGCAAGGCCGGCGGACGCGTCGT